>JBNKUW010000050.1:0-16366 GCA_050298835.1 Marivivens sp.
GCGCAAGTTAGCGACGGGGAGTCGACGCTCTCGGCCAAGGCCCGGCGGTTGTTTCGGGAGGGCGGTTTCGCCTCGTGTTTCAAGCGGAACGATTTCGGTACCCGGCTCTGGCAGGAGTACGGCGGTTACCTTTTCAACGTCTGCCAATGTGGCTTCGGCTTTCTGGCGGGTTTCTGTGGACATGTCTCTCTCCGTCACTGCGGCGTTACGCCGTCTCTTTTAAGTCGATCGCGTAGCACTTTGATTTCGATATCCATGTCACTGCGATCATCGGTCAGCATCTTTTCGGTGCGGGCCGCGAAATTGTTTTCCAGATCGGTCAGAAGCGCCTCGAAATCCTTTCTGGCGTCTTCATTTCGGGTGTTCTTGTAAAGGTCCGTAAACTTCACTGCTGCATCGCGTGCGCCCATCAGATAGACGCTCAGGTACTTGCGCGCACCGGTGAGGTCACGGGGGTCCTCTTCGACAGTGCGGATCATATGGCGGGCAGCAGCCTGAAACGACGCCACGCGGGCATCAAGCATACGGTCCTTGAGGCTCGCCACGTGGTCTTTCATCGCATCGAGGTATTCTTCGGCCTCATCAACCACACGGGCAACACGGTCTTGTTGGAAATCATCGATCCCCTCGAGCCGCTTGTCCTTGAGCGGATCAATCCCGAAGGCACCCAGATGCAGCACGGCACCAACACTCCCAAAGAGAACGTCTGCCACAATCGGAGACCCACTGCGGAAACCGGCGAGGGCAACACCGATGCCAATCAGAACCGAGGCCACGATTTTGCGCGGCATAGCCGGACGACGGGCGATTGAACGGGCATTATATGCGGCCTCTGCCCTTAGCCCTTCCCGTGTGAGCCACGCTGCGAGCATAAGCGCAGCCGCCGCAATCAATCCTACGACCATCATGGATGCGCTATCGCGAATCGACACGAATGCCAGAAACACCGCTGGAACAAAAAGCACATTTGCCTTACCGCCAGCGGCGTCAACAACACGATCATCCCGTACAGGCGTCGCTGTTCGGCCGGTCGCGCTGCTTTTGTTTTGCGGGCTGTATTTTCCCCCGAAACGCTGGGCCATCAGAGTCCTCCGATCCAGCCGAAAATGACGCCGATCATCAAAATCAGCAGGAGCGCGTAGGCAATGTTGCTAACAACTTTGGGCATAGGTTGGTCCCCTATTTGGTGCGAGGCCGTAGCCGCGTAGCGCAACGCCAATATGACGGCCAAGCTGGCGGCGATCAGTATTGCGAGAAATATCAGAACTAGAGCAACGCGAGCCATCTACCCTCTCCGCAAGGTGAACTTGCCAGATATGGGTACTGGCGTCGTTTTTTGCGAGGTACGATAGCCCGCAAAAGAATATTGCCCCGTTTCCATACAGGAACAATGATCCTTTAGCGCCTACCCTGCAAGAGGGGAGTTTTGCTCAGTTTTTCCCCGTAGGTCGGGTTTTCCGGACGCGGGCAGGCTTTGCCTTGGGCTTGGCGGAGGGCTTCATCTCTGCATCCCAACCCATCTGATCGCGCAACACGCGGCGTTTTACTTCCTCTACCTCGCCAGCTTTGAGATTGCCGAGCTGGAACGGGCCATAGGAAATCCGGATCAGGCGGTTGACGACAGCACCAACAGCTTCCATTGCGCGACGAATTTCACGGTTCTTTCCTTCGCGAAGCGCGATAGTGAACCAGGCATTCGATCCCTGTTGGCGGTCAAGCTGGACCTCCATCGGGGCGTATTTGATGCCTTCAACGGTGATCCCTTTGCGCAGCGCATCAAGGTCGATCTTTGAACCATCGCCGCGTACACGTACACGATAGCGCCGCAACCAGCCGGTTGATGGCAGTTCGAGGTTCCGCTTCAGCTCACCATCATTGGTCAGTAGCAACAGCCCCTCGGAGTTCAGGTCGAGCCGTCCAACGCTCATCACACGCGGCATATCCTCGGGGAGGGCATCAAATACGGTATCACGCCCCTTTTCATCGCGGTTGGTGGTCACGAGGCCAGCGGGCTTGTGGTAAAGCCAGACGCGCGGCGGTTCGGGTTCAGATACCCATTTCCCGTCGACCAGAATGCGATCCTTTTCGGTGACGTTCAGCGCGGGGCTGTCGATGACCTTGCCATTCACCTTAACGCGGCCATCTGCGATCATACGTTCGGCTTCGCGCCGCGAGGCGATGCCAGCGCGAGACAGGACTTTGGCGATGCGATCGCCCTGAGGGGTATCTGTGTTCATAGGACCCCTTTAGCCACAGCGCGGGGGACTAAGCAATCGCTGGCCCTGCTTCTTGCCGAAAAATCCGTCTGCCGATGGTCTCTGACCGTCGACTGTTAGCGGATCACCTCTTGCGTGATCGCCAAGGACACCGCAGAAGAAGATCATGATGTTTCGCAGTTTTATGGATCAAGCGCTGGAAGAAGCACAGGCCGCTGCCGCAAGGGGCGAAGTTCCCGTCGGTGCCGTCGTTGTTTCACCCGAAGGGGAGGTCGTGGCGCGCGCCGGAAACAGGACGCGGGAGCTTTCGGATCCGACAGCCCATGCCGAAACGCTCGCAATCCGCGCGGCCTGTGCAGCAGCAGGGAGCGAGCGGCTGCCCGATCATGATCTCTATGTGACGCTGGAACCTTGTCCGATGTGTGCGGCGGTGATCTCTTTCGCGCGTATACGCAGGCTCTACTACGGTGCATCCGATCCGAAATCGGGAGGTGTCGAACAGGGGGCAAGGGTGTTCTCGCATCCCCAATGTCATCATGTCCCCGAAGTCTATGACAGCATTGCTGCTGCTGAGGCAGAGACGTTGCTTAAAGAGTTCTTTGCCGGACGTAGATGAGGGACGCTGCCCCTCTTGGCCTAAGGCCAATTCACCCCGGAGTATTTGAAAAGCAAAGAAGGGGGCGCGGGATTTCGCAGCCCCCCTTTCATCTTTCCAACAATACTCCCGCCGGAGGCCCCGGGCCTGCGGAGCAGGGTCGATCTAATCGCGGGTTCCGGCAAAGCGTTGTTGCCAGTCTTCACGCTGTTCGTCACTGATTTTACCGAACAGGTTGTCGGGAACTTCTAAGGCATGACCGGCAGGCAAACGGGTAATTGCCTCAGCAGCGGCACCGGGCCATTGAGCATCTACTTTCATCGCAGAAAGCATTGTGGCGGCCGCATCCGGAATGAAAGGTTCGGACAGAACTGCGTAAAGCGGGATTAGGTTCAGGGCGAGGCGAACCTGAGAGGCGGCCTGCTCGGGGTCTTCTTTGAAGGTGGCCCAGGGCGCGGCGTCTTGCAGGTATTCGTTGCCCATGACCCAGATCGCACGAAGCGTAGCGGCGGCCTTGCGGACGTCCTTGGCTTCCATCTGTTCTTCGTAGGTACGGATGTTCTGCTCCAGTTCAGCCACCCATGCGTCATCGACGGGCAGGGCGGGTCCGCCTGTCGGAACCTCTTCGCCGAATTTGGAACGGCAGAATTTGGTAACGCGGCTGACAAAGTTACCGAGTACATCGGCGAGATCTTTGTTCACTGACTGTTGGAAGTTTTCCCACGTGAATTCGCTGTCCGAAGATTCCGGTGCGTGGCTTAGCAGCCACCAGCGCCAGTAGTCGGCGGGCAAAATTTCGAGAGCCTGATCCATAAACACGCCGCGACCGCGCGAGGTAGAGAATTGGCCACCATCATAGTTCAGGTAGTTGAACGATTTGATATAATCGACGAGCTTCCACGGTTCACCGGATCCGAGGATGGTCGAAGGGAACGACAGGGTGTGGAACGGCACGTTATCTTTGCCCATGAACTGGGTGTAGGTCACGTCATCGGCGCCTTTGTCCGTGCGCCACCAGCGTTCCCAATCGGCGCCTTTGCCGGCCTCTACCCATTCCTGCGCACAGGCGATGTATTCGATGGGGGCATCGAACCAGACGTAGAAGACCTTACCTTCCATACCGGGCCAGTCTTCGTTTCCCTTTTTCACCGGAACGCCCCAATCGAGGTCGCGGGTGATACCGCGGTCTTGCAATCCGTCACCGTCGTTCAGCCATTTCTTGGCAATGGAGGTCGTTAGCACCGGCCAATCGGTTTTGCTATCGATCCAAGCTTCGAGCTGGTCCTTCATCTTTGACTGGCAAAGGTAAAGGTGTTTGGTTTCGCGCATCTCAAGTTCGGTCGAGCCGGAAATGGTCGAATGGGGATTGACCAAGTCAACCGGATCAAGCTGCTTGGTGCAGTTGTCACACTGGTCGCCGCGCGCGCTGTCGAAACCGCAATTGGGGCAGGTGCCTTCGATGTAGCGATCGGGCAGGAACCGTCCGTCCGCATGGGAATACATCTGGGTTTCGGATACTTCGCGGATCAGATCATTCTCGGCGAGTTTCGCAGCGAAATGCTGGGTCAACGCCTTGTTCTGTTCTGATGACGACCGACCGAAATGGTCGAACGACAGGCGGAAACCGTCGGCGATTTTGGACTGAACCTCGTGCATTTCGGCGCAGTATTCAGCGACAGGTTTGCCGGCCTTTGCGGCGGCTAGTTCTGCTGGCGTGCCGTGTTCGTCGGTCGAGCAGAGGAACAGAACCTCGTTTCCGCGTCCGCGCTGGTAGCGGGCGAACAGATCCGCAGGGAGCTGCGATCCGACGAGGTTTCCGAGGTGTTTGATCCCATTGATATAGGGAATAGCCGAAGTAATGAGGTGTCGTGCCATTGTTCGTTCCTGTGCGCGGTTATCCGCCTTTTAGCGGCGCATTCCGCAGGATGCCAGCACTGAACGTTGTGCTGCTACGTCGCCAAAGCCTCGGGGCTTGCCAATCGGGGCAGGAGCACTAGGGTTGCGCTAACAATTCTCCACACGCAGGAAATGATATTATGAAGATGCTGCAACTTGGCCGCACGGGTATTGAAGTGCCGGACTGGTGCCTTGGTACGATGACATTTGGAAATCAGACGGATGAGGCCGACGCCCATCGTCAGATTGATATGGCGCTGGATGCTGGTGTGACCTTTATGGATACCGCCGAAATGTATCCGGTGAATCCGGTCGCCAAGGAAACAATGGGCAATACCGAAGCCGTTATCGGCAACTGGATCGCTAAGACAGGTCGCCGTGATGAATGGACGATAGCCTCCAAAATCAACGGAGAAGGCGCTTTCCGTGTGGGCGGCTACAACGGTCGGTCCTTTGGCGAAGCTTTGGATGCGAGCCTCAAGCGTCTCAAGACCGACTACATTGATCTGTTCCAACTGCATTGGCCGAACCGAGGGAGCTACCATTTCCGTCAGAACTGGAAATACGATGCCTCCAATCAGGATACGGCCAAAGAAGTGGCCAATATGATCGACACACTTGAAGCGGCAGACAAGGCGATCAAAGCGGGCAAGGTCCGCGCGATCGGTTTGTCCAATGAATCCGCTTGGGGGACAATGAAGTGGCTACAGCTGGCCGAGGCCAACAACCTTCCGCGCATGTCTACGATCCAGAACGAATACTCGCTGCTGTGCCGTCTGTACGACACGGACATGTCCGAAGTATCGATCCACGAAGATGTGCTGCTTTTGTCCTATTCGCCGCTGGGCGCCGGACTTTTGACTGGCAAGTACCAGAACGGTCAGGTGCCAGAGCTGTCGCGTATGTCGATCAACGGTGATCTGGGCGGTCGCAAGACGGATCGCGTATTCGATGCAACCCAAGCCTATCTGGATATCGCGGCGAAACACGGGCTCGATCCTGTGCATATGTCGCTGGCGTGGCAGCGTCACCGCCCGTTCGCGATTTCCGCCATTTGGGGGGCGACCTCTTCTGAACAGCTCGACCATATCCTCAAAGGCAAAGATATGACGCTTGATGACGACGTCCTGAAGGACATTGATGCGGCGCACCGTGCCCACCCGATGCCATTTTGATGAAACGCTGGGGTCTGGTTCTGGTTCTTTTGTCCGCCTGTGTCAGCACAGAGCCGGGCCCCGTAACCTATCGTGATCGCACGGTGCCGATCGCGTCCAAAGCCGTGTTCGAACCTGCTGATTTCGCGGGCGTTTGGCGCGTTGTGGCAGAGTTTTCGGACCAAAGGCCGGACTGTGAGCCGGTCTTGTCTGTTGACCGTGACATGATCTTTTTCGGTTGTGACGCAGGGATCGCCTATGCGGGCGGTCCAGCAACCTATCTGGGACAAGGTCGCTATGACGTGGACGGTGAACCGCTGTGGGTGTTGTGGTTGTCTCACGACGGTGAGGCCGCAGTGATCGGCAGGCCTGACGGGACAGCCGGTGCAATCCTCGCACGCGAAACGATCAGTGCTGACCGCTACAACGCGGCACGGCAGATCCTTGATTTCAACGGATACGACCTAACGCAGCTACACCGGAACTAGCGGTCCAGCGGGCTATTCCCGCCAAGGCGCGTAACCAGCAAAGCTTCATCATCATTGCGGAAAAACGGGACATCCATAGGAGGCCCATCGTGGTCCAGATTGGCTGCGATTTCGGCAAGTACGACTTCGGTAATGAACGGAAGATCGAATTTGCGGGCCTCTGACAGCGGAATCCACTGGAGTAGGCCAAGTTCGTCCTCTGCCCCTGAAAAATCATCCGGATCAGTCGACAGGTTTTCAGCGTCCACCAAAAAGAAACGCGCATCAAAGCGGCGGGGGCGACCTTTGGGTGTGACTGCACGGAAAATGAAATTCAGCCCCGCGGCGTCCGGTTTGTATCCGCTTGCTGCAAACCCGCGCCACCCCTGAGGCGCGTTTTCCCACACGTCTTTGTGACCGAGAATTTGTCCGGTTTCTTCCCAAAGTTCACGGATCGCAGCAGCAGCCAGCGTATCGGGAGAAAGCGCGCTTTCTTCTTCTAGGCGTGTCTTGCACACTTCGGGTAGGGGCGTGCCAAGCGGGATCAGTGCGTCGTTCGGGTCAACTGCACCTCCGGGAAAGACAAACTTGTTGGGCATGAAAGCCGCAGTTGCCCCGCGCTGTCCCATCAAAACAGCCGGTGCCGTGTGTCTGTCACGTAAAACGATAATCGTTGCCGCATCGCGGAGCGCGGTTTTGTCCATTCGTCCTCCCCTTCCGGGCTGGACTACCTGCCAAACCCGTGCATTCGTTTAGCCCATTGGATGGCAACCACCAGCCCCTTGAGCCGAGGCAGAAGGTAGAGCGAGAGCGCGACGCTTCCAACCGTAAACATTGTCGCCATGACCAGCGGGTCGGGACGGAACCGTTCGAACACGGCTAGCAACGCAAATGCCATGATATGTCCGACGATCAGAATCGTCAGATAGGCGGGACCGTCGTCCGCCCTATGATGACGAAGCTCTTCGCGGCAAACAGGGCATTCATCAGCAACCTTGAGATAGCCCACGAACATATGACCTTCGCCACATGCCGGACAACGACGACGGAGCCCGCGCATGACCGCTTGCTTGGCATCACGTTCTTCGGTCGTGGTCTGTGTCTGTTCCATTTGCAGCAACTCCGTTCCCCTATCCGTCGGACATGCGACGTTCGTCCTAAAAAAGAAAGGGCTCAGATGGGTGTTGCGGCCCCATGTCGCGTGTTTTTCAAAAAAATCTGACTATTTGCGACGGAATTTGGCTTTGGGCGCGTTTGAAGAGCATCCCCGGTAGATGAAACCGGGACAGAAACCTCGAAAAAAAGGAACGTCCTATGAAAACCAAACTTCTTATTGCTGCTCTTGTTGCCGGTGTTGCTGCGACGTCAGTGTCTGCCGCCGGTTTCGGCCGCGGAGGAGACGGTGCCCAGATGGGATCGCATCCGATGCCGTTCACTCAGGATTTCGAAACACTTGATGCGGATGGGGATGGCGCACTCACGCTCGAAGAACTGCGAGCCGCAGTCACCAACCCCTTTGCTGATGCAGATACCGATGGCGACGGACTTTTGTCCCAAGAAGAACTCTCTGCTGTTGTCATGGGGCGAATGGAAATCATGGCTGCAAATCGCGCGCAGATGATGATCGCACAACACGACACAGACGGTGACGGCCTGCTGTCGAGCGACGAATTACAACCGCAGGATCGGGGTCGTGGTCTGGCGATGATGTTTGCCAATATCGACACTGACGCTGACGGTACCATCACTGCCGAAGAATTCGCCGCCGCACCAAGAGGTCGCCAAGGCGCAATGATGGGTCAAGGCATGGATCGTGGTCATGGCATGGGCCATCACGGTGATGGTGGTCGCGGTGTGAACGGACAAGATCAGGGCATCGGGCAAGGTATGGGCCAAGGCTCGGGTCGCGCTGCACCCTCTGCCGGTAATTAAATCAGGAAACGGTAGCCCTGTTCGCAGGGCTACCGATTGCGCCTGTGGGAAGGAGCCTATACCTGTGAAAGACAATGGAAATGGCCTTTGACGCATACGCAGATGTCCCTGACGGGGCGTTGCTGGTTGCCTTTTCAAACGGTGACACAACTGCGGCCCGTTTGCTGGCCATGCGGTTGACTCCGCGCGCATTAGGGCAGGCCAAACGGATGTTGGGCGACTTGAGCGAAGCCGAAGACGTGGTCCAAGAGGCGCTGATCCGGTTGTGGAAAATTGCACCGGAGTGGCGGCAGGGCGAAGCGCAGGTATCAACATGGCTCTACCGTGTTGTCGCCAATCTCTGCACTGATAGGCTGAGAGTTCGGAAACGCAGCGTGGGCATCGACCAGATCGCAGAACCCGAAGATAGAGCCCCGTCGGTGACGGCCCGCATGCAGGACCACAGCCGGCAGCGCGCCCTAGGTGAAGCGTTGGCAACCTTGCCGGAACGACAAGCCCAAGCGGTGGCGCTCCGGCATCTCGAAGGCCTCGGCAACCCTGAAATTGCCGAGATTATGGATATGAGCGTCGAGGCGGTGGAGAGCCTGACGGCGCGCGGAAAACGGGCTTTGGCCAAAGCATTGGCAGGCCGAAAAGAGGAACTGGGGTTTAGCGATGACCGATAAAGACTCCCAATTGACTGACGTGCAGCTTGACGAACTGTTCGCCTCGGCGCGGACAGATGATCCTGTTCCTCAGGAAGATTTCATGGCACGACTCTTTGCTGACATTGACAGCGAAGCAGCAGCCCAAGTCACCGCACAAACCACAGCGCCGATCGAACCCCGGCGGTCGGTTCTGGCATCGCTTTGGGCCGCGCTGGGCGGTTGGGCCGGTGCTGGCGGGCTGGTCGCAGCAGCGACAACAGGTATCTGGATCGGCGTCGCAGACCCGAGTAGCCTGTCGACGATAACCGACCTGATCTGGGGGGATAGCCTGTCAGTATCTGTTTTGGCGCCCGAAGATATTCTGGGCTTGGAGAGCTAACATGACCGAACAACGGAACTCATCCATGCGGCCTGCACTCAGGGTGGTGTTGATTGTCTCTTTGGCGCTTAACCTGTTGGTTGTCGGGGTCGTTGCCGGCGGGATCTTTAGGGGGCGTCCACCCGCACCTTTGGGCGGTGTTGACCTCGGGTCGAGCCCCTTTGCGCGCGCGTTGAATGCCGACGACCAGCGTCATGTGCGCGATACGCTCAGAGGGCAGATGCATAACATTGTTCCGGCTGCCGCTGATCGTCGTCTGGCGCTGCAGGAACTGGTCGCGGCTTTGCGGCAGGACCCGTTTGATCCGGCTGCCGTTCAAGCGATGTTCGATCAACAAAAATTGGGTGCAATGGCCGCAATGGAGGCCAGTCAGGCTGCCGTTCTGGACCGTATTCAGGCGATGGACGCCGCTGGGCGGGCTGCTTTTGCCGACCGCTTGGAAAACGAAATGCGGCACCCGCCGCACCGGTAGAAATCCACTCAGGCGGCAGTGCGCATTGTCACCATATTCCGGCCGCCGGATTTTGAATCATAAAGTGCGGCGTCTGCCTGATCGATCAGCAGAGGTATATCTTGGGTGGCATCCTTCAGAGCACCACCCAGCACCACACCGATCGATACGGTGACAGAGACCGGAGGCGTCGGGCCAATAGCAATCGGCGTATTCTGGGTCATAAAACGCAGCCGTTCCGCCGCGATTTGGGCCTGCTCGATGGTTGTTTCCGGCATCGCAACAAGGAATTCTTCCCCCCCGATACGGGCAACAAGATCGACGCTGCGCAGATTGTCCCTGATAAGATTAGCAATACCCGAGATGACTTTGTCACCTGCGGCATGCCCATGTGAATCGTTAATCAGTTTGAAATGATCGATATCGATCACCATCAGCGCAAAGCTACGTCCGGTTTTAACAGAGCTATCAACCATTGCTTTGATGTGGGGAAGCGCATAGCGCCGGTTGTAGAGCCCGGTCAAAGAGTCCGTAACGGCGGCATTCAACCCTGTCTGGACCGTATCGCGCAGCTTTTCCATGCGGATTTTGCGCCGTATCAACCGGCGTGCGAAGATGCCGACCTCGGCAATTGTCGCATCGTGTGGAACCACGTCATTCGCACCGAGGTCGAGCACCATCGCGGCAAGCTGCGCACCGTCTTCACAAGAGATAATCAGCTGTGCGGCGTGCTGGGTTTCACGGCGACTGCGTAGATCAGCGATCAGTCGAAACAGCCGATCATCACTGAAATCACCATTTTTGTTCCGCGCGTCGATAACAAACAGGTCCGGTATCGGATTGAATTGCCCAAAGCTTACTGCGGTCGCGTACGTCGCGCAGTGCACATTGGTGGCCATCGCCGCGCTGAGCGCTTTCGCCAACGGTTTGGCACAATCGTGACTGTCACTTACGACCGCGACCTTTCCGGGCGCGACAAAAACGTCACCCGCTTCGGCGAAGCCCAGAGCACGGCTTGTGTCGTCCCTTAGGTGCAGCTCTTCGTCGGCGGCACTGATCCGCAAAAGGCTACGAATACGGGCGAGAAGCAGGATGTCCGACATCGGTTTGTTCATGACGACCGATGCTCCGGCATCGAGCAACGCAACACGTTCTTGGGGCGATCCGAAGTGGCCCATTGCAATAATCGGAATTTTGGAACGGTCCGGATCAGACCTAAGTTCTGAGCAGAATGCGATGATATCCGGGGGATGATCCGTTGTGTCCACCACGATGAGGTTGACCGGAGTTTTTGCCAACTCCTCTTTCGCCTCTGCAATCGACGCGCAGGCCGTCACACGATACTGTGCTGTCGTCAATTTCACCTTGAGGACAATCCGGTTCGTGGCAACAGTATCGACAATGAGGATTCGGCCCGTCATTCCATGCTCCGCGCGGGGTGGTTTCGAGCGAGAGTGCCATCTATTCGTTAAGAAACGGTTGCCAAAGATTAAGAGTTACGAATGAAACCTGAACAGGCGGAAACTATCGCACTGGCCGCACTCGGCTGGTTGGTGTCAAACGAAGAGCTGTGTCCGGTCTTTCTGGGGTCAACCGGTGCTTCGGTTGATGATCTCAAGACGCAGGCCAGCGAACCGGAATTTCTGGCCTCGGTTTTGGAATTCCTGACGATGGACGATGCTTGGGTCATGCAGGTTTGTGACGTTCACAGTTGGCCCTATGAAACGCTTCTTCAGGCACGATACGCGCTCCCCGGGGCACAACAGGTTCACTGGACCTAAACGGAGATGACAATGGCAGCGCTCAAAGGGATCGTCTTTGACAAGGACGGCACGCTCTACGATTTCAACGCGACTTGGGGCACTTGGGCCTATGGATTGCTGCAAGAGGAAAGTGCGGGGGACGACGTTCTGTTGCAGGCACTGGCAGCCGAACTCCGATACGATCTGGAGGCCCGGCGATTTGAAAAAGACAGTGTCGTCATTGCCGGAACTGCAGACGAAGTCGCGGCGCTTTTGCTTCCCTACCTCAACGATGTGACGCCCAGTGCACTAATTGCGCGTATGAATGCCCGCGCGGCCAGTGCGCCACAGGTTGAGGCCGTGCCATTAGACGGTTTCTTGCGCGGGTTAGGCGAAAAAGGGCTGCGACTGGGCGTTGCCACAAACGATTCCGAATTGCCGGCGCGCGCGCATCTGGCATCATCCGGCGTTGAAGGGCTTTTCGATTTTATCGCCGGTTATGACAGCGGTTTCGGTGCAAAACCGGCACCAGGACAACTGTTGGCCTTTTGCGAAGCGGTCGGGCTCGCTCCATCAGAGTGTGTCATGGTCGGTGACAGCACACATGATTTGATTGCCGGAGAAGCCGCAGGGATGAAACGTGTCGCCGTTCTCACCGGACTGGCCGAAGCGGACGAGTTGCGACCATTTGCAGATGTTGTTCTGGCGTCGATTGCCGATTTGCCTGTCTGGTTAGCAGAGCAGAATTAACCCATCAGGCGTATCAGGAGGGTCTTTGCCCGCTCAGCCCGTGAGGCAAGCTCTTCGTCTTTCAGCAAGGGCAGGACACCAATGACGCGTCTGATCTGTAAATCGCCTAACAACAGGTCCAGATAGATGTCTGTTGCTTCTGCCGGTGCCAGATTGCCAGAGCCGTGTTTCGCAAACACTTCGGTCAGAAGCGGCGCAATCGCGCCCCGTCCCACCTCAAACAATGTTTGGCCAAGTTTTCCGGTGTCATGAACATCACCTGCAGCAGCACGCGCCAACACGACGGCCCGCTGGCCGGTAACCATATTTAGCAACTCTGGCCCGAATTTGTCCAAAACATCGGAGATGTTCTGGGCGCTCTCCGCACTGGCCTCGAGCGTTTCACGGGCGGTGCCCGTGTTACGCTCTACCATAGACAGGAACAGGCCCTGTTTGTTGCCATACCACTTATACAGGGTTTCGTTTGACGCTTTGGCGCGTTTGGCAACTTCGAGCATGGACGTCGCCTTGTACCCTTTCAAAGCCAGCAGCCCGTAGGCTGCTGTTTCGATCTGAACCCGTCGATCGTCTTTTTTAGCGCTGTCCATGAAAGCTCCTGCCCGGAATAACCACTGTATCTAAATATACGGATGTCCGGTGTGGGCATTCTATGGGGGCATACTTTTGCGCCGGAAAACTATTCTTTAAGGCAATCAGATAGGACCGCTGCAATGTCCAAAATGATCGAGCCAGCAAGATTGGAGGAGTTTTCGAAGCTACCACCTAGCGGATCGACCACAGCGATGTGTGCATCGGTCCCTTCGGTCACCAACTTGGCCCAGGCCTGATTCGACTGGGGGTCGGTAAGAATGCACTCGATCTTGTTGTCACGAACGTAGGTTTGCAGCTCTGCCAAATGGGTTGCACCGGGGGATGCTGCATCGAACGGGGCTATCCGTCCAGTAGACGGCATGTCGAACGCGGTTTCAAAATACTGGAACCCGTCATGCGAAACAACAAACGGCCGACCGCGCACGGGAGCAAGAAGATCCTCTGCCGCAATTTGAACTTCCGTGATCTGAGACATCACTTGCGTCGCGTTCAGTGCGTATTGGCTGGCGTGTTCGGGATCAGCTTCGCCGAGTGCGTTGCTGATCGCGCTTGTCCAGACCTGAAGCACCTGCGGCGATAGCCAGGCATGGGGATCGATTGCGCCGTGGTCATGACCGTCGAGGTCATCGTGATCGTCCACTCCGCGGGTCTCTAAAGGCAACCAACCGGGTGTATCAAGCAGCTCAAGCGTGACCGCATCTTTCACAAACCGGTCTATCGGATCTTCCAGAATTGGTGTCAGCGGATGGCCGACCCAGATAACCACGTCTGCGTTCGTCAGTGCCTGCACATCTGAAGGCCGCATCGCATAGTCATGCGGGCTCACCCCGGGCTGCATAAGAACGGTGACATCTGCTAAATCGCCTGCGACCCCTTCGACAAGGGATTGTACCGGTAGAATATCGGTCACAATGGTGAGCGGTTCAGCTGCAACGGTGCTGGCGGTCAAAGAGAGCACAGCTGCGGAAAGAATGCGAAAAGACATATCGACCTCTTGTCGGTTTGGAATAGGGTGCATATACTGGTGATGTTATAACATAACAAGACCACGATGACCGAAAAAACAAACAATTTCATCCCTCATGACCACGCTAGCTGTGTTTCCAACGCTATTCGCGTTGCCGTAGAGACTTGTGCAGTTCGCAAAATTCAACTGACACCCGTTAGGCGGCGTGTGCTGGAAATCCTGCTCGAAGCCCATGAGGCCATGGGGGCCTACGACGTTCTTGCCCGCCTGGATGCCGAGGGACTGGGGTCGAAACCTCCGGTCGCCTATCGTGCGTTGTCTTTTCTGGTGGAACAGGGGTTTGCCCATAGGATTGAAAAGCTGAACGCCTTTGTGGCGTGTTCGCATCCGGGGGCACAGCATGATCCTGCCTTTATGATTTGCCGGAAATGCCACGTCGTTGCGGAAACCGAAGCTGCATCGAAGCTCCTTGCAGATCCGGCCGAGTTTAATGGATTCACCATCGAACAAACGGTGATCGAGGCCGAAGGCCTCTGCCATTCCTGTCAGAAGGCTGCTCAATGAGCCTCATTTCATCAGAAAACCTCTGTGTTCGCCACGGAGCGCACGAGGTTTTGCATTCCGTCTCTTTTTCCATCGAAAAAGGAGAGATCGTGACCGTGGTCGGGCCGAACGGATCCGGAAATCCACTTTGCTTCGGGCGTTGGTTGGCGCGATCAAGCCAACTAAAGGGAAAGTGCGACGTGGAGCAGGGGTGCGGATCGGCTATGTTCCGCAAAAGCTCCATGTCGATAATACTTTGCCAATGACCGTTCGGCGGTTTCTGGACCTGCCACACCGCGTTTCGGACAGCGATGCAGAGGCGGCACTGGCACGAACCGGTGTCTCCGGTATCGGTCAACGGCCGCTGGATGGTCTGTCGGGGGGGCAGTTCCAACGCGTGTTGCTTGCCCGCGCTATCCTGATCAAACCCGATATTCTGATGCTGGATGAGGCGACCCAAGGGCTCGACCAACCGGGATCAGCGGCGTTCTACCGGCTGATCGAGGAACTGCGTGACACCTTGGGCTGCGCTGTGCTGATGGTGAGCCATGAACTCCACGTCGTGATGAGCGCCTCCGACCGCGTGATTTGCCTTAACGGTCATGTCTGCTGTGAAGGCGCACCAGAGGTTGTGTCTGCTGCACCTGAATACCGGCAGCTATTCGGTACAGGGACGAAAGGCGCACTGGCCCTATATCGCCACGATCATGACCACGGGCACGACAACGACCATCCCCATTGCCACCACGAGGAAACCGACTGATGCTCGACGATTTCATCATTCGCGCGGCTTTGGCTGGCGTCGGAACAGCACTGGCTGCTGGCGTGCTCGGTGCATTTGTCGTGTGGCGGCGCATGGCGTATTTCGGAGATGCCACCGCGCACGCGGCGGTACTCGGTGTGGCTCTCGCGCTGGGATTTCAGACGTCAGTCCTCTTTGGGGTGTCCATTGTGGCAGTAGGTATGGCGGTTCTGCTTTGGCTGCTGACAGCGCGGGCACATGCGGCGGACACCGTGCTTGGTGTTTTGTCTCACGCGGCTCTCGCGGCGGGCCTTCTGGCGGTTGCGCTGGTTCCCGGGCCGCGGATCAGTCTTGATGCCTACCTGTTTGGCGACATCCTGTTGGTCGGGAGGTCCGATCTGCTGGTGATCTGGTCAGGTGTCGCGGTTGTTTTCGGGGTGCTCTGGTGGCGCTGGTCGAAACTGCTCACGGCGACGGTTTCTCCGGATCTTGCTTTTGCGGCAGGGATTGATCCACGTCGTGAACAATTGATCCTGACGTTGCTCCTTGCCGGAGTTGTCGCAGTATCGATCAAAGTGGTCGGGGCTTTGCTGATCACCGCTTTGCTCATCATTCCCGCCGCCTCAGCGCGTACGCTTGCCAAAACACCCGAAGGAATGGCCGCAGGAGCCGCGCTCATCGGGAGCATCGCAGCGCTGGGAGGACTGAAACTATCGCTCGCGCTCGACGCGCCCGCAGGCCCGCCGATTGTGGTTATCGCGGCGTTGATCTTTGCGGTGGGAACGGCACTCCGCCCGTTCGTCCACCGTTGACGTTCATCTTTCCGGAAATACTCACGGGGGGTGTGGGGGGCAGTCAGCCCCCCCCCGGCACCGCTATGGCTGAACATATCCCCCTGAATATCCCCGAGGACGGAAAGCTCGCTCATAACATTGCCCATTTCGCACGGGCGCTGCGCAAGGCCGGTCTGCCTGTCGGACCGGGACGGGTCGTTGACGCGATCCAAGCGGTCGAGGCAGCCGGGTTTTCAGAGAAGAACGATTTCTACTGGACGCTAGAGGCTTGTTTTTGCAGTCGCCCGGAACACCGAACGGTGTTCGGCCAGATTTTCCGGCTTTATTGGCGCGACCCGCGGTATCTGGAACACATGATGTCCCTGATGCTCCCCTCTGTGCGTGGGGTGCAGGAAGACCGCAAAGCCAAAGCCGGTGAAAAACGCGCGGCTGAGGCGCTTCTGGATGATCAGAATATCCCGTTGCCTGAAAAGGAAGAGGAAGAGACACCAGAAGAAGCC
>JBNKUW010000051.1:0-15443 GCA_050298835.1 Marivivens sp.
CCTCTGCTACCTCACCATAGCTGCTGAGCGTGACCGAAGGGCCGACCTCTGTCAGACCGGCGACATGGAGATCACCCGCACCACCGGCCCAGCCAGCGATACGCACCTGTGGGAGCGGGCCCGAGATTGCCTTAACCCGTGCAGAGACGCGCAAATAGCACCCCGGCAGGATCGGTGTCTGGCCCATGTAGCGGAGTTTTTGCACCGATGCGGTGGACAGGATTTCGATACAGCCGTCGAAATTCTGGTCTGCCGACACATAAACGCCGTTCCCTGATCCGGCATATGTGTCCGATCCGACGGTTCCGTCCCCGCTCGACCAGACTGAAAGCCCGTCTGCGAAAGCAGAGGGCATAAAGAGGATTCCGTCGGTGATTGCCTTGTTCATTGTAGATCCTTTCCGTTCCGGAGCGCGGGTCTCGCGCTTTCGGGAAAGGTTTATCAACAATGGATTAAGGCCCTCTCACACCACCGTCACGGTGGGTCAGTCGAGGAAGCGGAAGGCGCGTTTCAGTTCTGCCACGCCATCGGTTTCATACCATCGACCATGAGACAGGATGACTTTCTCCGGTGACCATTGGATCATCTGGTCAATCGCGGCGCGAAGCTGGTCGTGATGACCACGGAACGTCATCCGCATATCGCGGGGCATCTGGCCGTCGGGGTCGCGGATATGGCCGATCTTTGTCGCGATCCGCATCCACCACGGGAGGTTCTTTTTCTCGAAATTCTCGATCAGGTCGGTGAGGATCAGAACGCGCGAATTACGGTGAAAGAACACGGCCTCCTGATGGACTTTGCTGCCATGTACGATCATCTGATCGATACCGTCAGCCCAGTCTTCGGGTGCGGTATCGCCAAGCTGATGGTCAACAGTCAGCGGGACGTTCCGTGACGCCGCCCGTTTCTCAACTCCGGGGGCGACCCAGACCAAAGCCTGCGGATAGCGTGCTTTCCATTCCGGCAGGGACGCGTAGTGAATCCAGTTCGGCCCGATAAGGTGCATAACCGGCCCCAGCGCGTCGATCTGCGCCAGCAGGTCTTCGGTCGGGCGGGTCGGCGAATGCACCCAAAGCCCACCATTTGCCAGCCGGACGATGGTCATCCGCGTGGGAAAGGGCATGCCGTAGAACCGGATATGTGGGCCATCCACAATCCAGATATCGGGGCCAATGGGTTTGAGCGTGTCGAGTGGTTCGTATCCTGTCGTCATAGGCTCAAGATGGGCCTATGACGTAACAGTTTCAACTCAGGAACCGAGGTTTCCGGCCAGACCGTCTTCGATCAGTTTGATGCTCTCTTCGATGCCGTAGAGTGCGATGAAGCCACCGAAACGCGGGCCCTGCGACGCACCAAGGAGCACTTCGTAAAGCGCCTTGAACCAGTCGCGCAGGTTTTCGAATTCGTGGTCCTTGCCGACAGAGAACACCATGGACTGGAGCTCTTCTGCGTCCAGACCACCGTCCCATGCCTTCAGGCGCGTGACCATGTCTTCCATGGCAGCACGTTCCTGATCTGTGGGTGCACGGTAGTGTTTCGTCGGTTTGACGAAGTCCTGATAATACCGCACGGCAAAGCCAGCCGCCTGATCCAGATCGGGGTGCGTTTCCGGACCGGCGTCCGGTGCATACCGCTGGATAAAGCCCCACATCGCGCCCTTGTCCTCTGCGCCCGAAACAGACGCGAGGTTGAGCAGCATGGAGAACGGCACCACCATCATCGACTCCGGCACGTTGCCGTTGTGGATGTGGTAGACAGGGTTGGCGAGCTGCCCCTTGGCATCCTGCGTGTGATAGGCGCGGAGCTGCTGGTGATATTCGTCCACCATTTTGGGGATCACATCAAAGTGCAGCCGCTTTGCGGTCTTGGGCTTCAGGAACATGAAGTAGGACAGTGACTCGGTCGAGGCATAGGTCAGCCATTCGTCGATCGAAATCCCGTTACCTTTGGATTTCGAAATCTTCTCACCGTTCTGATCGAGGAAAAGCTCGTAAACCATGTGGTTGGGTTTCTTCGCACCAAGGATTTCCGCGATCCGGTCATAGATGTGCGTGTTGGTCGAGTGGTCTTTGCCGTACATCTCAAAGTCCACACCAAGTGCTGCCCAGCGCGCGCCAAAGTCCGGCTTCCACTGGAGCTTCACGTTGCCGCCGGTGACGGGCAGGGTCCATTCCTTGCCGTCTTCGTCGTCAAAGGTGATCGTGTGGTTCTCTTTGTTCACCTCTTTCATCGGAACATACTGAACGCGGCCGGTTTCCGGATGGATCGGCAAGAAGATCGAATAGGTGGACTGACGCTCTTCGCGGAGCGATTTCAGCATCACCGCCATGATGTCTTCGTATTTGTCGACGGCGAGCTTCAGCACCTCGTCGAAATCACCCGATCCGTAGAATTCGGTCGAAGAATAGAATTCATACTCGAAGCCAAAGGTATCGAGGAACCGGCGCAGCATTGCGTTGTTATGATGACCGAACGATTCGTATTCACCAAACGGATCGGGCACGCTGGTCAGCGGCTTTTGCTCGTGATCTTTGAGCATATCCTGATTGGGAACATTGGTCGGAACCTTGCGCATTCCGTCAAGGTCGTCCGAAAAACAGATCAGCCGCGTCGGAATATCCGAGATCGTTTCGAACGCGTGGCGGATCATCGTTGTTCGCAAAACTTCGCCAAATGTGCCGATATGCGGTAGGCCTGACGGGCCGTAACCGGTTTCGAACAGGACATATCCCTTTTCAGGTGGCGCCTTTTGATAGCGTTTGAGTAGGGCGCGGGCTTCTTCAAACGGCCAGGCCTTGCTCTCCATCGCTACTGCGCGCACGTCAGTCATCTGTCTACTCTCGGTTTTAATGCGGACCCCCGTGGCCCGCTCCAAGCGCTCTCCCTATTGCGACAACGACAGTTCGTCAATAAATGAAGGGAATAGCAGGACGGAGAATACTGATGATCAATGACGCCCCGATGACCGCTCAGGACGCACTCGTTGCGCTCTTGATTACGGTTTCCGCCAGTGACGAAAATATCCGCACAGCGGAGCTCCTTCGTATAAACAACATGATTAACAACCTTCCGGTGTTCGCGGAGTTCGACGAAAGCCACCTTCCGGTCATGTCGCAGATGGTGTTCGATCTGCTGGAACAAGAGGACGGTCTTGACGCGCTGTTCGGGCTGGTCCGTGATGCTCTGCCGGAAAAACTCTTCGAAACCGCCTATGCGCTTTCTTGCGATGTTGCCGCGGCTGACGGTTTGATCGACGGCCCTGAGGCGCGGATGCTCGAAGAAATCAGATTTGAACTGAACATCGACCGTTTGCACGCTGCGGCCATTGAACGTGGTGCCCGTGCGCGGCACATGACAATCTAGAGACGCCCCCAGCGTTTCAAAAGCTCTTGCTGCATCCATTTGGCCCGTGCATTCCACGCACTGGCCCCTTCGGGGATATCATCGAGGGAGGCTTTGGCGGCTTCTCTCCGTTCCAACTCAGCAGAGAATATTGCGAAAGACAGATCGCGGCCGTTTGCCGTCCGGATGTATCCCGCAAGTGTGGAAATGAAATTCAACGTTCCGGTTTTTGCCCGAACGTCCACCGTCGTTTCAAAAGTGTTCCCTTCTGAATCAATAAGCGGAATGGATTTGAGAAGAGGGCGAAGCCGCCCCTCAACGCCCGGCGCGGTGAGCATCTTCACCATCTGATACGGGGCAATCAGTGAATCGTCCCCAAGGCCCGAGTGATCGTGTAGCTGTGTTTTGGCGCCGGTGCGCTCTGCAATCCAGCGGTTCATACGTGATGCCGAAGCAAGTTGATCCTCTGGGTGACCGGCGAGTTTTGCGCTCGCGTTCAGTCCTAGAACTTCGGCGGTAATGTTTGTCGAATACTTTAGGCAGTCGCGAAGAATATCCGACAGCTCGGCGCTTTCATGAGCGGCGAGGATCGTGCCTGTGGGCTGGTCTGCACGCAGCACAGGTTTGGGGAGCCTCAGCCCGTGTGATGCCGCAAATGTCCGGAACACGTCCCCGGCATAGAGCGCTGGGCGACGTACAGGCAGCCACCGTGTTCCACCCGATCCCAGTGCGCGGCGGGCAACCGTCCAGTCATCAATCCCGTCCGTGTCGGCATAAGTATATACGGGCGATGTCCGGTCCACGACCCTCATGCGGGCGGTGTGTACTTCGGGCCGGTAACGTTCGCTGCGCGCGTCTAGAGTGACGGTGTAGTCCGCGCCAGTGCGCGCCCACTCAAAATGCACCCGATTGAAATTGAGGTTGAGGCCGGACAGCGCGGGATTGTAGCCAAGGTGATCCATCTGCGCCGGATCGATTTCATCGATATAGGGCAGGGCGTGATCCCAAACTTCAAAACCACCTGTCACACTGCGAAGTCCGGTGGCTGCAAGGGCCTCGGCCAAACCGGCAAGGTCATCTGTCAGAAGCGTCGGATCGCCGCCTCCTGCCAGAACCAATGTGCCGTTCAGAACGCCGTCCGTTACCTCTCCATCCGCCCAAAGCGTCGTGGTAAAGCGGTGATACGGTCCGAGCACTTCGAGAGCGTAGATGCCTGTGACCGCTTTGGTCACACTAGCGGGGAGCAGTTCTGCGCTAGCGAAACTGCGTTCCAGAATGTCTCCGGTTCGCGCATCGCGTACGATGACGCCGGTTCTCCCACCCAGTTCGGCGGCTTCGATGATGTCGTGGAGTCCGGGGCGCGCTCTGGGGCGTGGTGGTGGTGGCCATCCTTCGGGACGCAAAAGGGGGGCAGGACTGGTCAAAGGTGCATTGGCCAGCGCAGCACTTGCTGCTGTGCTCAACAATCCCGTCAGGGCCGTGCGTCTGCTGATTTTCCCAATCATGGCATGACCTTATCCCGCATATCCTACGTCGGGCAACTCTTGCTTAATCCCAATCTCCACGCGCTCTGATCGCGCTAGAGGACGCATCGGAAAGTGGTAGGTTGATATAGCACCACGCAGGAGCCTGTTTCCGGCCCAAAGAGTGGGCGCGTTCGCCAATGATCTGGGACCGGTCAAAGACCCGCGCTGCCTTGGAGGTGCGAGCGGAAACGGTAAAACCCGGACGCGCCAGCACGCCGACAGGGACACGGCGCATGATCTCTTGCCAATCCTGCCATTGGCTGAACTGAACGAGGTTATCCGCGCCCATCAGCCAAACGAAGCGGGCCATCGGATACAGCGCCTGAAGCGCGGCGATGGTCTCGGCCGTGTAACGGGTGCCCAGACGTTCCTCTATCGCCGTAACCGTCACCCGCGGATGGTCCATGACCTCACGAGCGTGCCGGATACGGTCGTCGATCGGGGCAGGACCTTGCGATTTGAGCGGGTTTCCGGGGCTGACGAGCCACCAAACCCGATCCAGACCAAACCGTTTCAAGGCTGTCCGTGTGATATGCACATGCCCTTCGTGGGCGGGATCGAACGATCCACCCAGCAATCCGATCACCTGACCGCGAGTGACTATGGGGTCTGCGTCTTTCATCACGCCTCCTGGACGGCAGCATCAAACCTGCCTGTCCACGAAAGTAAAGCCACACTGCTTTGTGCCAAGGATTTAACCTGACAGTGTGGGGGCGAGCCCCCACCTGTGTTTAGCTTGTCTCAGATGATTGCGCCCAGAGGTTTGCCACCTCATCCCCGGAATACTTGTCGATTTCCGCCAGCTCTTCGTCGGTAAAATCGAGGTTCTCAATCGCTCCGCAACAATCAACGACTTGTTCGGCGCGCGATGCGCCGATCAGGGCTGACGTGATCCCGCCGTTGCGCAGCACCCATGCAATCGCCATCTGGGCGAGGGTTTGGCCACGTCCTGCCGCGATGTCGTTCAGTTTGCGGATGTTGGAAATCACCTGTTCCGAGATCATTCCCTGCAAGAGAGATTTGTTCTGGGTGGCGCGGCTGCCTGCAGGAATACCCTTGAGGTATTTCTTGGTCAGCATGCCCTGTGCTAGCGGCGTAAACGCAATGGAGCCGACGCCCAGATCCCTGAGCGTGTCCTTCAGACCGTCGGTTTCGACCCAGCGGTTGATCATATTGTAGCTCGGCTGGTGGATCAGGAGCGGAACGCCCATGTCCTTCAGAATTGCTGTTGCTTCTCGGGTGCGTTGCGAATTGTAGGACGAAATCCCGATATAAAGCGCTTTGCCCGACCGCCAGATGTGTTCGAGCGCGCCCATGGTTTCCTCAAGTGGGGTATCGGGATCGAACCGGTGGGAATAGAAAATATCGACATAGTCCAGCCCCATCCGTTTCAGTGACTGGTCGCACGACGCAATCAGGTACTTCCGGCTCCCCCATTCGCCATAAGGCCCCGGCCACATTTCGTACCCGGCTTTGGATGAAATGATCAGTTCGTCCCGATAGCCCGCAAAATCGGTTCTCAGGATTTCCCCAAAGGCTTCTTCGGCGCTCCCCGGAGGCGGGCCGTAGTTGTTCGCCAGATCAAAGTGGTTGATACCTAGGTCAAACGCTGTCCGGCAGATATCGACCTTGCGTTCATGCGCCATGTCATGGCCAAAGTTATGCCAGAGCCCCAACGACACAGCGGGGAGTTTCAGGCCGGAGTTGCCGCATCTGCGGTAGACCATCTTTTCATAGCGGTCTTCGGCTGGTGTGTATGTCATTGCAAACTCCCTCATTTGTATTGTGACCAGATCATGTTCCACTGGTTCGGTCAAACCAGAGGCTTCGCTTCTATGACGGCGAAGGTTCGGTCCGATTTACAGACCCGCATTGCCCCCGACTTCTGTCATCGCTATCTAGGGCGCAACCCAATTAAAGGAACGACCCATGGCCAACTACCAGTTCGTCTATTTCATGGACGGCGTGTCCAAGACCTACCCGGGCGGGAAGAAGGTTTTTGAAAACATCCGTCTGAACTTTCTCCCCGGTGTGAAAATCGGTGTTGTCGGCGTCAACGGCGCCGGTAAATCGTCGCTGCTGCGCATCATGGCTGGTCTGGACAAGGACTTCAGCGGTGAAGCGTGGGCAGCCGAAGGTGCCAACGTCGGCTATTTGCCGCAGGAACCCCAGCTTGATGAGACGATGACTGTTCGTGAGAACGTCATGCTCGGCGTGAAAGCGAAAAAGGACATCCTTGATCGCTACAACGAACTGGCAATGAACTACTCGGATGAAACTGCGGACGAAATGGCGCAGCTTCAGGACGAGATCGACAGCCAGAACCTCTGGGACCTCGACGCGCAGGTTGATGTATCGATGGAAGCCCTGCGCTGCCCACCGGATGACGCCAATGTTGCATCCTTGTCTGGTGGTGAAAAACGTCGGGTCGCGCTCTGCAAACTCCTGCTCGAAGCGCCGGATATGCTGCTGCTCGACGAACCGACCAACCATCTGGACATGGAATCCATCGAGTGGCTGCAGCAACACCTGATCGAATACAAGGGCACGATCCTCTGCGTGACACACGACCGTTATTTCCTTGATGACATCACGGGTTGGATCCTCGAACTCGACCGTGGTCGCGGTATCCCCTACGAAGGCAACTATTCCGCGTGGCTGGAACAGAAAGCCAAACGACTGGAGCAGGAAGCCCGCGAAGACAAATCCAAGCAGAAAACGCTGGAACGCGAACTCGAGTGGATGCGTCAGGGGACCAAAGCCCGTCAGGCCAAACAAAAGGCGCGTATCAACGCCTATAACGAACTGGCTGAAACGTCAGAGCGTGAAAAAATCACCCGTGCCCAGATCGTTATCCCGAACGGTCCCCGCTTGGGTGGCAAAGTGATTGATGTGACGAACCTCAAGAAACACATGGGCGACAAGCAGCTTATTGAGGACCTGTCCTTTGAACTGCCGCCGGGTGGTATCGTCGGCGTGATCGGCCCGAACGGCGCCGGTAAATCGACATTGTTCAAAATGCTGACCGGTCAGGAACAGCCCGACGAAGGCACCATCGAATTCGGTGACACTGTGCAACTGTCCTATGTGGACCAGTCGCGCGACGATCTGGACGCGGATGCCACCGTTTGGGAAGCGATCTCTGGCGGGGCCGAACTTATCCAGCTGGGTGATGCCGAAGTGAACAGCCGCGCCTACTGCGGGGCCTTCAACTTTAAAGGTGGCGACCATCAGAAAAATGTCGGTCTGCTATCAGGCGGTGAACGCAACCGTGTTCACATGGCCCGCCTGTTGAAGTCCGGTGGTAACGTGCTGCTGCTCGACGAACCGACCAACGACCTGGACGTGGAAACGCTCCGTGCACTTGAGGACGCGCTGACCGAATTCGCCGGTTGCGCTGTCGTTATCTCGCACGATCGTTTCTTCCTCGACCGGATTTGTACGCACATCCTCGCTTTCGAAGGTGATGCCCATGTGGAATGGTTCCAAGGCAACTTCGAAGACTACGAAGAAGACAAGAAACGCCGTCTTGGACCGGACGCGCTGGAGCCGAAGCGGCTCAAGTACAAGAAATTCTCTCGATAAGACTTCGGTCGGATCGAAGGCAAAAGGGCGGCTCTGGCCGCCCTTTTTCTATTCTGCGGCGGTTTTTGCGGCGGCGCCGTTTCGCTGGAATAACACGACGCATAGAAGGATGAGTGCGGCTGACAGCGTGAACGGGGCCCCGGGGAAATACCCCCAGCCACCTGATGTGAAGGCCCAGAAAATCCACGTCATCAACAAAGGCGACATTGCCATGGCAACCGCGTTGCTGGATTGGAGAACACCCTGCAATTCACCTTGCTGGTTGTCTGGCGTTGCTTTGGACATGATACCTTGAAGGGCAGGGCCTGATACGCTGCCCAAGGCCGCAATCGGAGTGAGCGCCATAACCCAAGCTCCGCTTGGAATAGTAGCAATCAGGATGAGAGCCAGAACATCGATCAGGAAACCGATGATGACGGTGTTCCGTTCGCCGAACCAGCGGATGAACGGGCGCACCAGCACGGCCTGCACCAAGGCCATTGAGATGCCGAAAATCGCAAGAGACAGCCCGATCATCGCGGGATTCCAGCCAAACCGCTCTTTGCCGAAGAACGCCCAGATCGCCGGATAAACAAAGTGGGCGAGGCCGAAAATGAACACGATCGCCAACATGCGGCCAATGCCCGGCAAGCTGCCGATCGCCTTGAATGACGCGAGCGGATTGGCACGCGAAATGTGGAAAGGTCGGCGGATTTTGTCGGTAACGGTTTCAGGAAGGACAAACATCCCGAACAGCATGTTAGCAAATGCGAATATCGCTGCGGCGTAAAAAGGTGCCCGAATATCAAATCCAGCGAGAAAACCGCCGATGACCGGACCAAAGACAAACCCCAAACCGATTGCTGCTCCGTTCAGTCCGAAATTGGCGGCCTTTTCTTCGGGCTTTGAAATGTCAGCGATGTAGGCGGCAGCGGTGGAATGTGTTGCGGCGGTCATGCCGCCAAAGATCCGCCCGACCAGAAGCAGCCAGATTGTGCCCGCGACAGCCATCACCAGATAGTCGAGTGACATCACAAAAAGGGCGAGCAGCAGGATCGGACGCCGCCCATAGCTGTCGGACAGATTGCCGATGAAAGGTCCAAACAGGAACTGCATTGCCGCAAACGAAGCGGTCAGAATACCACCCCAAATCGCCGCCGATCCCAGATCGCCACCGTGAACAGACTGAATGAGGTCCGGCATGACCGGCATAATGAGGCTGATCCCCATCGCATCAAGAAAGACGGTGATCAAGATAAACAGAATGGATAAGCGCATTTAGTGCTCCGAAATACGGGGCTAATCTAAACCGCCTCGTTTACTTTTCAAGGGAAAGTAGGTGCCCTAGTGCAAGTACCATCTGTGGCAGGCACAAACGGGTTGTTGCGACAGCTTCGGGCTGGTTGGTTGCTGCACGCATGGCAGTGTTTAGCCCGCTCACCAAATGTGCGACCGAAAGCGATTTTTCGTCCTCTACCAACAGGGCAACTTTGGCGGTGATCCAGTCGGAGAGATCGTGCAGCGCCTGTTGCGGATCCGTATCAGCGGGTTTGAGACCGAGCCCCTGAGCAACCGTATCCCTAAGAGCGCTGTCAGGCATATGCACAACCTGAACCCTGTCGGCCAGATCATCCAGACCCACAGGCAGGTTCCGCGCCTCAAGGCGTTCGGTGGCAATCGACAAGAATTGGCGCAGGCGCAAGGCCAACGCGGTTGCCTCGATTTCCTCAGGTGTGGCGCCTTGACCGACATGGGGCGCGTATTCGGGTGCTTGCATCAGTTCACGGAAGTGATCGATCAGCGGGCTTGCAGCCGATTGACCTTCGGCAACCCCTTTGGACAAAGAGGCAGGATCGATCTGCAATTCAAGCGATGCACGGTGGATGGCCCCAGCCGCGATTTCGGGCACCTCACCCAGTTGTCCGCCAGCTTTGGCGAGTGCACCGATGACAATCATCATCGCGCGGACTTCGGCAGTGTCGGTGAACAGGGCAGCGGTATCGCGGTCGAACAGGCTGTCGCGGAAAAGCGCGCTATCAAAAGCAGATGCAGTCATCAGATGTGGCCGGTGTCTTTCATGAACTGGGTCAGCAGCGCGGTATACTCTTCGGGCTGTTCGACGCAAGGCAGATGGCCGGATTTCCGGATGATGTGGAACTTTGATCCGGGGATGACGTCCACGGTTTCACGTACCAGATCGACGGGTGTTGAGCCGTCCTCTGATCCCGCTATACCCAGAGTTGGCAGCCGTAATCCGCTTGTCGGGGTATAGAAATCGGTGCCCGAAACAGCGGCGCAGCACCCGCAGTATCCTTCCGCAGGAGTAGAGCAGACCATTTCTTTCCATGGGGTAACTAACGGTGAAGCGCAAAAGGGACGCGTGAACCACTTCTGCATGATCCCGTCAACCAACGTTTCGAGCCCTTTGGCCCGTACGGTATCGATCCGGTCCTGCCAGAGCTTCGGCGTTCCGATCCGTGCAGCCGTATTTGACAAAACCAATGACCGGATAATATCGAGCCGTTTGACCGCCAACCCCTGCGCAATCATGCCTCCGATCGATAGACCGACAAACATCGCGTCCCGAACGTTGAGCGCATCGCAAACGGCCTCTGCATCGCTGACCAGCATCCCCATGGAATAGGGGGCATCCGGAACCGAGGACCGACCGTGCCCGCGTTTGTCCATCCGAACGATCCGCAGCCCGTCCGGCAGGAGCGGGAGAACCGCATCCCATAGGTGCAGATTGGTGCCCAGTGAATTCGCGAAAACAACGGTTGGGGCGGACGGGTCTTCGACCCCGTCAACCCGCGCGAAAAGCTGAACGCCGTCACGGTCGATGAAGTGTTCTTGCAAGGATTTACCTTTCCTACAGGTGCTTAGATGAGGTCCGGGATAGTGCTCAGGTCGTTTAAGATGAACTCCGGCTTTGCATAAAGGCGGTCCACCGGTTCACCTTTGCGGTTTACCCATGCGGTGCGGAACCCGTAGCCCGCCGCTGCGGCAGCGTCCCAACCGTTTGACGACACAAACAGCACTTCGCTGCGTTCGCAGATAAAGCGGCTTTCCACCATTTCGTAGACCAGATCATGTGGCTTGAAGACGCCCACGTCCTCAACCGACAGAACGTCGTCCAACAACTCGGTCAATCCGGCGGACTTTACGGCCCCCTCCAGCATGTCAGGAGAGCCGTTAGACAAGATCGCTGTATTCATGCCCTTTTCTTTGAGCGTGGCGAGCATTTGCGGAACCTCGTCAAAGGCGGAAAGTTCCCAATACAAGGACAGCAGCCGCTCTCTGAGTTGCGGATCATCCAGCCCGACGGCTTCCATCGCCCAGTCAAGACCATCCTGAGTAACCTGCCAAAAGGGCGTGTGTCGGCGGGCAACTGCACGGAGCCAAGAATACTCCAACTGTTTGCGCCGCCAATTCTCGGCAAGTTGAGGCCAGACTTGAGACAGTTTTTCCTGTCCAGGCTCTTCGGCGGCTTCGCGCGCAGCGGCTGCGACGTCAAAAAGCGTGCCGTAGGCGTCGAATATGCAAGTGGTAATCAAGGCTGGTCCTCCCGTTCGTCCGGCTAGATTGACGTGCGGTTAACGAAAGGACAAGCCACCCTGTTTGCATTTCGTGGTCAGTTTCCATAGGGTGCAAACCGAACCCCGAGAACCCGCGCGGCGCGGCCTCTTTTATTCATTCCCCCCCCACATCGGAGAACATCATGACGCAAGTCAAAGCGGGTGACACCGTGCGCATTCACTACACCGGCACACTGACGACCGGCGAAACCTTTGACAGTAGCGAAGGTCGTGACCCGCTGGAATTCGTTGTCGGTTCCGGCCAGATTATTCCCGGCCTTGATAAAGCGATCCCCGGAATGGCTGTTGGCGACAAGAAAACTGTAGAGGTTCCCTGTGCCGAAGCCTATGGCGAAGCCCGCGACGAAGCCATTCAGGCAATTCCGCGCAGCGAAATCCCCGATCACATCCCGACCGAGCCGGGCACCCAATTGCAGATGCAATCGCCCGACGGTCAGGTCATCCCTGTTGTCGTCGTAGACGTAAACGAAGAGAGCGTGATCCTTGATGCGAACCACCCGCTGTCCGGCAAAGACCTGATCTTTGCAATCGAGCTGGTGGAAATTCAGGCATCCTGATCGCTAAGAGGTGATCATCGCCTCGATCAATGGCCAGCCGTAGCTGAACAGGCTGGCCGTCGCAAAAAGATACGCGCCAAGCAACCAAAGTGCGGTTTGGCGCGGCATCGGCACTTGATGGGCGGTGGGGTGCTCCAGCGCCATCAGCCCCCTTATCCCTACAAAAGCAATAAACCCGAGAATGAGCGACTGGTAGCCGACGGCCAGCGTTAGCACCACAGCGAGAGCCATACCGCCCGCCACAAAGGGCAAAAGCGGCCAGAAGGTTTCGCCCACCGCACGGATGATGCGCCCACCCGGCATCGGCCAAAAGGGCAAAAGCAGCATGATCCCATACACACTCCCGACCCACGAAAACACGCGAAGTACGTTGTGACCAGTCGGTGAAACCGTTGCTATGTTCGGGCCAAGCGCGATGGCTGCGATCAAGGCAGGGACAAACATCGCCGGCCCCATGAGCGCAACGAACGCCTCCTGATCTTGGCGGAGCTTGTGGAGGTCCCATTTGGGTGGATCTGCAAAGATGGGAAGAACGCGCAGCCGCGTATCGCTTCCGACTGACCGTAAGGCGGCAACATGGCCGATTTCCTGCAGGTAGAAACTGGCGATCAGCGCCCC
Source organism: Marivivens sp. (assembly GCA_050298835.1). Taxonomy (GTDB): domain Bacteria; phylum Pseudomonadota; class Alphaproteobacteria; order Rhodobacterales; family Rhodobacteraceae; genus Marivivens. Next base: position 13,204 of record JBNKUW010000051.1, read on the forward strand.
ACCGTTGTGAAGGCCGAATAAAAGAAGGATCGTCGCGTAGGCCAGAATGCCAAACAGCCGGAACTTGGGTTCCGGCCATTGGAGTTGTAGACCGGCCCAGCCCCCGCGCAATACGAGCCAGATGGCCGCGCAATACCCAAGAGCGAGGGCCACAAGGCCCATGATTAGAGGTTATCCTGCTGCGGCATGCCCAGAACGTGGAAACCGCCATCCACATGGATGATCTCACCCGAAGTATATGCACCGGCATCAGATGCCAGATAAACCGCCGTGCCGCCAACAGCCTCAAGCGTGGCGTTGGAGCGCATCGGGGCGTTTTCTTCGGTGTGACGGAAGGTTTTGCGCGCACCGCCAATGGCTGCGCCGGCAAGCGTCTTCATCGGGCCGGGGGAAACAGCGTTCACACGAATACCCTGCGGGCCGAGGTCGTTGGCCAGATAGCGGACCGACGATTCCAGCGCTGCCTTGGCAACGCCCATAACGTTGTAGTTCGGTGTGACGCGGTTTGAACCACCGTAGGTCAGGGTCAGAAGCGTACCGCCCTCAGGCATAAGTTCCGACGCGCGCTTGGCAACGTCGATGAACGAATAGCAAGAGATCGTTAGCGAGTTGCAGAAATTGTCACGGGTGGTGTTGATGAACCGGCCGGTGAGTTCGTTTTTGTCCGAATAGGCGATTGCGTGGACGACGAAATCAATAGTGCCCCATTTGTCCTTCAGCGTGTTGAAGGCGAGGTCCATGCTTTCGTCATTCATCACATCAACGTCGATGAGGGTGTCGGACCCGACAGAGGCTGCCAGAGGTTCGACCCGTTTGCCAAAGGCTTCGCCTTGATAGCTGAACGCCAGTTCGGCACCTGCTTCGTGCATCGCTTTTGCAATACCCCAAGCAATAGACCGTTCGTTGGCAACGCCCATTATCAGTCCGCGTTTGCCCTGCATCGAAATCGTCATGTGAAATAGTCCTTAGTCGATATACTTTGAAAGCAGCATAGAACCGTTCGTGCCGCCAAAACCAAAGCTGTTGGTCATAACCGTGTCTAGACCAGCATTTTCCACCAGCGTAGTCGCGATTTCTGCGGGGTCTAGCTCTGGTGCCAGATTTTCAACGTTGATCGACGGTGCAATGAAATCGCCCTGCAGCATTAACAAGCAGTAGATTGCTTCGGACGCGCCAGTGGCCCCTTGGGAGTGACCGGTCATCGACTTGGTCGACGAAATCGGCGGGGTCGTGCCTTGACCGAATACGCGACGGACAGCTTCGACCTCACCCACGTCACCGACCGGAGTCGATGTACCGTGCGCGTTGATGTAGCTGATTTTGCGGCCTTCGGGCAGGGTTTCCAGAGCGAGGCGCATCGCGCGTTCGCCACCTTCACCCGACGGAGCGACCATGTCATGGCCGTCCGATGTCGCTGCGAAACCGGTGACTTCCGCGTAGATTTTCGCGCCCCGGGCCCTGGCGTGCTCCAGTTCTTCGAGGACGACGATGCCGCCACCACCTGCAATGACGAATCCATCGCGGTCGCGGTCGAATGCCCGAGAGGCTTTCTCGGGCGTGTCGTTGAACTTGGACGACATCGCGCCCATCGCGTCGAACAGGCAGGACAGGGTCCAGTCGAGCTCTTCTGCGCCACCTGCGAACATCACGTCCTGTTTGCCCATCATGATCTGCTCTGCAGCGTTGCCGATGCAGTGGAGCGAGGTCGAACAGGCCGAGGTGATCGAATAGTTGATGCCCTTGATCTTGAACTGGGTCGACAGGTTGGCGGAAATCGTCGACCCCATGCATTTCGGTACGGCAAACGGTCCGACGCGTTTGGTGGACATGGTCTTCAAGACGGATTGATGCGCGGCCAGCATCGACGAGGTCGACGGCCCGCCCGAACCGGCGATCAGACCGGTGCGGATGTTGATCACATCGCTTTCCTCAAGCCCCGCATCGGCGATGGCCTGACCCATGGCGATATAGGCATAGGCCGCACCCGGCCCCATGAAGCGCAAGGCGCGCTTGTCGACGTGTTCCTTGATATCGAGATCGACCGCGCCCGCGATCTGACTGCGGAACCCGCGCTCGATCATATCGGCATTGGCGGTGATCCCCGACTTGCCGGCCTTGAGCGAAGCGGCCAGCACCTTGCTCATCACCTCGGGTGGCAGGTGAGCGGCGAGGATCTCGGGAGTGGCGTGGGCGAGGATGTCCTCGGGCACCATGATCTCGTTGTCCACGGCGGACGACAG
>JBNKUW010000052.1:0-15347 GCA_050298835.1 Marivivens sp.
ATCGGTGCACGGAATACCACACCACCAAGGATGTTGCGGATCGTCCCGTTAGGGCTGCGCCACATTTTCTTGAGGCCGAATTCTTCGACGCGGGCTTCGTCCGGTGTGATGGTCGCACATTTGACGCCGACACCGTGTTCCTTGATCGCATAGGCGGCGTCGATGGTGATCTGGTCGTCCGTACGGTCGCGTTCCTCGATCCCGAGATCGTAGTATTTCAGATCAACGTCGAGGTAGGGGAGGATCAGTTTCTGTTTGATAAAGTCCCAGATGATCCGGGTCATTTCATCGCCGTCGAGTTCGACGATAGGGTTTTCTACCTTGATCTTGGTCATTGGGTCTCTCCGGTATCGGTGTGCAGCTAAAGTTGGTGATCATATAGCAGAGGAATAAACGGCATACAATGGTATGCAGTAGTATGCACAGTTTAGTGCATCAGAATTCAACTGATCACCGAAACGATAGCACGTCCCTGCCATTCGGTCTGTTTATAGAACGACAATCAGTCAAATTGTCGGGCAAACCAAGGATGCGCGCGAATACGTGTATCGATTTCCGCCCAGAGGGTAGGGGCTCCGCGTTCGATCTTTTCACCGACCCGACCGACAAGCTGGTCATAGGTTACGTTATATTCGGTCCACGACCCGCCATCGCCTTCAAGGTTAGCGGCAAGCGGCTGCACGCGGTCCAGCGACTTTGCGAAAACGGCATCCGGTGTTTCGACGGCTTCGAATTCATCCCAGAGGGCGCGAAGGTGTGCGCCTTGATCGGTAGGAAGGAGACCGAACAATCGATCAGCCGCACGGGCCTCAGCGGCTTGGGTGTCTTCGCTGTGGTGTGCCTTGCCACCCGCGGAATGGATCGGCACGTCGCCCACGTCGATTTCAACAAGGTCATGGATCAGGAGCATCCGGATCACTCGGGTGATGTCCACGTCAGCGCGTGCCTGATCGGCCAAGGTCAGCGCATAGAGTGCGATATGCCAGCTATGTTCACCCGAGTTTTCCCGTCGGGATTCGTCACAAAGTTTCGTCGCACGGTAGACGGATTTCAGCGCACAGGCTTCATTCAGGAACGTCAGACGGGCAAGGAATTCCGCTGAAGCGGCAGTCGGGCTGCCCGAGAGCAGTGACAAACCGTGGTCATACGCCTCGATCCAATGTTCGGACAACTGCCGTGCACGACCTGATCCGACGTTCTTCCGAACGATTTCTATATGAGTAGGATCGGGAGCAGCACCGTAGAGCGTTTGGAACATCGGATGCGCCACATCAAGGCATTTGGCAAACTGTGCTGTCGGTGTTTCGTTGGCTTCAAACTCTGTCCAGATTGCGTTGAACTCTGCTGCCTGATCCGTCGGGAGAATGCCGAAAATCCGGTCTGCCGCGCGACGTTCTGCGGCCTCAATCTCGGCCGGATCGAAATCCAGATGGATCGGGTGATCGCCCGCGTCGATTTCAACAATGTCATGGAGCAGGAGCATCGCAATGGCGCGATCAACGTCCACATCGGACGGTGCGTCCCAGCCAAAAATCAGCGCATAGACCGCAAGGTGCCAACTGTGTTCGGCACTGTTTTCAGGGCGGTCACAAGACAGGATCAGGTTCGCCCGCTCAATTGATTTGAGCCTGTCCACTTCGACCAAAAAGTCGAGCTGCCGTGCAAGGAATGGATTGTTTTGAATCATATGGCTAACGTGGTCTCGAGCTTGATCCGGTGCAAGGAGTTTCCTTCATGAACAAGACCGTGCCCACACATTATTCTGTGTCATCCTTTCTTGAGGCTGTCGAACATAGCGGCCGACGAGAGGACGCAAAGCTGCTGGACCAAATTTTTCAAGAGGTTACAGGATGGCAGCCCCAGATGTGGGGGGACACAATTGTCGGCTATGGTGCCTATGACTACACTTACGAAAGCGGACGGTCTGGACGTTTTCTGGCGACAGGGTTTTCACCGCGAAAAGCAAACATGGTTGTCTATATCATGCCTGGCTACACGGATTTCGGTCATATCCTCGAACGGTTGGGACCACACAAAAAGGGAAAATCCTGCCTGTATCTCGGACGTTTGGGGAAGATTGATATCGGGGTTCTGAAAGAGCTCATACAGGCCGGTCTGGACGATCTATCGACCCGTTGGCCTGTGCACCCGGAATGAACGCGACGGGATACCCGTCGCTGTCCTAGTTTTTAGTTGCTTCGAACTTTGCCTTGCGTTCGTTTAGCAATGCGCGCGCGCGTGCCTCTGCACGTCGCACGCGGATCGCGGTATTGTAGGCCTCTTGCAGGGTCTGCGAAGACGACCCGAGGATTTCACCCACCTCTTTGACGATCAACTCGTCACCGGAGCGGGCTTCGTCCGCGAGTGCTTGCATTGCCAGATCGTCGGCCATCTCGTCGAGAAGTCCCATGGATCAGCGCGTATTCTCTGTCAGACGACGAGCGACGTAGCTTTCTACTGAACCGATCATGGTATCCATGTGCGGCTCTTCAAAGAAGTGGCCTGCACCGTTGATCACCTCATGAGTGATGGTGATGCCCTTCTGTTCGTGAAGCTTGTTTACCAGCGCTTCGGTATCTGCGGGCGGTGCCACACGGTCAGCCGAACCGTTGATAATCAAACCCGATGACGGGCAGGGTGCAAGGAAGCTGAAGTCATACATGTTGGCGGGCGGAGCAACCGAGATAAAGCCGGTGATTTCCGGACGACGCATCAGAAGTTGCATACCGATCCATGCCCCGAAGGAGAAACCGGCGACCCAGCAGTGCTTTGCACCAGCGTTCATCGACTGCAGGTAATCGAGTGCGGACGCCGCGTCGGACAATTCGCCGATACCCTGATCGTATTCGCCTTGCGAACGACCAACCCCACGGAAGTTGAACCGCAGGACCGTAAAGCCGAGTTTATGGAACGCATAGTGGAGGTTATAGACCACACGGTTGTTCATCGTTCCACCGAACTGCGGGTGCGGATGCAGAATAATTGCAATCGGCGCGTCGCGGTCTTTTTGCGGGTGGTAGCGGCCTTCAAGCCGGCCATCAGGGCCGGGGAAAATCACTTCGGGCATGGTGCTCCCTGCACGTTAGTCGAGGCGCCGGGAATTCTTGACTATTATTCTCGGGCACCTTAGAAAGATTCTAAATACAAGACAGGACGTCTTGATGGCTGAGTTCGAGTTAATGACACGGGCCGCCTACGTCAATGTTATTGCTATCATATGCTGGTTTGAGGGCGGAAAAAGACGATGAAGCTGAGTACCAAAGGTCGATATGCGGTGGTTGCGCTTGCTGATTTGTCACTTCAGCCCGACGGATCTTTGGTCTCCTTGGCCGAGATTTCCGAACGTCAGGACATTTCTTTGGCCTATCTTGAACAGCTTTTCGTGAAACTCCGCCGTGAAGGTTTGGTGTTTTCTGTGCGCGGTCCTGGTGGTGGGTACAAACTCGCCCGTCCGGCCTCTGAAATCCGTATTTCGGATATTCTAACGGCCGTCGATGAAACCGTAAGCGCCATGCACAAAGGGGCAGGCGCATCAGGCGGAGCATCCGGCACCAGAGCGCAATCCCTGACCAACCGTTTGTGGGAAGGCCTCTCTGCCCATGTTTTTGTTTTCCTGCATCAGACCCGTTTGTCCGATGTGGTCGAAAACGGCTTGGTTCCTTGTCCGGCAATTCCGGCATTTTTCGAAGTCGTAGACGAATGACCATCTGATGAGCCGCGTCTATCTGGATCATAATGCGACAACTCCTGTTCGGGCCGAGGCCCGAGAGGCAATGATCGCGGCGATGGATGTCATCGGGAATCCGTCTTCGGTGCACAGCGAAGGACGGGCCGCGAAGGGTTTGCTCGAACGGTGCCGCCAGCAGATTGCCGAAGCATTCGGTGCAGGAAACGCCGATCTTGTTTTCGTGTCGGGTTCGACCGAGGCGGCGGCGCTGGCTCTGGAAGGGCGCGGGATCAAAGGATCTGGTGTTGAACATGACGCAATAGGGTCATGGGTCACGGATGACTTGCCGGTAGATCACAACGGGATCGTGACGATCGACAAACCATCAGAGGCGACGCTGCAACTGGCCAATTCAGAAAGCGGGGTGCTGCAAACCCTGCCTGATGGACTGGCTGTGTCTGATGTGACCCAAGGGTTTGGCAAGGTCCCATTTGCCTATAGCTGGGCCGGAGTTGAGATGGTCTTTGCTTCCGCCCACAAAATCGGCGGGCCAAAGGGCGTGGGCGTTCTGATCATTCCGCAGGGGTATGACCTTTCTGCACGGTTAAAAGGTGGCGGTCAGGAAATGGGCCGACGTGCCGGAACCGAAAACCTGATCGGAATTGCAGGATTTGCCGCTGCCGCAGTCGCGGCGCAGGTGGATTTGAGCGAAGGACGCTGGGATGCCGTCGCGGAAAGACGCAATAAACTCGAGTTACGTATTGCAGAAGCTGCTCCGGAAACTATTTTTGTCGGGAATAGCGTTGACCGCTTGCCGAATACGTCCTGCTATGTGACATCCGGCTGGAAGGGCGAAACGCAAGTGATGGCGATGGACCTTGCCGGTTTTGCGATCTCTGCGGGCTCTGCCTGTTCATCGGGCAAGGTAAAGGCGAGCAAGGTTTTGCGCGCCATGGGATTTGACGAGGGTGAAGCCGCGTGCGCGACGCGGGTATCCCTTGGATTGGAAACGACGGACGAAGAGGTGATGGCATACGCTGACGCCTGGATCGACCGCTACAAAAAAATGCGCGCACGCGCTGCGTAAGAGAGGATTGGACATGGCTGCAATGGACCAACCAGACGTCAAAGACGGTGTCGATCAGGATACGGTGGACGCCGTTTCCAAGCTTTCGGGCAACTATAAATACGGTTGGGAAACCGATATCGAGATGGAATACGCCCCCAAAGGTGTGTCCCCCGATATCGTCCGTCTGATTTCCGGCAAAAACGAAGAACCCGAGTGGATGACCGAATGGCGTTTGCAGGCCTTTGAGCGCTGGGAAACCATGACAGAACCCAAATGGGCCATGGTCAACTATCCCGAAATCGATTTTCAGGAACAGTACTACTATGCCCGCCCCAAGAGCATGGTGGAAAAACCCAAATCGCTGGACGATGTCGATCCCAAGCTGCTTGAAACCTATAAAAAACTTGGCATTCCGTTGAAGGAACAGATGATCCTTGCCGGTGTCGAGGGGGCGGAGGACTACAAAGAGGGCGAACGCAAAGTCGCCGTCGATGCGGTGTTTGACTCCGTTTCGGTCGGAACCACGTTCAAGAAAGAACTGGAAAAGGCTGGCGTCATTTTCTGCTCGATCTCCGAAGCGATCAAAAACCACCCCGAACTGGTTAAGAAGTACCTTGGTTCGGTCGTGCCTGCGACGGACAATTTCTACGCGACGTTGAACTCTGCCGTGTTCTCGGACGGGTCGTTTGTTTACGTGCCGCCGAACACGCGCTGCCCGATGGAGCTTTCGACCTATTTCCGGATCAATGCGGAAAACACCGGTCAGTTCGAACGGACGCTGATCATCGCGGACAAAGGATCCTATGTGTCCTACCTTGAGGGCTGTACCGCGCCGAAACGCGATACCGCGCAGCTCCACGCGGCGGTGGTTGAAATCATCGTCGAAGAAGATGCCGAGGTGAAATACTCCACCGTTCAGAACTGGTATCCGGGCGATGAGAACGGCAAGGGCGGCATTTATAACTTTGTCACCAAACGTGCGGACTGCCGTGGCGACCGGTCCAAGGTGATGTGGACGCAGGTGGAAACCGGCTCGGCTGTGACGTGGAAATACCCGTCCTGCATTCTGCGTGGCAATGAATCCCAAGGCGAATTCTATTCGATCGCCATCGCGAACAACTACCAGCAGGCTGATACCGGAACGAAAATGGTTCACCTTGGTAAAAACACCAAGAGCCGGATCGTGTCCAAAGGCATCAGCGCGGGCAAGGCGCAGAACACCTATCGTGGTCTGGTCTCTATGCACCCCAAAGCCAAAGACAGCCGGAACTATACGCAGTGTGACAGTCTTCTGATCGGCGATAAATGCGGGGCGCACACCGTTCCTTATATCGAGGTTAAGAACAACTCGTCTCGCGTGGAACACGAAGCGACCACCTCAAAAGTGGATGACGAACAGCTCTTCTATTGCCGCCAGCGTGGCATGGACGAAGAAGAGGCCGTCGCGCTGGTTGTGAACGGGTTCTGTAAGGATGTTCTACAAGCGCTGCCGATGGAGTTTGCCATGGAAGCACAGCAGCTTGTTGCGATCTCTCTGGAAGGGAGCGTTGGCTAAAACCATGTCGCGCGCACCGGAACAGGAAACGGATTTCTCATATTCGTGTGAAATGGTGGGTTCTTGCCCAACCATAGCACGAATGATGCCAAAATCCCGTCCAGATTTGGTGCAAGTCTCTCGTTATACGAGTAACGAGGACTGGGCATATTATGAGCCGAACGGAACAAAACTTCGCGTTTCAACAACGGATTGCACGGATTTCACAGACGCGTCCGGACGTCCAACCGGTCAAATTGAACGACTGGCGGGAAAACATCTGGTATCCGATGCAGTTTGTGGCGGCATTTCTCTTGGGGATGGTGACGGTGTTCGTCGCCCGCTACATCCGGTTTCATCTGGGAATGGGCGGTGTCACCGGAGAGGACGCAGGCCTCTACATGGTAATGGACGGGGCGATATCCTTTGCCGTCGGTATCATTCTTTGGGGCTTTTTCCGGCTCGAGGGCAAGGAATTCAAAGCCGTCCAGACCGCGGGAGTGATTGCAATGGTCGTCACCATGCACAATTTGGTGCATTGGTATCCCGACCAGTTCAGCGTGGTGTTTTCACCGGACTGGACCAGAGAGGTGATCGTCGGAACGGAACCGAACTCCTTCCTATATCGTGGGGTATCCTACGTCTGGGATCCGGAAGCGGTTCCGCAAAACCTGGACATTGGCAGCGAACCGGCGGGCAGGCTGGAAACCCTCCGGCCAACACGGATCGTTATGGATTCCGAACGCCAGTAAGCGAAACGCAGATCGGGCTTTCGAACGCTCTTCCGTCGCGTGACGGTAGGGCGTTTGCTGCTGTGAAGGCAGTGCGCCAGAACAGAATATTCCGCGAAAATGATGTGAAACGAAACAGTTTCGGGAAAGGTATCAACCTATGATCGTTACCACCACACCGTCTATCGAAGGCCGCAAGATCACCGAGTATCGGGGCATCGTTACAGGAGAGGCCATTCTTGGCGCGAATATCTTCCGTGATCTCTTTGCCAACATCCGTGATGTGATCGGTGGCCGGTCCGGGGCTTATGAACAGGAACTCGCCAAGGCGCGCAAGACCGCTCTGGTCGAAATGGAAGAGCGCGCGGCAGAAGTCGGGGCGACCGCGATTGTCGGCGTCGATCTGGATTATGAAGTCATCAACCAGATGCTGATGGTCACGGCCTCGGGCACTGCGGTGGTGCTGGATTGAATTTAGCGGCGTGAAATCGCGCCGGAATGAACAAACAGGGCCACGCTGCACTCGGGCCCGAAGGAGAAAATATGCTGGAAATCAAAAACCTGCACGTCAAACTTGAAGACGAAGACAAGCAGATCCTCAAAGGCGTCGATCTGACCGTCGAAGCTGGCAAGGTACACGCAATCATGGGGCCGAACGGCTCTGGTAAATCGACTTTGTCCTACGTCCTGTCGGGCCGCGACGGGTACGAAGTTACCGATGGCAGCGCATCGCTCGAAGGTATGGACCTTCTCGATCTTGAGCCGGAAGAGCGTGCGGCAGCCGGCCTGTTCCTCGCGTTCCAGTATCCGGTTGAAATTCCGGGCGTTGGCAACATGACCTTCCTGCGGACCGCCGTGAACGCACAGCGCAAGGCACGTGGCGAAGACGAACTCTCCGGTGCCGAGTTCCTCAAGATTGTTCGCGAAAAAGCGAAGACGCTGAAAATCGATGCCGATATGCTCAAACGTCCTGTGAACGTCGGTTTCTCGGGTGGTGAGAAAAAGCGGAACGAGATCCTCCAGATGGCGATGCTCGAACCAAAAATGTGCATCCTCGACGAAACGGACTCCGGTCTTGACGTTGATGCGATGAAACTGGTGTCCGAAGGCGTGAATGCACTTCGGAGCGAAGGCCGGTCCTTCCTTGTCATCACGCACTACCAGCGTCTCTTGGATCACATCAAACCGGACGTCGTGCACATCATGGCCAAAGGCCGCATCGTGAAAACCGGTGGTCCGGAGCTCGCTCTGGAAGTAGAACACAACGGTTATGCCGATATTCTGGCGGAGATCGCGTAATGGCCTTGCCCAAGATCAAAGCGGACGCCACTGAGGCGCATCTTTCCGCTCTGACCTTGCCCGAGGGGGCAGGTTGGGCGAACGAAGCCCGTCAGGACGCTCTGGCGCGTGTGTCATCAATGGGCCTGCCGGTCCGTCGGGATGAATACTGGCGCTATACCAACCCGACCACTCTGACGTCCATTGAACCAAATCCGGCTGCATTGTTTGAAACGGACGAGCTTCCGATGTTCGACGGGATTGACCGTCTTCGGATTGTCTTTGTCGATGGTGTGTTTGACGCAGAAGCATCCGATGACCTGAGCATGGATGGGGTGGAAATCGAGCGTCTGGCAAATGTTCAAAACGCCGATATCCACTGGGCCAAGGACCTCTTTGGGAAGTTGGAAAAGGCAGCGCAGACGCCGGTTGAACGCCCGATGGCTGCATTGAATACCGCTTTTGCTGCAGATGGCGTTGTGATCCGTGCGACGGGTCGTGTCACGCGTCCGATCAATCTGGTTTATCTTCATAAATCAGAGACTTCTGACGTAAAGCTCCACAATATTGTGAAGGTGGAAGAGGGCGCTTCTCTCACCGTATTGGAAAACGGACCGGCCGCTGCGCGTCTGAACAAGGCGATGGAAGTCGAAATCGCCGACAATGCAGAGTTCCACCACGTTCGCACCCAAGGTCGTGATCATGAACGTCGCGCCGTAACCGGACTGTTCGCGCGGTTGGGGACAGGGTCGTTGTTCAAAAGCTTTACGATGACGGTCAACGGCGTGTTGACCCGCAACGAATGCGTTATTGAACTGACTGGTGACGACGCAAAAGCGCATATCGCTGGTGCCTGCCTTGGTGATGGTCGAGATTTTCACCACGACGACACCGTGTTCATCACCCATGATGCTGAACGTTGTGAAAGCCGTCAGGTGTTCAAGAAGGTTCTGCGCAACGGTGCAACGGGCGTGTTCCAAGGGAAGATCCTCGTTAAGGAAGGCGCGCAAAAGACTGACGGATATCAAATTTCCCAAGGTCTGCTTTTGGATGACGACAGCAATTTCCTCGCCAAGCCAGAGCTTGAAATCTACGCTGATGACGTTGCCTGTTCACACGGGTCGACCTGCGGTGCGATTGATGACAAGGCGCTGTATTACCTGCGATCGCGTGGTGTTCCGCTCAAGCAAGCAACCGACATGCTGACCTTGTCGTTTCTTGCCGAAGCGCTGGACGAAATCGAAGACGAAGGTCTGCGTGAAGAACTTCACGACCGTCTCGAAGCTTGGTTGGATCGCCGCCGGTGAGTGTCTACAAGAATATGCTCCGTACTTGGGTGCGCCCGCGTGCGGTGATGGACGGGCTGCTTCGGTTGGGACACCGCGAAGACCGTGCGCTTGCCTATCTGATGGGCGGGTGCTTCCTGAACTTCGTGGCGACCTGGCCCTATGCGGCGCGTTTGGAAAAGCTTGAAGGGCTCAGCGCCAAAGAACAGATTACCGGCGCGTTGTTCCTCTGGATATTCATCGCCCCGTTGTTTTTTTACGGGCTCAGCGCCGTTTCTCACCTGATCGCCAAAGCCGTTGGCGGCAAAGGTGGTTTTTACGGGGCACGGCTGTCGTTGTTCTGGTCGCTTCTCGCGACGGCGCCCGCCGCGTTGTTTTACGGTTTGTTGCGTGGTTTTAACGGTGAGGTCGCTGCGACCTCTGTTATCGGGCTTCTGTGGTTGGTCGGCTTTGCGGCCATCTGGATGCTGACGTTGTTCGAGGCCGAAAAGGGAGCCTGAGATGTTTGACGTAAACGCCATACGCGAGGATTTCCCGATCCTTGCGCGCAAGGTCAACAACAAACCCTTGGTCTATCTGGACAACGGGGCCTCTGCGCAAAAGCCGCAAGTTGTGATTGACGCAATCACCCGTGCATACGCCGAAGAATACGCCAACGTTCACCGTGGTTTGCACTATCTGTCGAATATCTCGACCGAGCGGTACGAGGGCGTGCGTGGGATCGTTGCAAAGTTCCTCAACGCCAAAAGCGAAGATGAAATTATCCTCAACTCGGGCACAACCGAGGGGATCAACATGGTCGCCTACGCCTGGGCCGCGCCGCGGATGCAGGCAGGGGATGAAATCGTCCTGTCTGTGCTAGAGCATCACGCCAATATCGTTCCGTGGCATTTCCTGCGTGAACGTCAGGGCGTCGTGCTGAAATGGGTCGAACCTGATGCCGACGGAAACCTTGATCCTCAAGCGGTGATTGATGCCATCAGCCCCAAGACCAAGCTGGTCGCGGTGACGCAATGCTCCAACGTGCTCGGCACAATGGTTGATGTAAAGACCATCTGCCACGGTGCGCACGAAAAGGGTGTTCCGGTAGTGGTAGACGGCTCGCAAGGCGCTGTTCATGGACCGGTGGACCTGCAGGATATGGGCGTCGATTTTTACCCGATCACGGGCCACAAACTCTATGGTCCATCAGGATCCGGCGCGATCTATGTTCGTGCAGAGCGGCAGGCGGAAATGCAGCCCTTTATGGGTGGCGGCGATATGATCCGTGAAGTGTCCCGTGATACCGTGACTTACAACGACCCGCCGATGAAATTCGAAGCCGGTACACCGGGCATCGTTCAGACCATCGGGATGGGTGTGGCACTTGAATACCTGATGGGCATCGGCATGGAGAATGTCGCGGCTCATGAGGCAGAGTTGACCGCCTATGCAAACGAACGCCTTCGTGGGCTAAACTGGCTAAATCTGCAAGGCAATCCGGCGCATAAGGCGGCGATCTTCTCCTTCACGTTGGACGGTCCGGCGCACGCGCATGACATTTCGACCGTGCTCGACAAAAAGGGTGTTGCGGTGCGTGCGGGAACGCATTGTGCGATGCCGTTGCTTGACCATATGGGGGTCGGGGCGACCTGCCGCGCCTCATTCGGGATGTACAACACCAAGGATGAGGTCGACGCATTGGTTGACGCATTGGAGTTCTGTCACGAACTCTTTGGCTAACTGGAAACGGACAGGAATTTCCTGTCCAATTTCACTCAGATTTCGCATTGCAGGGGCCGCGCCGCACGGCTATAGAACCCATCAGGCACCCATAGCTCAGCTGGATAGAGCGCTGCCCTCCGAAGGCAGAGGCCAGAGGTTCGAATCCTCTAGGGTGCGCCACTTACCCAATGAATGGTTCAAGTGACGCTCTGTCCAAGGGCTAGACACTTATGCCGAAAAGATGGCCGACGCCTGCGGTGATCGCCATTGCAGCAGCCCCCCAGAACAACACACGCAGCGTTGCCGGAAGTAGGCGCGCACCACCCGCGCGGGCCCCGATCGCGCCAAGCGCGGCAAGGGCGATAAGTGTCACGATCACGACGACAGGAATGACAGTACCGGACGGGGCGATAACCGCGGCGATTACCGGAATGGCCGCAGCAGCGGAAAAAGTAAGCCCCGAAGCCAACGCAGCCTGAAGGGGGTTTGCAGCGTGGACCTCGGACAAGCCAAGCTCTTCACGGACGTGAGCGCCAAGCGCGTCTTTCTCACTTAGCTCACGCGCAACCAGCGCTGCCGTGTCTTTGCTCAGACCGCGGGCTTCAAAGATGGACGCCAGTTCGGCTTCTTCGGCTTCGGGATGTTCAAGAAGCGCTTGTTCCTCGCGTTCGATATCTGCCCGTTCGATATCGGACTGGGAACTGACCGAAACGTATTCGCCCGCCGCCATCGACATCGCACCAGCCGCTAGGCCGGCACCTCCGGCCAGAAGGATCGCGGCTGGACCGGGGTTCGCAGCAGCAACACCGACGATAAGCGACGATACAGACACAATCCCATCATTTGCCCCGAGGACCGCCGCGCGCAACCAACCAGCGCGGTCAATGTAATGCAGTTCTTCATGAGCCGATTGATAGGTCGTGTTCATATTGAAATCCTTCAAAGTCTTTACGGGACACTTGGACCGTTCGCCGCGAACATGACCCGATCCGCGCAGAAATCGCAAGTAGATCAATCGACGCAGAATCCCAAGGGTTCTCTGAGTGACGGGATGTCAGTCGATGCGCGGGATGTCGAACTCCGGCGGGGCAAGCGTAAACCCGTCAAACAAAAATGCCGGAGAGACGGTGCATCCAACGAGCGTCCAATCACCGGTCGTTCGCGCGCTCTGCCAATGGTCTTTGGGCACGATAACTTGCGGAGTTTGACCGGATAGAACATCAGGACCGAGCGTATGGTCTTTGGCCGGTCCGTCATCTGTCGCGGATAGCGAAAGAACAATTGGTGCCCCCGCATAAAAGTGCCAGATTTCCGTTGCATCCACACGATGCCAATGGCTCCGCTCGTTTGCTTTGAGAAGGAAATAGATACAAGTGCCCGAAGGACGGCCATCCCCGTCTGCGATCCACGTCTGGCGATAATGCCCGCCTTCCGGATGCGGAGCGAGGTCGAGCTGGCGGATGATTTGATCGGCTGTTTGCATGGGGAGATGGTGACCAGTCCTTGATAGGACTGCAAGCAGGAAAGAGGCAGCGAACGCCACCATCAAAGTCTTGAGCAAGATTTCAGATGCGCAAACGTCTTTTCATCTTTCCGCAAATACTCAAAAGAAAAGCCCCGCCAGCACGGGCAGGGCTTTGTAAAACTACGGCGATAGGCCGGATTATTTCAGGATCGAACGACCTGCGTATTCCGCAGTTGCGCCCAGCATCTCTTCGATACGGATCAGCTGGTTGTATTTTGCCAAACGGTCCGAACGCGACAGGGAGCCGGTTTTGATCTGGCCACAGTTGGTTGCTACGGCGAGGTCTGCGATGGTTGCGTCTTCGGTTTCACCCGAGCGGTGCGACATTACGTTGGTGTAGCGGGCGCGGTGGGCCATATCGACAGCTTTGAGCGTTTCCGACAGCGAACCGATCTGGTTCACTTTGACGAGCATGGAGTTCGCAACACCTTGCGAGATACCGTCTGCCAGACGCTCTGGGTTGGTCACAAAGAGATCGTCACCGACGAGCTGCACGCGATCACCGATTGCGGCGGTGAGTTTGGCCCACCCGTCCCAGTCATCCTCGGCCATACCGTCTTCGATTGAGATGATCGGGTAGTCGTTCACCAGTTCGGTCAGGTAGGCAACGTTTTCGTCAGACGTCAGCGATTTGCCTTCGCCCTTCATTTCGTACTTGCCGTTTTCGTAATACTCGGTCGAAGCGCAGTCGAGAGCGAGGTAAACGTCTTCACCCGGCTTGTAGCCTGCTTTTTCAATCGCTTTGAGAACGAAGTCGAGCGCGATGCGGGTCGATTCCAGAGCCGGAGCAAAACCGCCCTCATCACCGATACCGGTATTGTAGCCAGCAGCAGAAAGCTCTTTCTTCAGGGTGTGGAAGATTTCCGAACCCATGCGGACCGCTTCACGGATCGACGTTGCCGAAACCGGCATGATCATGAATTCCTGAATGTCGATCGGGTTATCTGCGTGTTCGCCGCCGTTGATGATGTTCATCATCGGAACCGGCAGAACGCGGGCAGAGGTGCCACCAACATAGCGGTAGAGCGGTTGACCGGTGTAGTCCGCAGCGGCTTTGGCAACGGCAAGCGACACACCAAGGATCGCGTTCGCACCAAGGCGGCCTTTGTTTGCAGTGCCATCAAGCTCGATCATGGCCTGATCGATTTCTTCCTGTTCCAAGGCATCGTAGCCAACAAGCGCTTCGGCGATTTCACCGTTCACTGCGGCAACCGCCTCAAGAACGCCTTTGCCGAGGTAGCGGGATTTGTCGCCATCACGCTTTTCAACGGCTTCGTGGGCGCCAGTCGATGCACCCGAGGGAACCGCAGCGCGGCCCAATGTGCCGTCTTCGAGGGTTACATCTACTTCGACTGTGGGGTTGCCACGGCTGTCGAGGATTTCGCGGGCGTGGATGTCGATGATGATGCTCATGGGACATGTCCTGTTTTGAAATGTAACGAGGTTTCGCCTGCTCTATAGACCTCATCCTTACGAAGGGGAAGCGCGTCGAGCACGGGATTCACGATAGAACGTATAAATCCCCGATGTAATGATGATAAGAACGCCGACCATCATCATCGTATTGAGTTTATCGCCTTCGCCAAACACCAGAACACCGATGACGAGCGCAAAGATGATCCGCGTGTAACGGAAGGGCGTTATCACGGCCATGTCGCCGATACGGGACGCGGCGATCAACAGGTAATAGGCACCTGTGCCGATAATGACCGCTCCGATGATGAATCCCCACTGAAGCATGCTGGGCCAAACGGGCGACGTGCCTTGAAAGATCATCACAACGATCCCCAGCGGGATGATTGTCATAAACCCCCAAGCAGCCATTTGAAGGGAATGAATGTGGTCCCTGATCGCGCGGGTTTGAACATCACGCATCGCCATGAACAACATAGAGATTAGTGCCAAGATCATGACCGGATCGAAATTTGCGCTACCCGGTTGAATGACCAGCAAAACGCCGATGAAACCTACTCCGATTGCAATCCAACGACGCCAGCCGACATGCTGACCCAGAAAAATCGCAGCCCCCATAGTCACAACCAAAGGGAGCGCCTGTTGCACTGCCGCAGCAGACGACAATGCGCCCGTTGTAAAAGCAATTACGTAGCTGCCGGTGCCGATAAATTCGCCTAAGTTACGAACGATGACACCGCGTTCAATCAACTGTCTGGAAAACATCGGAATGTTTTTGCGAACCATGAAAGCCCAATAGACCAACATGCCCAGAAATCCGAGGATCGCCAGAATCTGTCCGGTCGGAACTCCGTTGGCCGAAGCGAGCTTAATACTTGTGTCTTCAAGGGCAAATCCGGCCATCGAAGCCATCATCAGCATAGCGCCGCGCAAGTTTTCCATGAATGTCCCCTGTTTTCGCTAACAGAGGGATAGCGGGGAATTTGATCAAACGGAATAGAATTTACACCAACTGACCTGCCATCGTCCGCACAGCCGTCCCGCTAATTTTCACAGACTGACCATCCGAAGTCGCACGGATCAGCGACGGCCGCCCCATGTCATCGCCTTGATGAATGGTCAGTTCTGCCGGTGCGAGGT
>JBNKUW010000053.1:0-15318 GCA_050298835.1 Marivivens sp.
CGGTGCGGCGGAGCTTGAGGGCGAATCCCATGTTCTGGGCGACCGTCATATGGGGGTAGAGGGCGTAGTTCTGGAAGACCATCGCGATATCGCGCACCTTGGGCGGCAGGTGGTTGACCACCTTGTCGTCGATCAGCACCTCGCCACCGGTAATCGATTCCAGGCCGGCAATCATGCGCAACAGGGTCGATTTCCCGCAGCCCGAAGGGCCGACGAAAACGATCAGTTCGCCTTCTTTGATATCGAGATTGATGTTCTTGAGAACCTCGACCCCGCCTCCGTAGGTCTTTCCTACATCGGTCAGTTTCAGATCGGTCATTCGCTCATTCTCCCTTTATCCCTTGCGCAGCGTCATAAACGGCTGCCACGGCCCCAAATGGACTTTACCATCTGATCCGACATGGGCACTGCCCAACTCTCCTCCGATACCGTGCCAATCCCCTTCGGGAATTGCCATCTCTGTCGGGGTATCGCTCACGTTAAACGCACAGAAGATCGTAATGTCTCCGAGGTTGCGCGTGAAACTCAAAATGTTTCCGTTCACTTCCATCGGGCTTGCCGCGCCTTTTTTCAGGACGTCATTGGCATGCCGGAACGCAATTGCCTTGCGGTAGTGATGGATCAACGCTCCGGGAAGGTGCTCTTGCGTCGTTACCGCCAGAGCAAGGTGTTCGCTGGTCACAGGCAACCACGGTTTGCCACCAGAGAAACCGCCGTTCATGTTGTCTTGTTCCCAAACCATCGGTGTCCGGCACCCATCGCGGCCTTTGAATTCCGGCCAGAATTCAATGCCGTATGGGTCTTGCAGGTCCTCGAACGCGACGTCGGCTTCGGGCAGGCCCAATTCCTCGCCCTGATAAATGCAGACCGATCCGCGCAGGCACATCATCATTGTAGTGAACAGACGTGCTGCTGCCGTGTTCAGGTGCCAGCGCGACACATGCCGCACAACGTCATGGTTCGAATAAGCCCAGCAGGCCCAACCGTCCGCCGCAACCTCGTCCACGCGGTGCATCACGTCGGCGATATACTGTGCGGTCGGACGATCTCCGGACAGGAGTTCGAAGGCATAGCACATCTGCATCAGGTCATCGCCACGGGTGTATTCACCCATGATCTCAAGACCGCGCTGTGCATCACCCACCTCACCCACGGCGGCTGCCCCGAACGGCTCCATCACCGCGCGAAGTTTGCGAAGGAAGTCTTCGTTCTTCGGGTGGTTTTTGTCGTAGAGGTGTTGCTGGTGGTTATAAGGGTTCACGGACGGCGCGATGGTCGCGTTGCGTTCCTCGGGCGGAAGCGCCGGATTGTCGCGGAGCTGATCGTCATGCATGTAGAAATTGATGGTATCCAGACGGAACCCGTCCACACCGCGTTCGAGCCAGAACCGCGCTACATCCAACAAAGCATCCTGAACCGCAGGCGTATGGAAGTTCAGGTCCGGCTGTTCGACAAGGAAGTTGTGCAGGTAGTACTGTTCGCGACGTGCATCCCAGTGCCACGCAGACCCGCCAAAGATCGACAGCCAATTGGTTGGTGGCGTGCCGTCCGGCTTTGGGTCGGCCCAGACGTACCAATCGGATTTCGGGTTGTCGCGGTTTTGGCGGCTTTCGTCGAACCACGGATGTTTGTCCGAAGTATGCGACAGAACAAGATCGATCATCACCCGCACGCCAAGGCTATGCGCGGTTTCAATCACACTGTCAAAATCGGCAAGAGAGCCGAACATCGGATCGACGTCGCAATAGTCCGACACGTCATATCCAAAGTCCTTCATCGGCGAGGTGAAGAACGGGGAGATCCAGATCGCATCGACACCAAGTGACGCGATATACGGAAGGCGCTGGACGATCCCCAGAAGATCTCCGATCCCGTCGCCGTTGCTGTCCTGATAGCTGCGCGGGTAAATCTGATAGATTACAGCCCCACGCCACCAATCATGGTCCGCAGCATTTGACACAATAGGTGCCCGGTTCATGCTCAGTTCCTTATTTCACAGACCCGGCGAGGAGCCCCCGCACGAGGTATTTTTGCATCGCAAAGAAGACAATTAGCGGCACCGAAATCGACACAAAGGCCGCCGTTGCCAGAATTTCCCAGTTACCGCCCCGCGTGCCGAGCAGTTCGACAATCTGGCGCGTCATCACGGTGGTGTCACCCGAACTGTCGATCAGGAACACAAGCGCAACAAGAAGGTCGTTCCAAGTCCAGAGGAATTGGAAAATCGCAAAGGACGCGAGCGCAGGGAACGACAGCGGCAGGATAATACGGGTGAAAATCTGAAAATCGGTCGCGCCATCAACGCGGGCGTTTTCAATGATGTCACGCGGCAAACCAGCCATGTAGTTCCGCAGCAGATAAATCGCCAGCGGCATCCCGAAACCGGTGTGCGCCATCCATACGCCAAGGTAACCTTTGCCGATCCCGACATTCAGGTGCAAACGCAACAACGGGATCAAGGCGAGTTGGAGCGGAACCACCAAGAGGCCGACGATAACCGCGATCAGCAGCGCCCTACCCGGGAAATCCATCCACGCCAGCGCATAGGCCGCAAAGGCCGCGATGGTGATCGGGATGATCGTTGCGGGAATGGTCACGGTCAGCGTGTTGAAGAACGCTTTGGCCATGTCGTCAGAGGCTTGTCCGCCGCCTTCGCCAGTCCCCAGCCCCATGACCACCGACAAGACCAAGAAGACCACAACACCCAGCGCAATACCGACGAACTTCGCCTGCCCCGGAGCGAGTGCCCGCATCGAGAGACCAGCCACAATACCAACGCCGATAGACGCCACCAGATACGTCAGGATCGAGGTGATAACCCCTTTGCCCAACACGGTGTCATAGTTATCGAGCGTGAACTGAGGTGGCGTAAGCGCCGTCACAAACACCCGCTGGCCGCGGCCTGTCGGCTGTTCGGCATTGACCCATTCATAGTCGCCGTTGACCTGAACGGTCATGAACTCTCCGTCACCCAAGTCAGCGGTGTCACCTGCAGTGTAGGCAGCGATATCGCGCGACGATGTTCCCCACGTGGAAATCTGGGAGTCAGCATCTTCACCGAAAAGGTTCCCGACAACAATCCATGTGCCGTCATCAGCCTGAATTGCGAAATCATCGGGGTCAGCGGTGCGGAGGGTTTCGCTCTGCTCTGTTGCAAAGAGCGCGCGCCACCAGCCGGTCGATGAAATCTGGTCAACTGTCCGGAAGGACGAAACGAACAGACCAACGGTCGGGAAAATCCAAAGAAGAACAAGGAGAACGACCGAAATATGGACAGCCCATGAGAGCGACGATTTGGTACCAGCAATGTTATCCATCAGCGCATCTCCTTACGGGCATTGTAGACGTTCCAGACAAGGATCGGCGTCACCAACAGCATGATTACCATCGCCGAAGCGGAGCCGACGCCCCAATCATTCGACCGGAACAGTTTGTCATACATGTAGTTGGCAAGAACCTGCGTTTCCCACTGGCCGTTCGTCATCGCAAACACGATGTCAAAGATTTTCAGAACAACGATAGTGATCGTGGTCCAGACCACAACGATCGTCCCCATGATCTGTGGCACCTTGATTTTAAAGAAAATCTGGAACGGGTTGGCGCCATCGATAATCGCGGCCTCGATGGTTTCTTCGGGAATACCACGCAATGCGGCCGACAGGATCACCATGGCAAACCCTGTCTGGATCCAGATCAAAACCACCATCAGGAAAAAGTTGTTCCAGAACGGAATGGTCAGCCAAGTTTGCGGCTCACCGTAACCCAGATGGGACCCGAGTATGGACACAACATTCATGAGTGCCAGAACACCAAACCAGACGAGCAATACCGTTCCGATCAGTCGCAGCAGGTTAACCCAGAAACTACGGGTGTGGTGCGGTTCCGGCCGAATGATAGGCCGGAAGACTAGCCAAGCGCCATAGAGCACGAGCGCTCCGAAAGCGAGGAAGATCAGGGCGGGAAGCACCTTGAGGAGCAGAATTGATCCAAAGCCGCCATCAAACTGCAACCAAACCGCGTTCAGGATACCGATCTGGTTCTGTTCAACCGGACGGGCGTCGTAGATCAGTTTGAAGATAACCGCAGCGCCCACAAAGGAAATCGCCATCGGCATAAAGATGAGCGATTTGGCAAAGCTGCCCCATTTGATCCGGTCGGTAAGCTGCGCAACCAACAACCCGATCGCGGTGGCCGCGGCGGGCACGATTGCAAGCCAGAGCATATTGTTGCGCATGGCTTCCCAGAATTTATCCTCGGCCATCATACGTCGGTAGTTTTCAAAACCAACGTATTGCGAACGACCACCGGGGAGGCGTTCACTCAGGCTGAGGAGCAAGGTCTGAACAACCGGATAGGCAAGGTAGAGGCCAAGAGCGATGAGCGCAGGCGCGAGGAATAGCCAAGGCCGCACCATGCTGGCACGATTAATGTTCCGTCCGGCGTGTTCGCCTTTGGCCGGAAACAGGACTTTATCCAGAAAAACATTGGAGAGATAGAAATAAGCCACGCAACCGCCAACACCGATTGCAATTGTAAGTAGCCCTTGTAGTGCGGGGTTCATATCTCTCCCTCCCAGTCAATCAGATACGAAAAAAGGGTAACCCGAAAAACGGGTTACCCATAGCTTTTAGTGTCGCTTACTTGATTGCGTCCCAGGATTCCTGGATGGAATCTGCGACGGACTGAGCGGATTCACCGCCAACAAAGTCAACCATACCGGTCCAGAAGGACCCTGCGCCAACAGCGCCCGGCATCAGGTCAGAACCGTCGAAACGGAACGTGGTTGCACCTTGCAGGATTTCACCCTGCGATTTCAGTGCGGCCGATGCGTAGGTATCGTTGTTCACACCGAGGTGCGGTGTGAGGAAGCCACCCTGAGCCATCATGACTTCTTGAGCGAAGGGAAGCTCAATGAATTCCATGAAGCCGCGGGTTGCGTCGCTATCTTCGGTAATAGCCATCAAAGTACCGCCACCCAGAACCGGGTTACCGAGGTCTTTGTCAGCATAGGACGGGAAGTAGAAGAAGTCTGCGTCCACACCAACTTCGGTGCCTTCCGGGAAGAATGCCGGAATGAACGAAGCCTGACGGTGCATGTAGCAAGCCGGCGGGGTGTCGAACATACCTTTGGGCGATTCACGGAAGTCGGTCGATGCAACGGCACCAGCGCCGCCAGCTACGAACGCGTCGTTCTTAGCGAACCAACCGAATTCTTCGAGCGCGCCAACAACTTCAGGCGAGTTGAACGGCAGTTCGTTGGTGGTCCAAGCATCGTAAACTTCAGGTGCTTGGGTGCGCAGCATCAGGTCTTCGACCCAGTCGGTTGCCGGCCAGCCGGTAGCTGCACCAGAACCCAGACCGATACACCACGGGGTTTCCCCGTCAGCAACCATCTGTTCGGTCAGTGCCTTGAGCTCTTCCATCGTTGTCGGTACTTCGTAACCGGCATCTTCGAAGTTCTCAGGGATGTACCAGACCAGCGACTTCAGGTTCACGTTAAAGAAGAAACCAAAGAAGTCGTCACCGTTGCCGGCGTTGTCGTAGGTGCCCAGATCAACCCAGGACTGACCAGCCGCGTAGTTGTCCAGAACCCACTGTTTGGCATCATCACCAAGCGGAACCAGAGCGCCCTGGCTTGCCAGAACAGCGGCCAGACCCGGCTGCGGGAACACAGCGATGTTCGGAGCCGAACCGGCTTCGACGTCAATCACGATCTGCTGTTCAAAGCTGTCAGAACCGACGTAGGAAACGTCAGCGCCGGTAGCAGCTTCGAAGTAAGCAACCAGGTTGTTGAAGTTGTCAGCCTCGGGCGACATCCACGGACCGGAGATGGTCACGGTTTGGCCGGCATAGTCGTGGCTTTCAGCAAAAGCTGCCAGACCGTCCCAGCTAAAGGCGCCTTCGCCCTCGGCAAAAATCATATCCGCATGGGCAACGCCAGCGGTGAGCGCCACAATAGCGGCACCTGCATAAAAGTTCTTCTTCATGTGTCCTCCCTGCGCAAACTTGCGCGTTGGCTTGCAATCGCGCTTTTGAATAATTTTCCCAAAGCGCTTTGACAAGTTTGAGTTTTGGACCAAGTTTGCGGCTCTGTCAACATTCTGGATCATTGACATGCCAAATACCGGTTGTCTTTGCAGGTGCAGAAAAGCTTTTCCACACAATCATTTGACGCTTAGCGCGCAAGTGACTAATGTCCACGGCTAATTTAAAGCGCTTTGGTGTCCCAATGAATCTGAAAGAGTTGTCCGCAATACTTGGGTTAAGCCAAACCACTGTGAGTCGCGCTCTGAACGGATATCCGGAAGTTTCCGAGGAGACTCGCGAAAAAGTTCGCCGCGCTGCAGAAAAGCACAATTACCGCCCCAACACCCGTGCTCGCGGGCTCGCCACCGGCCGATCGATGGCTATCGGCCATGTGATTCCCATTTCGACTCAGCATGAAATGGTGAACCCTGTTTTCGGTGATTTCATCTCGGGCGCGGGTGAGGTCTATTCGCGCAATGGCTATGACATGGTATTGACCGTCGTCGATGATATCGGCGAAGAAAACGTCTACAGGCAGATGAAGTCTCGGGGCTCGGTTGATGGTGTTGTCGTACACGGTCCTCTGATAACCGAACCGCGGATTTCTCTTTTGCGCGAAATCGGCCTGCCCTTTGTGGTTCATGGCCGATCGAGCAATGAGGCCGATCCCTACAACTGGGTCGATATGAACAACCAAAGGGCGTTTGAACGGGCGACGGATTTCCTGCTCGACCTCGGGCATACCCGGATTGCTCTGGTGAACGGCCTTGAACATATGGATTTCGCCCATCGTCGCCATGACGGCTATATCCGCGCGCTCGCGGCAAGGGGCATTACCCCCGACGAAACGATCATGCGCAGCCATGAAATGACCGAAGTTTTCGGCTATGATACCGCCCGTTCGCTTTTGCAGGGTGAAAACCCGCCGACAGCCTTTTTGGTCTCTTCGATCATTTGTGCGCTCGGGGTGCGCCGTGCGATCGAAGAGCTGGGGTTACGGCTCGGCTCTGACATTTCGGTCGTCACCCATGACGACGTTCTGTCCTACCTGAGAAACGGCGCTGATGTTCCGATTTTCACCGCAACCCGCTCCTCTGTTCGGGACGCGGGCCGGTTTGCGGCGGAAAACCTGTTGCGACACATCAAAAATCCGACGGCTCCGCCAGAAACGATGCTGCTCGAGGCTGAACTGATGGTGGGACAATCGACAGGTCCTGTGCCACGCTGATATTCAGGGCTTGAGTGGCAGGGTGAAGGACACTAAACCCTGCCTACAAAGCAATGTGAACGCTAACATCAGGAGTAGCCATGTCCGGGACCGAGGCACATCTTTCGCTAGTTGCAGATATTGGTGGCACCAATACCCGTGTCGCCTTGGCCGAAGGCCGCGAGGTGCGCGAGGACTCGATCCGACGTTTTCGCAACTCCGACTATCCGGGCCTGGAAAGCATTATCAGCAAATACCGCTCTGATGAAAACGTACCGACCCTGACTGCCGCTTGTGTGGCGGTCGCCGGCCCTGTTCGCGATGGCAAAGCCACGATGACCAATCTGGACTGGTCCATCGACAAACCCACATTGTCCCGTGCGACAGGTGCGAACCGCGTTGCAATTCTGAACGACTTGCAGGCCCAAGGTCACGCCATTGGTCACGTCGCCGCTGACAAGGTCACGACGATCCTCGAAGCGCCAGGCGCCCATTCCCATGCCGCCAAGCTGGTGATCGGTGTCGGGACCGGATTTAACTGCGCACCTGTTTACGAAACCTCCGTCGGACGTCTGGTGACGCCCTCCGAATCCGGACACGCCAACCTACCGATCCGTACCGAAGCCGAACTCCGGCTTTGCCAGTATGTGTCCACTGCACACGGCTTCCCCGCGGTCGAAGACGTGCTTTCAGGCCGCGGTCTTGAACGGGTTTACCACTGGCTCGGCGAAGAAGCACATGATCCAAGAGAACGCAAAGCAGCCGAGATTATGGCGTCATGCGCATCGGGTGATGATGCGCGCGCCGAAGAGGCCGCACGCGTTTTCAGCCGGATATTCGGAACGGTGACTGGGAACCTGTCGCTCATCCACCTGCCCTTTGGTGGCGTCTATCTGACTGGCGGTGTTGCACGCGCCTTTGCCCCTTACCTGCAGAAATTCGGCTATGCTGATGCGCTGCGGGACAAGGGCCGCTTTGCCGGTTTCATGAGCAACTTCTCCGTTCAGGTCATCGAAGACGACTATGCTGCCCTGACGGGGTGCGCGGCCCATTTGACATCGCAACTTGGTGATTTTCACCCTGAATGACCCATGACTTTCTGATCCAAAGTTGATTGGACCGTTTCCGTCAGTTCGGTCAGTGAAAACGGTTTGGGGAGAAATACCGTGTCCGGCAAACGGGCGCGGTCCTCTCCAAAGGCATCCTCGGCATAGCCGGAAACAAAGACCACCCTGGCATCAGGCCGATTTTCGAGCGCTTCTTTCACCCAAGTCGGGCCGTCTTTTCCGGGCATAATCACGTCAGTTACAAAGACATCGACCTTGAGTTCGGGATCCGACAGGATCTCCAGCGCGCTTTCCCCGCTATCCGCTTCGATCACCTCAAACCCTTTGAGCCGCAGCGCCCGCGCGGCAAAGGCCCGAACGGGTGCCTCGTCCTCTACCAGCAAGATCGCTCCGCTCCGTTCAAGTGCCGGAAGGGCAGCCGGTTTTGAAACCTCTGCGACAGAGGTTTCCTTGCCATCGAACGCAGGGAAATAGAGTGTAAAGCAGGATCCGACGTCAATTTCACTTTCCGCAAAGATGAAACCGCCGCTCTGCTTCACGATCCCGTAAGCCGTTGATAACCCGAGGCCCGTCCCCTCACCCGGTCTTTTGGTGGTGTAGAAGGGTTCGAAAATTTTACCCAGTTTGTCCTGCGAAATGCCGGAACCTTCATCAACCACCGAAATCATCGCATAGCGTCCCGCAGGAAGGACAACCCGATCCCGTTTTATCGGTGCCCTGAGTTCGATGTTTTCGCAATCCACACGGATTTCGCCCCCCAGCGGCATCGCATCCCGCGCGTTGACAACAAGGTTCATGATAACCTGTTCAAGCTGGCGTTTGTCCGCACGGATCGGAAAGAGATCCGCATCTTGCGCAAAGACAAGCTGGATCCGTTCCCCCACCAACCGGTTCAAAAGGTGGGTCAGATCGGACAATACGTTGGCCAGGTGGATCACTTCGACCGATAGGGTTTGTTTGCGTGAAAACGCCAGCAATTGCGACACCAAAGCTGCCGCACGATTGGCGTTCTGATGGATCTGGATCAGGTCGCTATAGTTTTCGTCATCCTGTTCGTGCCGCAACAGAAGAAGGTCGCAATGACCCGAAATCGCGGTAAGTAAGTTATTGAAATCATGCGCAACTCCACCAGCGAGCTGTCCGATGGCCTGCATCTTTTGGCTTTGGACAAATTGCGCCTCCAGAGCCTTGAATTCCGTCATGTCATTTAGAACCGCAATCAGTTCGCTATTGTCGACGCTGTCAGTCGGGAACAGAGCCACCTGAACAAAGAAGTCCTGCCAGTCTCCCTTACCCCGCAAAAACTCCCGTGCTTTGGTCGCGCGGCCTGTTGCGACTTCTTCAATCCAATCCCCCATGGGGCGACCCAGCCCTTCAAGAAGGTCGGAAAGACGGGTCATTTCGTTGATGTCTGCCCCCATGAGTGCGCGGGTTTCGCGATTGGCGGCGATGACTTCACCGCTACGTGCGATCTTCATCAGGGGCACCGGCAAATCTTCGATCGCGTCCCAATTTGCGACAGGCGGCATGGCTTGCGACACACCAAGGAGGAGGTAGATTTCCTGCCGTCCGTCAGGGGCTTGATTGGTCGCAACAACGCTGCGGATCGGGCCTTCGACCGTTTCAACATCATAGTTCCGGCCGGACACCAGATGGCGGGTGCCGAACAGCCGTTCCAATGATTTGGTTCGGGTACCGATCAACCGCCGCATCGCTTCATTCATGAACAGGATCGTACCGCTCGGGCTTGCCGTGAGGGACGGCAATTGCGGTTCGGAATGGGATGGCGCGGGCTGTTCCCCCCTGACCTGCCAGAAGAAAAATCCCCGTCCGGCAGATAGAACGTTTAGTGACACCCCGCCATTGCGGGTTTTGATTGTTTCAACCGCTTTGCCTGATCTGGCTGCGGTGTTTTGCAGGCGTAAAATCGTTTCGACAGGAGAGGCAAAATATTGCCCCAAAACGGCTGCAGGATCTGCAGTTTCCCGCCCCTTTAAGGCTTGCGCGTTTGCAACAACCAAAGTGCCCTGTTCGGATATCACAAAGCTGGCGACGCTTTCGGACTGCACCAGTTTTTCAAGCAACCAGATCGCGGTTTTCCTGCGGTAGGCGCCCCAAAGGAGCCAGACAGATACCAAGATAGCGGCGACACCCAAGATTGCGGATGTCAGGACAGCGCCGAAACCGAGTGGCGTGAAATCCCCAATCAAACCAGCCGACACGGTAAGAGCCGCCACGCCACCAAGTAGCGTCAGCCCCCAAACCCCATCAATGCGCGCCCTGCTCTGTTGCACCTGCAATCCTCCCGCGAGTGACTATGGGCAAAAAGCCTTAACAGCCCCTTAACTCGGAGAACGCTATATCGATTTCTCAGGACGCACAACTTTTAGTTGTTATTTTGTGAATACCGCAAAGAAGAATCCGTCGCCCGAGCCACTGGGGCGGATTTGACGCTGTGACTGGCAGGACCAACCAGCGGCCTCCTGCAGAAAACGGTCTACAAGCTGTTGGTTTTCTTCGGAAAACACAGAGCACGTTGCATAGACCAGTGACCCGCCTTCGGCGACATGTCCGGCAGCGGCTTTCAGGATCGAAAGCTGTAGGTCACAGAGTTCGTTCAGGCGCGCGGGTGTCAGGCGCCACTTGGCGTCCGGCGTGCGCCGCCATGTACCGCTCCCTGAACAGGGGGCATCGACCAGAACCAAGTCGAAACGCGCGTCCTTTTGCAATTTGGGCTGAACTCGGATCGAAAGGCCCGCGCGTTTGGCACGCAGCGGAATGTCTTTCATACGCGCCGCATCGCCGTCGTGTGCAGTAACCTGCGCACCGCGATCCGCAAGGGCGAGGGATTTGCCGCCACCACCTGCACAGTAATCCAACACGCTTTGTCCGTCTGTCAGAGGCAAGCTCTGGACGGCGAGTTGCGACGACGCGTCCTGCATATCGAACCAGCCGTCTTCCCATGCTTGAGTTTGCTGCAATCGACGCGGATTTGACAGAACCTCAAGCGCGGTGTCCACGGTGTCATGCACACGGGTTTCGATACCGTTTTCAGCAAGGTCGGCGGCCAAACGATCCCGTGAAACGCGCGACAAAGAGGTCCGGATAAACACCGGAGCGCGGGTTTGTTGGGCTGCGGCCACCTTAGCGGCCTCCTCACCGAAATCACGTTCCAGCTTTGGCCAAAGCCAGTCGGGCCAGTCGCAACGCTCGGCCTCGGTCATCGGTGGTGCTATGTAGGATATTTCTGACTCTGTCAGGGGTAAGGGTGCGTGACCTTCGCCCGTAAAGAAGTCACTAATTTCAATACTTTGCCTGCGCAAAGAGCCGAGCATTAAGCTCCGACCGTCCTCACCGCCGCCCAGTGCTTCGGCACTCCGACGGCAACGTAGAACGTCAAAAACGAGGTCGCGAACAGCGGCGCGATCCTTGGAACCGGCAAAACGGGACGCACGAGACCAAGCGATCAGGGCAGCCTCTGCAGGCTGCCCTTCGCGGATTGTATCCAGAATGCCGATCGCTGCGGCAACCCGTGCGGCGGGGGTCATCAGCCGACCCGATAGTTCGGGCTCTCACGGGTGATCTGTACGTCATGGACGTGAGATTCCTTGAGGCCAGATCCGGTGATTTTCACAAAGCTGCAGTTCTTGCGCATCTCTTCGACTGTGGCGTTGCCGGTATACCCCATGGCTGCCCTCAGGCCGCCGACCATCTGGTGCAGCACGGTCGAAACAGAGCCTTTGTAGGGAACCTGCCCTTCGATCCCTTCGGGAACGAGTTTGTCGCTGGCGGCGTCTTTCTGGAAATACCGGTCAGCAGACCCACGGGCCATAGCGCCAAGGCTGCCCATACCACGGTAGGATTTGAAGGAACGGCCCTGATACAGGATCACTTCGCCCGGGCTTTCGTCTGTACCAGCGATCATAGACCCGACCATCGCGCAGGATGCACCCGCCGCAATCGCCTTGGCAAAATCGCCCGAGAATTTGATACCACCGTCAGCGATGATCGGAATGTCACCGGCTGCTTTGGCACAATCATCAATTGCGGTGAGCTGCGGCACACCGACACCGGCCACCATGCGTGTGGTGCAGATTGATCCCGGTCCGATACCGACCTTGACCGCATCAGCGCCCGCGTCGATCAGCGCGCGTACTGCATCACCTGTGGCGACGTTCCCTGCGATAATCTGGACGTTGGTTTCTTTTTTGACGCGGGTCACGGCGTCCAGCACCCCTTTGGAGTGTCCGTGCGCGGTGTCCACAACGACGATATCAACGCCAGCATCCACAAGCTGCATCGTCCGTTCGTAACCGGAATCGCCAACCGAGGTCGCAGCCGCAACGCGCAGACGGCCAAGTTCGTCCTTGCATGCGGTCGGGTTCAGAACAGCCATTTCGGTGTCTTTGAGCGTCAAAAGCCCGGTCAGTTTGCCCTTACCGTCATGCACGAGCAGCTTTTCGATCCGACGGGCACGCATCAGGCTCTTGGCTTCTTCGAGGTCGGCCGGTTCCGCCAGCATAGCGAGGTTATCGGTGGTCATCATCGCCTTGACCGGCGTGTCGTCCGAATTCGCAAACCGCATGTCACGGTTGGTCAGAATACCGACAACATGCCCGCGTTCGTCCACTACAGGGAAGCCTGTGAAATTGTACCGGTCCACCAACGCCTTAGCATCTGCGAGCGTTTGTTCGGGCGTGAGCGTTACCGGATGGTAGACGATACCGGATTCAAACCGTTTCACGCGACGGACTTCGCGGGCTTGTTCGTCAACACTCAGGTTCTTGTGAATAACGCCGATACCACCAGCCTGCGCAACGGCAATTGCCATGCGGGCTTCGGTCACGGTGTCCATGGCCGAAGACAAAAGCGGGATATTCATCGCGATCCCTTGTGTAACCTTCGTACGGGTATCTGCCGTTGAGGGCAGGACCGAAGAGGCTGCAGGGACCAGCAGAACATCATCAAAAGTGAGGGCCTCGCGAATCTCCATTTGGGTGCTCCATGGACTGACTTCGTTTGGCGCTTCCCTATCGCATGGAAGTTCCAAAGTGGAAAGGCCAAACCGCTTTCTTTTTTTAATGAGGAGGTCGCTGATCAACCTCAGATGACGTATCCGGCCCCAAAGATGCCGCGAACCGGATTGGGTTCTCTTCGTAGCCAAGCTATATCATCGCCATAGCGACAGGACTGCACATGACTACCGATCCCCTTGTGATTTTCACGCCCTCGGGCAAACGCGGCCATGTGGCTGCCGGAACTTCTGTTTTATCCGCTGCACGCAAGCTGGGGGTCGACCTCGACTCCGTTTGTGGAGGACGTGGTATCTGCTCGAAATGCCAGATCACGCCGTCCTACGGAGAGTTCCCCAAACACGGTGTAACCGTCTCTGACGATGCGCTTTCTCCGCAAAACGCAGTCGAGGACCGGTATGACCGTGTTCGCGGCCTCAAAACCGGTCGTCGTTTGGGCTGTCAGGCCTGCATCACCGGCGATGTCGTGATCGACGTCCCACCGGAAAGTCAGGTCCACCGTCAGGTCGTCCGCAAGGCTGCATCGGACCGCGCCATTGTCATGGACCCCGCAACCCATCGGTATTACGTCGAAGTGATCGAACCGGACATGCACGATCCCTCAGGTGATCTGGAACGTCTGGAAACCGCCCTGCGCGACCAATGGAAAATCGACAGCATTACCGCACCGCTGTCCGTACTGAAAAAACTGCAGACCGTCTTGCGCAAGGGCGGCTGGAAAGTCACCGCAACCTTGCACCGCGACCACAACGGTGGTGCGCACCGCCTGATTGATGTGGTCTCCGGTTTTGATGAGGACCCGATCTACGGCCTCGCGATCGACCTCGGCTCGACCACGATTGCCGCCCACCTGTGCGATCTGGCGACCGGTGCTGTGGTTGCTTCCTCGGGCTTGATGAACCCGCAAATCCGCTTTGGCGAAGACCTGATGAGCCGCGTTTCCTACGCCATGATGAACGAAGGTGGCGCCCAAGAGATGACCAACGCGGTTCGGGATGCTCTTGACACTCTGGCGCTGGAAATCGCGGCCGAAGCAGGAATCTCTGCAACCCGAATTATGGAAACTGTGTTCGTCTGCAATCCTGTCATGCACCACTTGCTGCTCGGCATTGATCCGGTGGAACTCGGTCAGGCTCCGTTTGCCCTGACCACGGCAGAAAGCATTACGATTGAGTCCCGTGATATCGGGATGACTTCGATCGCGCCTGCCGCCCGTACCTACATCCTGCCTTGCATCGCCGGACACGTTGGCGCCGATGCGGCAGCGGTTGCCTTGTCCGAAGAGCCCAACAAATCCGATGATCTGGTGCTGATCGTTGACGTCGGCACGAATGCTGAACTCCTGTTGGGCAATCGTGAACGTGTTCTGGCCTGTTCGTCGCCCACCGGCCCTGCCTTTGAGGGGGCACAAATCAGCAGCGGCCAGCGTGCTGCACCGGGCGCGATTGAACGTATCGAATTGACCCCGATTCCAAGGAACCCCGGTTCAAAGTCATCGGTTGCGATCTCTGGTCGACCGAGGACGGCTTTGCCGAAGCAACTGCCCAAACGGGCATCACCGGCATCTGCGGCTCCGGCATTATCGAAGCCGTCGCCGAAATGCGGACGGCGGGTCTCCTTGATCCCAAAGGTCTGATCGGGAGCGCGGAACAGACAGGCACCTACCGTTGCGAACCCAACGACCGGACCAACAGCTACCTCGTCCACGATGCAACGCCGGATGGCGGGCCGCGTATCCTCGTGACCCAAGGCGACATCCGCGCCATCCAGCTCGCAAAATCGGCGCTCTATGCC
The DNA here is from genome assembly GCA_050298835.1 of Marivivens sp. Lineage (GTDB taxonomy): Bacteria > Pseudomonadota > Alphaproteobacteria > Rhodobacterales > Rhodobacteraceae > Marivivens. Next base: position 15,129 of record JBNKUW010000053.1, read on the forward strand.
GGTGCGCGGTTGTTGATGGATGAAATGGGCGTGGATACCGTGGACCGTGTGGTTCTTGCCGGGGCGTTTGGCGCACATATCAGCACCAAACACGCGATGGTTCTGGGGATGATCCCCGATGCGCCGCTCGATAAGGTCTCTAGCGCAGGCAATGCCGCTGGCACCGGTGCGCGCATCGCGCTCTGTTCGA
>JBNKUW010000054.1:0-14586 GCA_050298835.1 Marivivens sp.
TCCCGACGTGAAACGGTTCTGGGACGGTCTGCACGCCCGGGCGATCGGCGGGGAGAAATTCCGGGTGGAGTTCACGCTTCCGCTGCCGGAAGGCGGCGAGCGCACCTTCCTCACCCTTGGTCCAAAGGCGATAACAGGTGCCCTCGGCCACACGACCGGCGCGGCCCATCCGCTGTGTCGCCTCGGCCTTGGACACGCGTTCGGTGACGAGTCGGGACATGCCCGAGGACGGGTCATAACGGGACCGGCGGGCGCGACCCGCATCGATGACCACGCGGATATCTTCGATGGTGAGCGAAGTTTCGGCGATGGAGGTCGAGAGGACGATTTTCCGGCCCGAGGTCACGGGGGCAATCGCGGCGCGTTGTTTGGCGAATGGCAGACCACCATAGAGCGGGCGAACATCGCAGTTCGACGGGAGGCGGCCTTTGAGCGCAGCTTCGGTCCGGCGAATTTCGCCCTCGCCCGGGAGAAAGACGAGCACGCCACCCTTGGTCTGTTTGACGGCATCAACGATCAGATCGGCGGTGGCTTGTTCCAACCGCCGGTCCTTGGGCGTGGGGCGGTCGAGGTGGCGGAGGTCCACGGGATAGGCACGGCCTTGGGACGTGATGACCGGCGGGTTGTCGAGGAGGGCTGCGACCGGTTCCGCGTCGAGTGTTGCGGACATGACGACCACAATCAGATCGTCGCGGAGTGCTTGCCGGATTTCGATAGTGAGCGCGAGGCCGAAGTCGGCGTTGAGGCTGCGTTCGTGGAATTCGTCGAACAGGATCGCACCGATACCAGTGAGTTCGGGATCGGACTGGATCATGCGGGTGAGGATGCCTTCGGTAACAACCTCGATCCTGTCACCTGCTTTGCTATCGCCGCGCATCCTATAGCCGACGGTCTGCCCCGGCTTTTCGCCCAACTGTTCGGCCAGACGTTCCGCTGCAGCGCGGGCGGCGAGGCGGCGGGGTTCCAGCATGATGATCTTGCCCGTTGTCACGCCCGCGTCGAGCAATGCCAGCGGAACGCGCGTGGTTTTACCGGCACCCGGAGGGGCCTGAAGCACAGCACGGCCTTCGCGTTTGATCGCGTCGATCAGGTCGGGGAGGGCGGCATCAATGGGGAGCGTCATGCCCCGTGTTTAGTGGGGCCGGACCCAGGGACGCAAGGGGCAGCTTATTTGACGATATGTTCGTCTTTGACAAACATGTTTGCCCAAGCGCGGTCGATTAGTTCGGGGGTCATCTGATAGGGAATACCTTCGAATTCGCAGATCGAGATGATCTGGTCGATCAAGAAGATCGGCTGGTAGTTCGCATAGATGTTGTTGATCGTCGGGTATTTGTTTTTCAACAGATGGATCAGAGATGCCTCATCCAGAGGCAGACCTTTTTTGCGTGCCACGAGCGAGAAGATTTTGAGGAAGTCCTGTTTGTTCGGACCGTCGATCTTGATCTTGTAGAAAATCCGGCGAAGGGCAGCTTGGTCGAAGATTTCGTTGGGGTGGAAGTTGGTCGAGAAAATGACCAGCGTGTCAAAGGGCACCTGAAATTTCTCACCGGATTGAAGGGTAAGAATATCACGATTTTCTTCGAGCGGAACGATCCAGCGGTTAACCAGTTTTTGCGGGGGTTCTTCCTGACGGCCAAGGTCGTCAACAATGAACACGCCGCCCGTGGATTTGAACTGCAAGGGGGCTTGATACGTCCGCGCGACAGGGTTGTAGACAAGGTTCAGCATGTCGAGCGACAATTCACCGCCGGTAATAACGGTAGGACGTTCGCATTTCACATAGCGGGTGTCATAACGGCCCGAGGTGCGGCGGAGCGAATTGGGATCGTCGAAGTCTTCTTCGGCAGAAGAGTGCACGATGGGGTCATAAACAGTGATCACCTGACCCGCATATTCCACGGCGCGGGGAATGTAGATTTTATCGCCAAGCGCGTCGCGAATACCGTTAGAGATGGAGGATTTACCGTTGCCCGGAGGACCATACATCAGGATCGAACGACCGGCAGAGATTGCAGGGCCAAGCTCTCCTAACAGTGCGGGGGGAAGAACGAGGTGCCCCATTGCGCCGGCAAGACGGTCGCGCGTAACCTGCAAGTTGCGGATCGACTGGCGTTTCACCTGTTCGGCATAGATGGACATGGGCACAGGCATTGCGCCGAAGTATTCAGACTGCGCCAAAGCATCGAGAGCGCGGGCACGACCGGTATCGGTGAGCTGGTAGCTCATCTCGCTCGAAGAGTTCGCGTGCAACGTACCCATAGTTTCGAGAAGCTGCTGACCACGCGCGATTTCGACGAGTTCCTGTGTGACCGGAATTGGCAGGGCAATCGCCCGAGCGATCTCGGTCACCAAGGTCAAATTCGTACGGAACATGGTTTTAATCAGGATGTCCCGCATCATCACAACAGGAAGTTGCATCGCTTCCAGCGATTTCGGGGCAGGTGGGGCCATCACGGCACTGGTTTGCATGTTCATTCGCTCGCCTGTGTCTATTGCGCCGCGATCCCGGCTATGTTTCCGGTCCTGCGACGATGAGTCGTTGCCCGAAATGATTGGCCTCTTATTGTGGCCAAAAAATGGACAAACCATTGAAAGAGGCGGGCATGAACAAACCAAATCGGCTTTCTGTGTTTTTTGTATTGGTGGCAGTTTGGGCTGTCCTGGGTGGAATCGCGCTTTTGAAGGGCGGGCTATTCATCGGCAAACACGAAGGCGATACCCTCCATTTTATGGACATTGTGATGCGGATGGCGCAGGGGCAGATGCCCCATCGTGATTTCATGACACCGATCGGTTTTCTGGCGTTCGCGCCGGTGGCGCTGTTTGTGAAAGCAGGGCAGGGACTTGGAATGGCAGTTCTGTCTGCACAGGTGCTGGTCGCGCTGATCGTTCTTCCTGCAGCATGGTGGGTAGGAGTTTCTCGTCTTTCATCGCGGATTGCCATGGCATTTGGCGGGGTGGTCCTCGTTCTCGTTCTCGCTTTGGTCCACGGGGAAGCCGATAGCGCCGTTTCCATTTCCATGCACTACAACCGTTGGGCTTGGGCTGCGGCCTATTTGGCGATCACGACGGCACTGCTTAAACCTGTCTATCGTAGCTGCCCGCTCGCCGACGGCGCAGTCATTGGCATCGCCATGGCAGTTATGGCGTTGATTAAAGTGACTTATTTTGCGTCTTTTGCGGTGCCCGTCGTTGTCGCACTTCTTTTGACCAAACAGTCACGGGCATTGGTGATTTCACTTGTGTTCGGGCTCTTGGTCGCTGGTGTTGTCACGGCGGTCTACGGAACAGATTTCTGGTTCAGCTATCTAAATGATTTGCGCGAGGTCGCAGGCTCTGCCAATCGGGCTGCTCCGGGATTGTCCTTTAAGGCAGTGATGACCGCACCGGCCTATCTGGGGATCACAATGACCGCAGTGGCGGCCGTGATCCTGCTGCGAAAGGCGGGTGTGGATACCGGCGGTTTGGTTCTGCTTTTGCTGTTGCCGGGCTTCGTATTCGTGACCTATCAGAATTTCGGAAACGACCCGCAGTGGGTTCTGCTGATGGCAATCCTGATCTATTCGATGAAAGCAGGTGCAACCAGCAATAACGAATCTGGGAAGGCTTTGGGCTACGTGGTTGCGATTGCGGTTGCCTTTGGCGCACCGAGTTTCCTTAACCTCGCCTATAGTCCGTTCCGGCATTATTCATTGGACACCACGGACTATCTCCCGATCCTTTTAAATGATGATATTGGCGGGGACATTTATGCTTTCGCGCCACGTATTGTTCAGGTTGATGAAAAGGTGGCACGAGACGGTGAGGGCGAGCCATTTGCAAGCTGGCGGGAGCTGGCTGATCGGGATGAACCCACAGAGTTTAGGGGAATGGTATTCGACGAGTGTACGCAGGACATGGGAATGTCTGCTTACTTCCGGACGATCGCTGATGACCTAGATAACGCAGGCTACGGTGGGGTCCGATTGTTTGCAGCAGATATCTTTAATCCCTATTGGCTGTTTGGTGATTTCAAACCGTTAATCGACGGGGCGCCATGGTACTATGACGGGTTGCCGGGCTACGAGGATGCAACTCATGTGCTCGTACCACTTTGTCCAATGTCAACGACGGTGCATGGCCAAATTCTGGAAAAACTTACCGAACGCGGCACTGACGACCTTACCGAAGTGCAGCGGACTCCGGTCTACATCCTGTATGAAAAAGGCTGATCAGCCGATCAAGAAAGGCATCAAAAGGTAGATCACAAGCGTCATCCCCAAGGGCAGTCCCATGGGGAACCGTTTTCCGGTGATCCAGCTTTCCCAATCGGGGGCCAAATTGCGGATACGGGTGTTTTTGGCGATACGGTGAACAAGGACCGCGGCCAGCGTCACGCCCGAAAGAATGTAAATGACAACAGGCAGGTCCTGTAGCGCCACAAATGGTGCGGCAGCGGCAATGAATTTTGCATCACCCGCACCCATCGCGCGCATCGCGTTTGCGACAATGCCGACGCCGAGCGCGATCACAAGATGAAGCCAGCGCCATGCCCAAACCTCAAGGGGGAGGGCAATGAGACCCAAAATGGCAAAGGAAACAGCCAGAGCGCCAACGGCCCGATTGGGAATTTTCATCGCCCGCATGTCGCTCCATGCGACGTAAAGGCAGATCGGAAGAACCGCAGGTAGGAACCATGCGGCTTGTGTCGTTGTCAGGTCCATGAGGCTAGTTCACTACGTTGTCTTCCAGAGCCCGCAAAGAACGAACTGCGGCTTCGAAGTGCTGCGGATGCGTGTCGATCGCCTCGCGCAAGAGGCCCTTGGCAATGGTGACATCATTCTGCCGTACAGCGGACAGCGCCAGAGTGTGGAGCAACTGCGCACGTTCTGTCTGTGTCATCGGAATGACCGGCAGATCGTAGTTGCGTTGCGCCCCACGGGCGAGCACGAGGTTGTTTTTCGCAGTGAACAGCGATGAATCCTGACGGAGGGCATCTTCGAACAGGTCTTCGGCACCGGAGAAATCTCCGCGGGTTAGTTTTGAAAAACCCCAGTTGTTAAATACGCCAGCAGGGCGGGTGGTGAGACCGACAGCTGTCTCATAGAAACTATCGGCGCGGTCCCATTCTTCGTTGCTGTCAGCGACCATCGCTTCGTACCGGTAGCGGTCGAAGGTTTCGAAAGTCGGAGGGATAGCGTCAAGAGTTGCCTCTGCATCATCCCAATCACCGTTGCGGATTTGCGCACCGGCAAGTTCAACGCTGTCGCCGTCTGTGGCCTCTTCGTGTTCAGTGATCGCTTTCCACGCGATGACCGCTTCGGAGTATCGATTGGCACGGATCAGGGATTTCGCGAGGCCACGCAGAAGGTCAATCCGATCCGGATCATTGGCCGACGCCCGTTGGAAATAGGCGACGGCTTCGTCAGGGTCACCAACTGTCAGCATCACGTCGTTCAGATTGGTTTCATCAACGACATTGATATCCTGCATGGCGCGCGCAACTTCGGCGTCGCCATCCTTTACACAACCCGCAAGCGCGAATGCGCCCAAGAGCGTTAGAAGTCCAATGTGGCGCATATGCCTGCGTCCTTTACTGCTCTGCCTTTAGTGATCCGACAGGAGCAAATAATCGCCAGTGCCGCGTCGGACCAAATGGAAGATTTCGTCTTGATTGGGGTCAACATAGCTCGGATTGTCGCGTTTTGCGAGCGCCAAGCGCAGGTTGTCACGAATTTGATCTGAATTGCCGTTGTCCGTGGCATAAGCGCGACGGAAGATTTCGGCGGCTTCTGCGATCTTTCCCTCTTCCATCAATACCACGCCTAGATTGTTCCAAGCGGCAGCAAAACTTGCGTCTTCTTCGACGGCGCGGCGCAGAAGGGATTCAGCTTGTCCAAGACGGCCGAGCTTTAGGTTGGCAGACCCGAGCGCGGAAAGTGTATCTACATTAAGGCCTTGTTGAGCAGCCGCCCGCATATACGCCCTGAGAGCTACGTCATATTCACCTGCGGCCATCAAACGGTGCCCGACGATCAACCCGTCAATGTCCATTTCTCCGGCGACCCCGGGTGCATAGACACCGTCTCCACGATTCAGGCCGCCCGTGGAACAGGCGGCCAGTAGAAAAATCAGAAGTGGGGTCGTCAGTTTGCGCATCTTGCGCGTTAATTACCACTAACAGCCAGAAGTGTCATGATGCCATAGACCGATGGTCCGATGAGAATGATCAAAAGTGGCGGAACGGTCAGCATCATTGTGGCCAGCGTCATCTTTGTCGGCAATTTGTTAGCCCGCTCTTCAGCACGCATCACGCGTTTGTCCCGCATTTCGTCCGCGTAGACCCGAAGTGCGTCAGCAATAGATGTCCCGAATTGCTGGGACTGGATCAGAACGGTCACAAAGGACGCAATGTCATCAACGCCACTGCGTTCTGCCATGTCACGCATGACGTTGGTTTTGTCCTTACCAGCCTTTAGCTCATAGCTGACAATTTGGAATTCTTCTGCAAGCTCAGGGAAGCCTGCTTTCAGCTCTTGAGATACGCGCAGGATAGCCTGATCGAGTGATTGACCGGCTTCGATACAAACAAGAAGCATGTCGAGGCTGTCAGGAAAGCCGTTTTCGATTGCCTGTTGGCGTTCGGATTGCCGCCGTGTGACCCAGTATTTGGGGAACATATAGCCAGCCGCCCCGGGGACGAGGATAGACAGGACAATATTCTGGGTCGACGGTTCGCCAGTCTGCGTTTTAAGAATTGCATAGGCCATGCCCGCGATGAGTGCCACCAGACCCAAGGCGAACTGGGCAAAATGGTACATACGGACCGCGTTTTTGGTCCGGTAGCCAGCCTGCATAAGCTTGAGGCGGATCGAGGAATACTCTTCTTCGTCTTGCGGTTCGAGGAAGTTGGAGTATTTCTCCAGCTTGTCATGCTTGGAGGCTTGTCGAAGCACATCTTTCTTGGTGGAAGTAGTTACCGCCCCCGTTGTTGATGCCCTCTTAAGTTTATCGAGCGGATCTTCGGGCTGCTTGAGCATGAAGGGCACGATCATCAGCACCATAAGTACCAAGATCGCGACAACAATGTAGAGCGGTCCGTAGGGTCCGAATTTATCGGTTAGCATGTCCATGATGGCGGTCATCGGACGCTCCTTACACTTTGATGTTAACCATTGCGCGCATGATGAAGAAGTTTGCGGCAAGGAAGCCACCCACCACGAGGCAGGCAGGAATAAAGACGGAGGTGTCTTTTACCCCGTCGTAGTAGTCGGGTTTGGCTACGTTAATCAGAACCAGCGCGGCGACCGGGAACATGGACAGAAACATTCCCGACCATTTCGCTTCGGCGGTGATGGCTTTTACACGACGGAAGAGTTTGAAACGTGCACGGATCACCTTGGCCAGGCCTTCGAGGATTTCGGCAAGGTTACCACCAGATTGCTGCTGAATGGTTACGGCCACAGCAAGGAAACGCAAATCCTGCATGTCGATCCGTTCCGCCATCGACTTGAGGCTATCGCCCATATCACGACCATAGGCGGCTTCGTCCGCGATCATACCCATTTCGGTTCCCAAGGGGTCGGGGACTTCTTTAGCAACGATCGCAACTGCGGACGAAAACGGGTGGCCAACGCGTAGCGAACGTACCATCAGTTCCACTGCATCAGGGAGCTGCTCTTCGAGCATGGAAACCCGTTTCTTAGCTTTACCGCTAACCCAGAGGAAAACCCCGCCGACGCCCATGGCAATCGCGACGGCCAATCGAACCGGAGCGGCGGCAGCGGTCCCAACCGTCAACCCCATGAAGGCGACGGCGGCCAGCACGCCCATTATCATGATGAGCTGGGTCGGCGAAAACGCGATATTCGCTTTCTGCGCCTTGTTGGCGAGCAAGGAATAGAGCGGGATCGATTGAGACTGAATGTGCTGCGTCATCTCCTTGCGGAGTTGTTCAAGCACCTGTTCGCGGTTCCCGCCGCGTTCCATCAGTTCTAGACGGCGATTGACCCGTTTGTTCAGGCTGATCGATTTACCGAATACCGTCAGGTACAGGCCTTCGACGAGAACGATGACAGCCAGAAAGACTAGCGCATAAATCAGTGGTTCGGCGGAGATAACCATTTCGTTTACTCGGCTGCGTAGGGTTCAAAGATGGAGGCGGGCAGATCGTAACCCCAAAGGCGGAACCGCTCGGCAAAGTGCGACCGGACGCCGGTGGCGGTGAAGTGCCCGATGATCTTGTTATCGGGGGTGAGGCCGACACGCTGGAAGCGGAAGACCTCTTGCATGGAGATAACATCACCCTCCATGCCGGTGATTTCGGTGATCGAGACCATACGACGCGAGCCGTCTTGCAAGCGCGATGCCTGCACGATCAGGTTCACAGCCGAAGAAATCTGACTTCTTACGGCTTTGATCGGCATTTCAATACCGGCCATCGCGATCATGTTTTCCAGACGGCTGACACCATCCCGGGCAGAGTTGGCGTGGATCGTGGTCATGGACCCGTCGTGGCCGGTGTTCATGGCCTGCAACATGTCGATAACCTCTTCACCGCGGGTTTCCCCGACGATGATCCTGTCAGGACGCATACGAAGTGCGTTTCGCAAACAGTCCCGCTGTGTCACGGCGCCTTTGCCTTCGACGTTGGGGGGGCGGCTTTCCATGCGGCCGACGTGGGTCTGTTGAAGCTGAAGTTCCGCCGTATCCTCGATCGTCAGGATGCGTTCACTGTCATCGATGAAAGACGACAGGGCATTCAACGTTGTTGTCTTACCGGAACCCGTACCACCGGAAACGATGACGTTCAGGCGGGTGGCAACGGCGGCTTGAAGATAAGCTGCCATTTCTTCGGTAAAAGCGCCGAACTTGACCAGATCGTCAATTGCCAGCTTTTCTTTCTTAAATTTACGGATAGAGACGAGCGAGCCGTCCACCGCAACAGGCGGCACCATGGCGTTGAAACGCGAACCGTCAGCCAGACGGGCGTCAACGTAGGGGTTCGATTCATCCACGCGCCGGCCGACGGCAGACACGATTTTATCGATGATCCGCAATAGGTGGCGTTCATCCTTGAAGGTGATGTCGGTCAGTTCAAGCTTACCAGCGCGTTCCACGAAAATCTGTTGCGGACCGTTCACCAAAATATCGTTGACCGTGTCGTCCTTCAAAAGCACTTCGAGAGGGCCGAGGCCCGTGACTTCGTCAAACAGTGCTTGGGTCAACTGAACGCGATCTTCGCGGTTCAGGGCGATGCCCTTTTCCTCGAGTGTTTCAGTGGCGATCGCGTTGATTTCCTGACGCAGTTCTTTTTCCGACGCAGTTTCAAGCGCGGCGAGGTTCAGGTTGTCCAGAAGGGCGCGGTGCAGCTCGAGTTTGATTTCGGACAGACGCTCTTTGCGTTTCTTTTCACGGTCATCAGGGGCAGCGCGGGCAGATGTGACCTGCGATGGCCGACGCATTACCTTGGGGGTGTCATCCACGGATGCAGACGAGGAAACTTTGGTTTCTTCAACGGGCGCACCTTTGATAGCAGCCAGCCGCGCCGCTGGCGCGCTGGAACTGGAAGATGCGCTTTTCTTGTACTTGGAAAACATACTATCGTTCCGTTACGCCTAGGCCGTTTCCGCATCCGAGAGGTTTACCTCGTGGACCGATTGGGCAAGTTTCATGATTTCTTTGCGGAGTGGGTTTTTGGCGGCGATTTCCGCAATAGGAGTGCCGTGGTCATTCGCTTGCGTGACCTGCTTTCCTCCATCTGGGATCTGGACCTCGATCGAGATGCCGAGGCTCTCACCCATCCGCTTCACCCTGCTTTTACCGTTCAGATCGGTAAACTTCGGTGCACGGTTCAGGATAAAGCGCAGCTTAGTGAATGGCAGTTCTTCGGCCAACAACGCGCGCTTGAGACGCAGAATGTTCTGGGCGCAGCGCATATCCAGTTCGGTCAGTGCAAAATAGACATGTGCAGCCTCGAGAACGGTTTGAGACCATTCGACCATCACGGTTGGCATGTCGATGACGACATAGTCGAACCGTTGGCGTGCCATTTCCACAACCCGCTCGATATCCAAGGGGCTGACGAGGTCTACCGGAATCAGATCAGACGGCGCAGTAAGCACGTGAAGTTTGTCTTCAAACGGCAAAAGCGCCTGAGAAAAAATGTCATCATCCATCGCATCAGTGTCGGTCAGCATTTCCAACACGGCTTCGCGGCGAGGAAGGTCCAGATATGTAGCTGCGCTCCCGAATTGGAGCCCGAAATCAAGGAGGACAACTCTGGGACTTTCGTTCTTGTCGACTTTGGTCAGCTCCCAAGCGAGGTTGGTCGCAAAGGTCGTCGCACCAACGCCGCCTGCCATGCCCTGAACCGCGATTACAACGCCGGAGCGGTCGCTAGAATGCTTCGTGGGTTTGCGGACCTCGGGTGCTTCTGGTTCTTCAGGCTCTCCCGCAAGAACGCGTTCGATAACTTGATTGAGTTCACCTTCGGGGAGAGGGTAGGGGATAAACTCGTCACCACCTTCACGCAATAGTTGGTGAAGGGAGGCCGGGCTCACATCTTCGGCAATCAGGATCACCTTTATACCACGTTGTTTTGCCGTGGTAATGACGCTGGTGACGAGTCCCAAATCGGCTTCGTCTTCGGCATCAAGTGCGATGGCGATAAATTCGAGTGTGTCAGAGTCCGGTTGGTTCATAAAGGCGAGCGCATCGGTAAAGCTCAAATCGCCCCAACGCTCTCCCAAAGCCGCTTCCATATCCTCGATCAGCAGATCAAAGACCTGAACATCGCGACTGACGGTGCAGGCGATGATCGGTTGCGGTTCGGGTTGCAGAACTGCAGTGTTACCCATTGGCCAAATTCCTTCAAACTTCTGAATCCGGTTGAGCGATCTAACCGGTGAAGTTGGCTCCTGTGGAATCGCAGGAACCCCCTCTTTGGGATAGAATTTCCATCCCAATCGTGTCGAGAATGGGGCCGAAAGGATGCAATTGTGCGGAATTCGGGAACGATCGCATAAAAAGAGAGGCGATTAAACGCCCCTCGTTTACGCTTATTGTTGAGTAGACACTTCGTTGCCGGATATGCCGGTAAGACCGGTCACGGCAGTTGCGCTTTCAACATACTCGCGGAAGATGATCTCTGCGTATTTACCATTGAGAACCATCGAGTTGTCCTCAACAAATCCGGAAACCTCGGTCACTGTGCGGCGGTTCGCGCGTTCACGACCTTCGGTCACGATGAGAGGCTGAGTTTCGCCGTAGGACACAACTGCCTCCAGACGCGAACGATCAATGCCTTGCGTTTGCAAGTACAGTACGACGGCCTGTGCACGGCGTAAGCCAAGCCGACGGTTGTATGAAGTAGACCCGACAAGGTCGGTATGACCGTAGACCTTGAACCGGACTTCGGGGAACTGACGGATGAAGTCTGCCTGAGCACGCAAAATAGCACGCGCTTCTTCGTCCAGAGCCGTGGAGTTGAATGCGAAGTTGATGGTCGTTGGGACTTCAGCTTCAAAACGATGGTTCAGGCTCACTGCGTAGGAACGCTGTCCGGATTGAATCTGTGTGTTGTTCAGGGTCGCAGAGCCAAAGGTTCCGCTGTCCACGATCGCACCGGCCTCGCGGTAGAAGGACGCGAGCCCGGGATTGTTGCGGTTGCAGGCCGACAGCAAAGGCAACGTTGCCACGGCTGCTGTCATGAGGAGAACGCGTTTCATATCAACCCCTGCCTTTCCCGTTATTCAAGAACGTAGCCATAGGACCCGGAGAAGTCCTGGCGAGCCACTTCTCCTGCAGCGCCTTCAGTGGGGGCATTGTTCCCCGTTACGCGCCCCATCAGGAACAGATCGCTTTCGGTCGGAAGCGTGATGCGATCCGTCGGGAGCGCGAGCGCTTCGCCCCGAGTCGGGGTGACCAAGTGCGGCGTAACGATAATGACCAATTCGGTTTGCTGACGTTCATATTCGGCGCTGCGGAACAAAGAGCCAAGGACCGGAATGTCACCAAGCCACGGCACCTGTCCGTTCAGATCGCGGAAGTCATCTGACAGCAGACCAGCGATGGCAAAGCTTTCGCCGTCACGCATTTCGACTGTGGTCGAGGTTTCACGCTTGCGGAATGCATCGATCGTGAAGCCACCAGCGGTGAAAGAGTTGTTGGAGTCGATGCTCGAAACCGCAGCTTCGAGTTCGAGGTTGATCAGATCACCGTCAACAACACGAGGTATAAAGCTGAGTTCAACACCAAAAGGTTTGAATTCAACAGTGATCGCCCCGTTTTCCTGAGAAATTGGAACCGGATATTCGCCGCCAGCGAGGAAACGAGCTTCTTGGCCGGAGAGGGCCGTCAGGTTCGGTTCAGCCAGAGTGCGGACCACACCGCGTTGTTCAAGAGCTTCGAGCAAGAGGCCGACCTCGAGCCCGCCAGCATTAAAGCCAAACAGCATCGCGCCATTGTTGTCGCCGGCACCGATGTATCCTGCGTTCAGGGCCGCATCTGTTGTGGACGCAAGATTGAGCGTGTTTGTCCCGCCCAGGATGCCAAGGTTATCGCCAAGTGTTGATCCGGAAATTCCCAGTGACGATGACAAAGACTTTGAAACGGAGCGTTGCATCTCTGCAAAGCGTACACGCAGCATGACCTGTTGGGTGCCGCCGACGCTCATCAGATTTGACACGCGTTCTGGTGCATAACGTTGTGCCAGTTCCAGTGCGCGATCTAGACGGGCAGTTGATGATACGGTACCTGACAGGACAATGCCGTCATTGGCGGTACGAACTTCGATGTTCTCTCCGGGGAGGATCTGTTCCAGCCGCTCTTTGAATTCCGCAATGTCGGGGGTGACCTGCACCTCGACGTTTGTGATCAGACGACCGTCCGCCCCCAAAAGCGTCAACGTAGTACGCCCCGGGACTTTACCCAAAACGTAAATTGTCCTGTCCGAAAGGGACGAAATGTCCGCAATACCCGGATTTGCAATTGAGAGTTCGGTGAACGGAGTATCGCTTTCCACGACAACTGCACGGTTCATCGGTACCTGAAGTGCACTTGACGGTGCACCTCGCATAACTTGCAGCGTTTCTGAAAACGCAAAACCCGGCACGGAAGTAAGCGCCAAGGTTAGGCCGGTTAGAGCAGCCGCTAAAATTCTTTTTCGTGTCATTGTGACCTGCCTCTTGGATCACGCCCGGTTGCAGGCATTTTCGCCCGTCTTTGGCTGGACTGTGCGCGTAAAATTCAAATTTTGCAAGAATCAATGCGTTATGAGACACAATTTATGTGGAGCTGGTGCAACACAGACGTGTGCGAATGCGCCCCGTGAGAACGCATTCGCATGACTTCGCATCAATTAGTGCAGGGAATTTCCATTGTGATCACCTCGGCACCGCGGCGGACGCGGGTCGTGCAGACAGGCTCTTCTTCGACAACCGGCGCAGCTTCCGGTGCAGCCTGAGGTGCGGCTTGAATACCGAGCAAGCGGTTCTGATCCATTACAACCGGTGAAGCCACGCTGTCATCAAACGCGCCAACAAGTGCGAGCATGAGCTTTCCGGTGGATTGAGCCTGGGCTAGGGCGGCGACCTGCTCTGGTGCGGCTTCGACTGTGACGGTTCGCGCAACAGTTGCCTGATTGGCGCTACTGTCAGTGGTTTGGTCGATCGCCACAATCTTCAAGCTTGATTGAATAAGCTGGGTCCGCTCGGACGTGCCACCCAAAGATCCAAGGTCACCGGTGCTCGCGCGCCCTGTCCAATAAACGTCAACCCGATCGCCGGGGCGCAGCAAACCAGACACGCCAGAGGCGACATCGACACGAATTGCAAAAGCCCGCATCCCGGGTTGAAGCAAAGAAGTAATACCCGCGTCGCCACCTGGTTCCGTTACCTTTACGGCGAGAACGGGTTCCAAGGCTTCCATTTGGCGCAATACGACACGCGGTTCGTTGTTGCCAGCGGGGAAAAGCTCTTCGATTGAAGCAAAGGTGCCTTCGGGCAGGAACGGTTGCGCATATTCGATAAGGCGAACATCATCAGGAGTGATGACAGCTCCGTATAGTTGGGTTTCGTTCACGGCGACAATGCTGACCGTTGGTACCCTGGTCTGGAGAGCGGCCAGTTCCATTTCGGATTGAGCCTTGGTCTCGTCGATATAGTTTTTCATCATGTAGATCGCAAAGCCCCCTAGGGCGAGACCGATCAACAGTACTAGACCAAATACAGAACGCATCGTGTTACCTCATCATCTACCGTGTGAGCACGGTTTTACGGATTGTTTCCTATCTGAAAGGCAATTGCGGCATTTTGGGGACAATCAACCGTCAGGAACAAGGATTTTTCGCTGATTGGTGAACAATTCCAACTGGAATGAAAAGAGGTCAATACGAAAAAGGCCGCCCCGAGGGAGCGGCCTTTGACAGGTACTAGTGTTAGTACATTAATAGTATTGATCGGCCATAGCTGACATCTGAGATGTCATCGTGTCACCCATTGCAGTCTGCCGTTCGCCGATCGAAGAGACGATTGCGATGCCCAGTCCTACAAGGAACGCGACCAAAACGACCCAATCGACGGTCACGGCCCCTTCTTCGTCACT
>JBNKUW010000055.1:0-14547 GCA_050298835.1 Marivivens sp.
GTCTTCTGCCCCTAAGACCAAGAGACCCGGCATCCGGCCCGGACCGAAATCCAACCGCAGGCAGGCTTCGGACCGAATATAATCTGCCTTTTCACCGTATAGGTCGTGATCCTCGGGCTGCGTTTGTCGCAGAGTGACCTGACGGAGCGGGATATTCCGCCCGCGGGTCAGATAGTCCTGAATGAACCCCGGTTTAACGATGTGGAGCACATCGCCCATGCGTTTCTCAACGGCTGCACCGTCTTCAGCGCCGGTTTCCAGAACCAGACGGACGCATTCCACACGCAGGATTTCCGCAACATCTGTATCCAGATCGCGCAGGAAGTCTTCGAAATGGATGGGCTCCATCATCCGCAAAACCGCACGATGAATTTGATTGGTTCCGGCAAGGTTATCGTAGGCGGCAGCAATTACACTGCGGTGCGTGTCTTCAAGACGATCAAGACGGTTCTCAAGGCGGGCCATCGCAATACCACGCAGGTCTACGATATTCGTGCCCATTGCATCTTCGTTGGCGGAAACTAGCGCCCGCATCAAATCCTTGTCTTCCAAAACGGCGTCAGGATCAGACAGGATCAAGTCACGTATCTTGGGATCGACCTGCGGTTTTGTGCTCATACTTTCCTCAACCATACTTGTGACCGCTTTACTGCTTTCGCCGAAGTGTTGTGCACATTTTATGACGTCGGGCAAGAAAAACAGGGTTATTGAGGCAATACATCAGTCTTTCAGGCGACTTACCGCGCGCTTTTAATGCGAATGGTGCCCTAAAAACAAAAAGGGCCGCCATTTCTGGCGACCCTTTTCTGCGTCCAACCCGAGGTTAGATGATTTTCTGGCCGGTTTTTGCCCAATCAGCTTCGAATTGAGCCAGGCCTTTGTCGGTCAGTACGTGGTTCGCCATCGCCTTGATGACTGCCGGCGGCGCGGTCACGACGTCAGCGCCGATTTTGGCACAATCGGATACATGGTTTGCAGAGCGGATCGAAGCAGCAAGGATTTGCGTTTCGAAACCGTAGTTGTCGTAGACGGTGCGAATATCTTCGATCAGCTGCAAACCATCGAGGTTGATATCGTCCAAACGACCTACGAACGGAGAGATGAAGGTCGCACCGGCTTTGGCTGCCAGAATGGCTTGATTAACCGAGAAACACAGGGTCACGTTGACCATGATTCCGCGCGACGACAGTTCTTTACAGGTTTTCAGACCGGCCCATGTAAGCGGGACTTTAACGGCGATGTTGTCCGCAATCTTGGACAGTTTTTCGCCTTCGGCTAGCATGCTTTCGTAGTCCATTGAAACGGCTTCGGCCGAAACCGGACCGTCGACCAGATCAGCGATTTCTTTGGTTACTTCAAGGATATCGCGGCCAGATTTCAGGATAAGCGACGGATTGGTGGTCACGCCGTCAACCATGCCAAGGTCGTTCAGCTCGCGGATTGCGTCTACGTCTGCGGTGTCTACAAAGAATTTCATGGGGTTTGCCTCACGGTGTGGGTTGGCCTTTGTCAGAGGAGCGTTTACCTCAGAAGAGGAAACTCGAAAACCCACAAAGCGGACCTGAACGTGGATGAATTCTTTGCAGAAGGTGAACTGGTCAGCGTTCTGACAACGCAACCCATTGACCGGACGCTAGATTACAAAGCTCCGGAAGGTGGTTGCTGGAACGGTGCGTTTGTTGAGATTCCTCTGGGTCCGCGCAAGGTTTTGGGTGTGATCTGGGGTGCAGGCCAAGGCGGGTTCGACCTTTCTAAAGCACGGTCAGTGAACCGCGTGTTGGACGTGGCCCCCATGCGGGACGAAATGCGCCAGTTTCTACAAAAGGTCGGTGCCTACACCCTGACCCCGATGAACGCGATGCTTCGCCTTGCGACGCGTGCTCCGGGGCTCGGGGATGCACCGTCCATGCGCAAGGTCTATAGACTTGGCTCCGCAGAGCCCGACCGAATGACCGATGCCCGACGTCGCGTGCTCGATGTTTTGCAGGACTATGGCGGTTTGTCTTTCACACTTGGTGAACTGGCAGAAATGGCGGGAACCTCCTCTTCTGTTATTTAGGGGTTGGTAAAACAAGGGGCCGTATCCGAAGAAGACACTCCCCGCGATCTTCCCTACCCGCGGCTTGATCCCGACTACGGCGGGAAAGAGCTTAGCGATGACCAGTCAACCGCCGCACAGCGCCTTCGTGAAAAACTGCAAGCTGGCAAGTACGGCACCACGCTCCTCAAGGGTGTTACAGGCTCAGGTAAAACCGAGGTCTACCTCGAAGCCGTTGCCGAATGCCTACGCCAGAACCGTCAGGCATTGGTTTTGTTGCCAGAAATCGCCCTGACCTCTGAATTCATCACAAGGGTTGAAGCCCGCTTTGGTATGAAACCCGCCGAATGGCACTCCGGCGTGACCATGACCGAACGCCGACGTTGTTGGAAAATGGTCGGGAACGGCGATGCCCAACTGATCGTCGGCGCTCGTTCAGCACTCTTTCTGCCTTATCGTGATCTCGGGCTGATCGTTGTCGATGAAGAACACGACACCTCTTACAAACAGGATGACGGCGTCCTTTATAATGCCCGCGATATGGCGGTTCTGCGGGCATCGTTGAACTCTGCTCAAGTCGTCCTCGCCTCTGCCACACCCAGCCTCGAAAGTTGGGCTAATGTAGAACAGGGAAAATATGATCGGATCACGCTAACCTCGCGCTTCGGCGCCGCGGTCTTGCCCGAGATGAAAGCCATCGACATGCGGGATCAGGACGTACCGTCCGGCCGTTGGATTTCCCCTGCTTTGCGTGGTGCCATCATTGACCGGATTCAGAAAGGCGAACAATCGCTCGTCTTTCTGAACCGCCGTGGATACGCGCCGCTCACCATCTGCCGCGCCTGCGGACACCAGATCGCTTGCGACCATTGCGATGCGCGAATGGTTGAACACCGTTTTCTCAAACGGCTCATGTGCCATCAATGCGGTGAAACCAAACCGATGCCAGAGGTCTGTCCGAACTGTCAGGCCGAGGGCAAACTGAACCCCGTCGGCCCAGGTGTTGAACGCATGGCTGAAGAGGTCGCCGACCTCTTTCCTGACGCCAATATCGCGGTGCTATCCTCTGATCTGTTCGGGTCAGCGCGTGCGCTGAAAGAAAAGATCGAGGAAATCGCCAGTGGTGAAACCGACATCATCATCGGCACGCAGCTTGTCGCCAAAGGGCACAATTTTCCGCGGCTCACACTTGTCGGCGTGATCGATGCGGACCTGGGCTTGCAGGGGTCCGATTTACGCGCGGCAGAGCGGACATTCCAGTTGATGCGACAGGTCGCAGGTCGTGCGGGACGCGCTGATACGCCCGGGATTGCCCTCTTGCAAACTTACCAACCCGAACACCACGTTATCCGCGCCATTCTATCTGGCGACGAAGAACAATTCTGGCAGGCCGAAGCCGCCGAACGTCGCGCAGCTGGTGTCCCGCCTTACGGGCGCATGGCGGGTATCGTTGTCTCAGGCCCGAATATCGAAGAGGTCTTTGACCTCGCCAATCACCTCGCCAGAAACGCGGCCCCGCTGTTCCAAATCGGGGCACAGGTTTACGGCCCTGCCCCGGCTCCGATCGCTCGTATTCGGGGCCGCCATCGTGTCCGTTTGTTGGTTAAAGCCGACAAACAAGCCCCGATCCAGCAGGCGCTCAGTCGTTGGACATCCAACCTGAAACTTCCGGCAAACCTCCGCCTGCAAATCGACATCGATCCGCAGAGCTTTTACTAGGTTCGGCTTGCTCCAAAGACTCGAAGCGATGCCGCCAATTTCTCCGAGGTGAGGCGGGTCTCCAACGTTCTAGATCTGCCTCTTCCAACGCATCTTTGGAAAAACGCTACCGATTTCAGGCACCTGGGCGAACATGCGCCCGCTTTCAGAACGACTCAGGTCTTTTGAAGTGGTGTTCTCCCGAAGCCACCTTCCACTTCGGCAACTAGGCCCCGAATCACGCCCCAACAGTTCGCTGCGCGAGAAAAGACAATCATCGCAAACCACAGGTATCGTCCGAGTTTGACTGACAATGGCACCATTTAGGGCACGCTCCTGCCCAAATTTCGCCACTCTCCAACGGGTATAAGTATATCCAAACGGGGAGTCCTGCCCCCGCATGAATTCGAAGACCCAGAAAGGTCCGAACAATGAAGACTGAAGGCAAAAGCCTGGAGCGGACCCCGAAAGGGGCGGCGCGATTGGTGGCTCGGTTCTGCCGTGACGAAGAAGGCTCAATGGTCATCTTCGCACTATTCTTGTTCATCCTCATGCTTCTGATCACCGGCATGGCGGTAGACTTCATGCGGATTGAAACCACTCGGACAAAGATCCAGAACACGCTCGACCGTGCCGTTCTGGCAGCCGCAGATCTGGATCAGACGCGCCCTCGTGACGAAGTGGTCATCGATTATATGACCAAAGCGGGATTGGCTGATACGCTCGCCTCCCCTCCGTCGATCAGCGAAGGCTTGAACTTCAGCAATGTTTCCGCCGTAGCCGAAGCAGATGTGCCGCTGCTGTTCGCGGGTTTCGGATCGATTGTTGATCCGAACCAAACCTATCACAGCTCGCTCATCGTTCCCGCGGTTTCGACCGCAGAGGAACGCGTCTCCAAGGTCGAGATTTCCCTCGTTCTCGATATGTCGGGCTCAATGGCGCAGAACAACCGTATCGGGAACCTTCGGACTGCAGCGTCGGAGTTCGTGAATTCCGTCCTCGCTGACGGGAACGAAGACGTGATTTCTGTCTCTTTGGTTCCCTACTCTGAACACGTCTCTATGGGGCGCGATCTGTTTAATGCGATCAATGTAAACCGCACCCACGAGTTCACGAACTACTGCATTGAATTCAGTGACAATGACTTCTACTCGACCCAGATCAGCCCCACCGCCGGCTACAACCAGGTCCAGTATCTTGAGTGGGTAAACTACAACTACAACACGATGTATTATCCGGTTTGTGCGATCCAAGAATCTGCCCAGATTATTCCGTGGTCGGGGAACCGCAGTCAGTTATTGAACCGGATTTCGCAGCTTCAGCCCTATTCCCAAACGTCGATCTACCTCGGGATGAAGTGGGGGGTCGGATTGCTTGATCCGTCCATGCGCCCCGCGACCAATACTCTGATCAACCGGGGTGTCGTCTCATCGACCTATTCCGGTCGACCGGTTGACTATTCTGATACCGAAACGCTGAAGTTTGTCATTCTGATGACCGACGGTGAAAATACCGCGTCCTACCGTCTGACCGACTGGGCTTATTCGGACTACAACTTCCGCTATCACTGGTATCGCAACAACGTCGTCTACTGGCTCCAGCGAAATGTGTATCAATGGGATTGGTGGCGCTACATCTATCTCAAGCAGGACAACGCTTACGGAAACCGGATGCTCGACCGCATCTGCACCGCCGCCAAAAACCAAGGCATCACAATCTGGACCATCGGCTTTGAAACGACCGAACAGGGCGCACAGGTCATGGAAAGCTGTGCAAGTTCCCCCAGCCACTACTTTGATGTGCAAGGGATCCAGATTTCTGACGCGTTCAGTGCAATTGCGACGCAAATCAACAACCTGAAGCTGGTGCACTAATGGCAGGTTTCATCCATTATATCCTACGCGGGCTGACGGTTTGGGTTCCCGACCGGTTCAGGAAAGAAGACGGGTCAGCGACCATAGAATTCGCGCTGATCTTTCCTGTTTACATCGTGCTGCTGCTGTCCTCTTTCGAGAGCGGGTTCTTGATGTCCCGTCAGGTCTTTTTGGAACGCGGGCTTGATATGGCCATTCGGGAAGTGCGCATTGACGCCATTTCTCCGGTCACACATGACGTGTTGAAACAGCGGATTTGTCACCATGCCGGTGGCATTCCCGATTGTCTGGACGCGGTTCGTGTAGAAATGCGTCCGGTTGACCTTCTCAACTGGAATGACCTTCCCAGACGGGCGGATTGTATCGACAGGGACGACCCCAGTGCTCCGTTGCGGTCCTTTACCGAAGGTGGTGCAAACCAGCTTGTCATCGTGCGGGCCTGTGCATTGTTTGATCCGGTTTTCCCAACGCTCGGTCTTGGTGCAAGGATTCCGCGAGAGTCCGGCACCGAATATGCGCTCATTGCGATGTCGGCCTATGTGAAGGAACCAGACTAATGCAGATACAGTTATCCCGCATTCCCTTCCTAGGTCGCTTCTTCTCAGAAGATGACGGTGGTGTAGCCATCGAAACGGTACTGGTGTTCCCGATGCTATGTTGGGCCTACCTCGCAACGTTCGTATATTTCGACGCATTCCGCACGCAGTCTGTGACATCAAAAGCGGCCTACACCGTTGGCGACCAGATCAGCCGTGAAACCAATTACGTCACGCCCGTCTATTTGGACTCGCTCTATAAGGTGCACGAATTCCTGACGACGTCGAACCATCCAACCAAGCTGCGGATCAGCGTCATTCGCTACGATGACACCAACGGATATACTGTCCGCTGGTCCCAAGCGCGTGGTGGAGCGACGGCTTTGACGGACGGAAACATCGGACAAATCGAATCCCAACTGCCGATCGTTCCGAACAATGAGGTGGTCATTGTTGTCCAGAACTGGCTCGACTACGAACCGATGTTTAATGTTGGTTTGGGTGCGTTTACGTTCGAAAACTTTGTCGTAACGCGTCCTCGCTTCAACTCCGCTCAGGTTTGCTGGAATTCTGTCGAAAACGGTGACAATTCGACGGCTACCTGCTGATCAGGTTTTGCACCGGCGCATAGCGCCTGTGCACCCGCGCGAATACTGTATGATTGAGAACTAAGGCCTGCCCCCTTATGTCAAATGACAAAGGAGACAGACCATGTCGATCAGACCAACTCTTGAATCCCGCCGTGCCGTTCCGACAATGGAAGGCGCAGGTGTTAAACTTCATCGTGCATTCGGCTTCCAGGACCCGACCGAGCTCGATCCGTTTCTGTTGTTCGATGATTTTCGCGGCGACAATCCGGCGGACTACATTCGCGGATTCCCGTGGCACCCCCATCGTGGCATCGAAACGATTACCTACGTGCTGAACGGAACCGTTGAACATGGGGATAGCCTTGGAAACGAAGGAACGCTTGGCGCTGGCGATGTTCAATGGATGACTGCTGGGTCAGGTATCCTGCATCAGGAAATGCCCAAGGGTAATATTGCGGGTCAAATGCACGGTTTCCAACTCTGGGCAAACCTGCCAGCCAGCGAAAAGATGACCGCGCCACGCTATCAAGACGTCAAATCCAAAGAGATCCCCGAAATCACGGATGACGACGGAACACGGGTTCGCGTGATCGTTGGCGAATTCTGGGGAAAGCGTGGTCCGGTTGACGGGATCGCTGCTGACCCCCAGTACCTTGATATCTTCGTGCCGGCCGGCGTACGCAAATCATTCAAGGTCGACACCTACCGTCGTGCCTTTGCCTATGTCTTCCAAGGTGCAGGTGCGTTTGCAGACGCGTCCAAACCGTCGGGCGTCCTCTTGGAAAAAGAGGTTATGGGCGAAGAGGTCAACATCCGCGACATGTCCGGAAACCGCACGCTGATCCGCTTTGGTACAGGTGACGAAGTGACCGTACAAGCCGGTGAGGAAGGCATCCGTTTCCTGCTGATCTCAGGCGCGCCGATCGAAGAACCTGTCGCGTGGCACGGCCCCATCGTCATGAACACGCGTGAAGAAATTCAACAAGCCATTCGTGATCTGAACAACGGAACCTTCATCAAACCCGCGCACTAAGCGGGTTGCGCCACGACAGAGCGGCGGACGAGTCCCCAGTAGATTTCCTCGATCTCACTGAGCGGCAGGCGTCCGCCCTCGCGATACCATTGTGGAATTGCCGTGAGCATCCCGATGAGCGCCATCGCGGTCACGTGGGTGTCTTCCCGGACAAAATCACCGCTTTCTATTCCCGCAAGGAGCAACCCTTCGAGCACTTCCTCGTATCCACGCCGGAGCGCCTCGACGTTTGCAAAGTTGTCTTCATCAAGGTTTCGTAGCTCCATATAGGACACGAAAACCTGTTCCGCCCGCGGAACGTGGAACCGGATATGAAACCGGATAAAGGATTCAAGTGCGACGAGCGGCGGGCCCGAAAGGTCAACCTCGGACAAGGATGCCGCCAAATCGTTCATGTGATCGACAACAAGGTCGAACAGCAAACTTTGTTTGTCTGACGTGTAGTTATAGAGTGCGCCCGCCTGAACTCCGACTTCGGCCGCGATCTGCCGCATGGAAACCGCTGCATACCCGTGCCTTGCGATCAATCGCAGCGCAGCCTCCCGAACCTTGGGACCAGTTATGTCGGAATGGGAACCTTGTTTGCGTGCCATATACTTCCCTAACTGAACATATGTTCAATTGAAATGCCTCATGCAGCCCTTGCCCGCGAGATAACCAAGGGACTATGGTCGCGCGGACACAATTGCGGCAGTTTTGATGCGTTATCTAATTTCAGTTTCCTGCCTGCTCCTTGCAGCCTGCGCAGACTTTCCCGAACTCGACGTTGTAAACAGCGAAACCGCCGGAACCGCCTATCTAGACCTTGTTCCGTTTGAAAACTATGACGCACCAGATGGTGCCGACGGGCAAACCGAAGCGGAGCTGGCCGAAGCTCGCGCCGCAGCACTCAGAGCCAAGGCAACCCGCATCCGCAACACAACACCCTAAGTCCCTTCGTACGCATCTGCGTTGCAGTGTTCGGCGGGACGCGCTAACAGCGTTCGAACCTAATTTTCTATTCCGGAGCCCTTCATGTCTGACCCAATTCGCCTTGGTATCGCCGGTCTTGGCACTGTGGGTGTCGGGGTCATTCGCATCGTACAGAACAAAGCAGAGCTTTTGCGCCTCCGTACGGGTCGTGACATCCAGATTTCCGCAATTTGCGCACGGTCCCGGACCAAGGATCGTGGCGTTGATATTTCCGCCTACGGATGGGAAGACGATCCTGTCAAACTCGCCACGCGCGATGATGTGGACGTCTATGTCGAATTGATGGGCGGAGAGAACGGTCCCGCCAAAGCATCCATCGAAGCTGCCCTTGCCGCAGGTAAAGACGTCGTGACCGCCAACAAGGCGCTTCTGGCTCATCACGGTCAAGCGGTTGCCGAACTGGCCGAAAGCAACGACCGCGTTATCCGGTTCGAAGCTGCCGTTGCCGGCGGCATTCCGGTCATCAAGGCCCTGACCGAAGGTCTTGCCGCAAACCGTGTTGCACGGGTCATGGGCGTCATGAACGGAACTTGCAACTATATTCTGACGCGTATGGAAGATGCCGGTCTGTCCTACGAAGAGGCGTTTGCCGAAGCTGACAGTCTTGGCTACCTCGAAGCGGACCCGAACCTCGATGTGGGGGGTATTGACGCGGGCCACAAGCTGTCTATCCTGTCTTCGATTGCTTTCGGAACCCAAGTGGATTTCGAAGGAGTCGAGCTGGAAGGCATCGGCGCCGTAACCATCGAAGATATCCGCAACGCTGCGGAAATGGGTTACAAGATCAAACTCTTGGGCGTCGCACAAACGACCGGTCGGGGACTGGAACAGCGTATGACGCCCTGCCTCGTTCCGAACCATTCGCCGCTGGGCCAACTGACCGGTGGCACCAATATGGTCGTTCTCGAAGGTGACGACGTAGGTCAGATTGTCCTGCGTGGAGCCGGCGCAGGCGAAGGTCCTACAGCAAGCGCTGTGATGGGTGACGTGTGTGACATTGCGCGGGGCCTGCGGATTTCGACCTTTGGTCAACCGGCATCCACGCTTGCGCATGTTCAAGCAGCGCGGGCTGCCGTACCTGCCCCCTACTATATCCGCCTGCTGTTGCAGGACAAACCGGGTGCGATGGGCAAAATTGCCGCCGCATTGGGGGATGCGGGCGTATCCATACACAGAATGCGACAGCATGATCACAATGACACTCATGCACCCGTCGTCATCGTGACACATAAAACGACGCGGCAATCATTGGATCAAGCGATCGAGGGGTTTGCCGCCACAGGCGTTGTCTCGGGGGAGCCCGTCGCACTTCGCATCGAACAAGTCTGAACCGGTTATATGGGGCTGTTACAAAACAGCCCCATTTTTGTTTGCATCCAAAGGGGGCACCTATGGGCTGGAACGATCCGATCGACATTTACTGTGAACGTCTTTCCGATGCCTTTTGGGCCGAGCCCGCGAACGCGCTGTCTAATGGCGCATTCCTGATCGCCGCACTTTTCGCTTGGCTCCTTTATCGAAAGAGCGGGTTTCGCAACACGGACACAACTCTCCTCATTCTTCTGGCTGGTCTGGTCGGGATCGGGTCATTCCTGTTCCATACGTTTGCAACCGTTCTGGCCTCTTTTGCTGATATCATTCCGATCTGGACCTTCGTTGCGCTTTTTGTCCTGTCCGCGATGCATCGCATCGGCGGCATGGCGTGGGACCGTGTGGCCCGCGTCGCTGGAATCATTGCCATTATCGCCGTTGCAGCGATCTATTTCGCCTCCAACGAAGGTGTTGGTGATACAGCAGGACCTGATCCCCTGAACGGGTCGGGACAATACCTACCTGCGGTTATCGCGCTCATCGTGTTTTCATCAATCGCGTGGAAACGTCAGAATCCGATGGCCATCTGGTTCTCTGCAGCGACAGTTATTTTCATCGGATCGCTTACATTCCGCACGATCGACATGATGGTTTGCGACATCTGGCCATTGGGCACACATTTCATCTGGCACGCGCTGAACGGGCTTATGATCTGGATTCTGCTGAACGGATTCATAAAATTTCAAGCAAATAGAACATGTTAGCGCTCTCAACACTTGAGGACTCCGGAGTGCAGCGGGTAAATGAACTGACCCATCAAAGGATTTTGTAATGACGCATCCCCCCGAATTCCACGACCGCTTGCTTTCGCTCGGCCTTGCCCGCGTATCTGAAGCGGCTGCAATCGCCTCTGCGAACCTTGTCGGGCGCGGCGACGAGAAGGCTGCAGACCAAGCCGCTGTGAACGCGATGCGTGAACAGCTCAACAAACTGGAAATCCAGGGTGTTGTTGTAATTGGCGAAGGGGAACGCGACGAAGCTCCGATGCTCTATATCGGTGAAGAGGTCGGCGTAGGTGAAGGTCCGGCTGTGGATATCGCGCTTGACCCCCTCGAAGGCACAACACTGACTGCCAAGGACATGCCCAACGCGCTGACAGTCATCGCAATGGGACCGCGCGGCACCATGCTACACGCACCCGATGTCTACATGGACAAACTTGCGATCGGTCCGGGCTTCAACACCGGTGTTGTCACGATGGACATGTCTCCTGCACAACGCGTTTCGGCGCTGGCCGCTGCCAAAGGTTGTTCGACTGAGGATATCACTGTTTGTGTCCTCGAACGTCCCCGCCACGATGAGATGATCGCAGAACTACGCACAACCGGCGCAGCTATCCGGTTGATCACCGACGGTGACGTTGCCGGTGTTATGCACTGTGCAGAACCTCACCTAACCGGTATCGACATGTATATGGGGTCTGGCGGCGCACCCGAAGGGGTGCTGGCAGCGGCGGCACTGAAATGTATGGGTGGTCAGTTCTACGGCAAACTGACGTTCCGTGACGATGACGAACGCGCGCGCGCAACCAAAGCTGGCATCACAAACTTTGACCGCGTCTACACCCGCGACGATCTGGTCCGGGGCGACGTGATTTTTGCAGCGACCGGTGTGACAGACGGTAGCCTTTTGCCCGGCATCAAACGCGAGCCGGGCTTTGTGACCACCGAAACTATCCTGATGCGGTCCAAGACCGGTTCGGTTCGTCGCATGACCTATCGCAACCCTGTCTAAGTTCGGGTGTTTCTATCGCAAAGGGCCGGAGCAATTCTCCGGCCCTTTTTCTATGCGTTGCCTGTGTTCGCACTTCGGGCGATAAGGCAGGTATGAGTGCATTTTTGAACGTCGAAACATCCGCCACCGGCCGCCGCTGGGTCGGACCGAGTATCGAAGACGACCGCCTTTCCGAAGCGATGGCGCAGGCCACTGGCTTGCCTACTCCGGTTTGTCGAACATTGGTCCGGCGCGGTGTTGAACCACACGAGGCTTCGGGCTTTCTCGAACCAACGTTGAGAGAGCAGCTCCCTGACCCGCTGACTCTCCTTGATATGGACAAGGCGGCGAACCGGTTTATTGCGGCATTGGATGCGCGCGAAAAAATCGCTGTGTTCGGAGACTATGACGTCGATGGAGGGTCATCTGCCGCGCTTCTGATCACATGGCTCAGGGCTATGGGTCGTGACACAACACTCTATATCCCTGACCGTATCGACGAAGGCTACGGCCCCAACGAACCGGCAATGGAAATGCTCTCCCGCGATCACGGGCTGATCATCTGCGTGGACTGTGGCACGCTATCACATGACGCGATTGCCGCAGCCAAAGGGGCTGACGTTGTGATCCTCGATCACCACCTTGGCGGGGAAACTCTGCCAGACTGTGCCGCCGTCGTAAATCCGAACCGGCAGGACGAAACCGGGGAACTCGGCCATCTGTGTGCTGCTGGCGTGGTGTTCTTGATGCTGGTCGAAGTGAACCGGCGGCTTCGGGAAAAGGGCGTTCAGGGCCCGAACCTGATGAGTTTTCTTGACCTCGTCGCGCTGGCAACCGTGGCTGATGTTGCACCGTTGATCGGGGTGAACCGCGCCTTTGTCCGTCAGGGACTGAAAGTCATGGCAGGCCGCGAACGGATCGGATTGCGAGCGCTGGCGGATGTGGCTGGAATGGACAGTGCACCCACGTCTTACCACCTCGGGTTTCTGCTTGGCCCGCGCGTAAACGCTGGGGGCAGGATCGGAGAGGCAGACATCGGTGCAAGACTTCTGTCGACCAATGACCCACGTGAGGCCGAAAAGCTTTCCAAGTTATTGGATCAACTGAACAAAGACCGCCGGGAGATTGAAAACGAAGTTCGTGACCTCGCCCGACTTCAGGCCGAAGAACGCGGGCTTGAGGGTCCGCTCGTTTGGGCAGCGGGCGATGGATGGCACCCCGGCGTTGTCGGTATCGTCGCCAGCAGGCTTAAAGAAGCAACCAACCGGCCCGCAATTGTCATCGGCTTTGACGACGAAAACATCGGCAAAGGCTCCGGCCGTTCTGTCTCAGGCATCGATCTAGGTGCCTCAATCCAGAAGCTCGCCCGTGAAGGGCTGTTGATCAAAGGTGGCGGTCACAAAATGGCGGCTGGTCTGACAGTAGCGCGCGACAAACTCGATGCCGCCATGGAACGGCTGAGTGAGCTGCTCGCCCGCCAAGGTGCAGATAAAATCGGCCCCGCAGACCTGAGGCTCGACGGTATTCTTATGCCCGGTGCTGCAACCGTAGAACTGGTTGAAGAGATTGAGAAAGCCGGACCATTCGGCGCGTCTGCCTCTGCCCCTCGTTTTGCGTTTCCTGACGTCCAAATCCATTTTGCCAAACGCGTTGGCGCAAATCATCTAAAGATCACGTTCGGTGACGGCCTTGGTGCACGAATCGATGGGATCGCGTTCGGGGCGTTTGACGGGCCGCTTGGGCCACTGCTTGAAGGGCACAAGGGTGCCCGCTTTCATCTAGCTGGCCGTTTAGAGGTCAATATCTGGCAAGGAAGGCAGAGTGTTCAGCTCCGGCTTGAGGATGCAGCGCCTGCTGCGTGACATTTTTTTACGAAAGCCTCTTGCGGCGGTCGCAGAGTTTTCATAAAAGCCGCGTCACACCAAGCGTGGTCCGTTCGTCTATCGGTTAGGACGCCAGGTTTTCAACCTGGAAAGAGGGGTTCGATTCCCCTACGGACTGCCACTTCCCCTACATGACAGTTTTGCACCCTAGCCAGCGGCGTGAATTGTTGCTTCCACCGCTTTTTGCCAACGGGCGTAGCGGGCATCGCGATGCTCAGCACTCATGTCGGGCACAAAGTTCTGTTCCAATCGCCAGGTCTCAGCGAATCCTGCCTGATCGGGATAGAGCCCAACCTGATGGCCCGCGAGCCAAGCAGCCCCAAGCGCGGTTGTTTCCCGCACCTCTGGCCGATCCACGGGGGCACCGATGATGTCCGCAAGGAACTGCATGGTCCAATCCGACGCCGTCATGCCCCCATCGACCCGCAGTGCCGCCTGAACGGCCTCTCCTTGCCAGTCAGCTTTCATAGCTTCAAGCAAGTCACGGGTTTGGAAACCGACACTCTCTAGCGCGGCGCGGGCCATTTCCTTTGGTCCGGAATTGCGGGTCAGACCAAAAACGGCACCACGACATTCTGGGTTCCAGTATGGCGCACCAAGACCGGTGAATGCGGGCACGAGGATGATCTCTTGGGCATCATCCGCACCTTCGGCCATTTCTTGGGTCTGCGCCGCGTTTTCGATGATCTGCAATCCATCGCGGAGCCATTGGACAACCGCCCCCGCGATAAAGATCGACCCCTCAAGCGCATACGTGACCTGCCCATCCAATTGGTAGGCAATCGTGGTCAGCAAACGGTTCTGCGACACCACAGGTGTCGCCCCGGTGTTCAACAGAG
>JBNKUW010000056.1:0-14350 GCA_050298835.1 Marivivens sp.
GACAGTCACGACCAGAAAATTCCGCAACCCGCGCCCGACGCCAAACAGATGTTCAGCCTTTGCAACCAGATTGGCATCGTTGTCGAGGAAGGTCGGACAGGAAAGGTGTTCCCTGAACAACGGCGCAAAATCGACATTGCGTTCGGTCACCGATGACGACCAGTGCATGAAGCCGGTTTCGCCGTTGACGAAACCGGGCATTCCGACCCCGACCGCAGCAATTTGGGATGTTTCAATTCCCAAGGTCGCACAGGTTTCGTCAAGAGCGTTGCAGACAGCGTAAACAAGCTCATCTGGTGTCATGCACGAGGAAACGAGAGGTACGGAATAGGTGCCGAGTTCGTCCCCGCTAAAATCGACAATCACGGCAAGGATTGCGTGACGCGCAATTTTAAGACCGGCCACAAACAAAGCGGCGCCATTAATCTGTAGCATGACGCGTGGGCGTCCGCGCTGAACTGTATCTGCCGGTGACGGTTGGATTTCACGGATTAAGCCGGCGTCGATTAGCGCGCTACATGCAGAGGTAATTGTTGCGGGACTGCTGTCCAGCGCTTTGGCGATATCTGTGCGCGAGATTTCACCCTCCGCGCGGATATATTGCAGCACCTTAAACCGCGTCGCATTGCGCGCATCCAGGCCGCTGAGCGTTGCCAAATCCGTCGACATGAATCAACTGCCCTCCCCTAATTCGTCTCTCGTCGTAGCACTTTCCAGACAAGTCTGCACTTTTTTTAGCCGTTAAAGAATATAATATTTTAATCGGTGAAATAAATGTGCATGATGAAGGGGTCGGCGCCGATTCTCAAAATGGGTCGGTCGCACAGGCATAAAGATTTTGGGAGGAATTCAATGAAACTCATCGCTTCAACCGCGATTGCAATGGTGCTTGCTTCGGGTGCTTTCGCGGAAACCGTAGGCGTCAGCTGGTCCAACTTTCAGGAAGAACGCTGGAAAACTGACGAGGCCGCCATTGTCGCTGCACTGGATGCGGCTGGTGTAGACTACATTTCGGCAGATGCTCAATCATCGTCGAGCAAACAGCTCTCTGACATCGAAAGCCTTATGGCTCAGGGTGTTGATGCGCTGATCATTCTCGCTCAGGATACTCAGGCGATCATCCCCGCTGTGGATGCCGCTGCGAACGAAGGTATTCCGGTTATCGCTTATGACCGCCTGATCGAAGACCCGCGTGCATTCTACCTGACCTTTGACAACGTCGAAGTCGGCCGTATGCAGGCACGTGCCGTGCTCGCAGCTCAGCCGAGCGGTAACTACGTCATGATCAAAGGATCGCCGACCGATCCGAACGCCGACTTCCTTCGTGGCGGTCAGCAAGAAGTTCTGCAAAGCGCGATTGACGCGGGCGACATCACTATCGTCGGTGAAGCTTACACCGACGGCTGGCTCCCTGCGAACGCACAGCGCAACATGGAACAAATCCTGACTGCAGCGGACAACAACGTCGATGCAGTTGTTGCATCAAACGATGGCACCGCCGGTGGCGTTGTTGCGGCACTGACCGCACAGGGCATGGAAGGTATTCCGGTGTCCGGTCAGGATGGCGACCACGCAGCTCTGAACCGTATCGCACGCGGTACGCAGACCGTTTCTGTCTGGAAGGATGCGCGTGAGCTTGGCCGTCGCGCTGGCGAAATCGCCGTCGCTCTTGCTGGTGGCACAGCAATGGCTGACGTCGATGGAGCAGGCGAATGGACCTCTCCTGCGGGAACAACGCTCACCGCTCAGTTCCTTGAGCCGGTTCCGGTCACGGTAGACAACCTGACCGTTGTTGTTGACGCCGGTTGGATCACTCAAGATGCACTGTGCCAAGGCGTCACTGACGGCCCGGCTCCGTGTAACTGATCTCCAGCTTGATCACGTGGCCTCCGCCCTCATGGCGGAGGTCGCTACCTTTCCCCCCTAATTTCCGAGGTCCCCATGGCAGAGGCCCAAGCCTCCGGCACGTCGACCGGACGCAAAAACCTTTTCAAGACGCTAGAGTTCGACACACGCCTTCTTGGCATGATTGGCGCGTTCGTAGTGGTCTGTATTGTGTTCAACGTCCTGACTGATGGCCGTTTCCTCACACCCCGAAACATCTTTAACCTGACGATCCAGACCGTCAGTGTTGCGATCATGGCAACCGGAATGGTTTTCGTGATTGTCACCCGCCATATCGACCTGAGCGTCGGCGCTCTGCTTGCGACATGCTCGGCTGTTATGGCGATGACACAAACACATATTCTGCCCAGTCTTGGCATCGATTACGGCAGCGTATTGATGGCACCGGCTGCAATCATTGTCGGTCTTTTGGCTGGCGCGCTGATCGGTGCGTTTCATGGCTGGCTGATCGGGTATCTGACCATTCCGGCATTCATTGTGACGCTTGGCGGGCTTTTGGTCTGGCGAAACGTCGCGTGGTATCTGACCAGCGGTCAGACAATTGGCCCACTGGACGACCGTTTCCAAACCATGGGCGGAATCGGCGGTACGCTGGGCACATCGACAAGCTGGATCATCGGGTTGCTCGCGGTTGTCGCCACCATTTATGCCATCGTGCAGGCGCGACGTGCCCGTATTGCGCATGAATTCCCTGTGAAGCCCGTCTGGGCCGAGGGTGCTCTCATGGCGATCTCCTCTGTGATGATCCTCGGCTTTGTGGCGACTCTGAACGCCTATAGTGTTCCGACCCGTGTGCTGTCCCGTACCTTCGAGGAGCGCGGCGAAGTCATGCCGGAAGGGTTCACCCAAGGGTACGGTATCCCGTTCTCGGTCCTTCTGCTGATTGCAGTGGCCGTTGTAATGACACTCGTCGCGCGGCGTACGCGTCTTGGCCGGTACATCTTTGCGACCGGCGGGAACCCCGACGCTGCGGAGTTGTCAGGGATCAACACGCGCCTTCTCACGGTAAAAGTCTTTACCATCATGGGGGCTCTGTGTGCTCTTGCAGGTGTTGTGGCGTCTGCACGACTGTCTTTTCACTCGAACGACATCGGGACGCTGGATGAACTGCGCGTGATTGCTGCGGCGGTGATCGGCGGAACAGCCCTTGCTGGCGGGGTTGGCACGATCTACGGGGCCATTCTGGGCGCATTGATCATGCAGTCGCTACAGTCCGGCATGGCGATGGTTGGCGTGGACGCTCCGTTCCAGAACATTGTCGTCGGTGCGGTTCTGGTATTCGCCGTCCTGATCGACATCATCTACCGCAAGCGCACGGGAGACGCATAATGGTTGACAGAAGCGGAACCCCACTTGTCGAAATGCGCGATGTGTCGGTGTCTTTCGGCGGCATCAAAGCAGTCGATCATGTCACGGTCGATCTCTATCCTGGTGAGGTCGTGGGTCTCTTGGGACACAACGGTGCGGGCAAATCGACACTCATCAAGTGTCTGTCCGGTGCCTACCGGATGGATGCAGGAGAAATCCGTATCGATGGTCAGACGGTCGACATTCACAATCCCCGTGACGCGCGCAAACACAACATCGAAACCATTTATCAGACACTTGCTCTGGCGGATAACCTCGATGCGGCTTCGAACCTGTTTCTGGGACGCGAATTGATAACAGGTGCAGGGTTTGTTGACGACGCCCAGATGGAAGCGGAAACCCGCAAGATCATGGGACGGCTCAACCCGAACTTCAGAAAGTTCAAAGATCCGGTGAAAGCCCTGTCGGGGGGGCAACGGCAATCCGTCGCTATCGCCCGCGCGGTTTATTTCAATGCCCGCATCCTGATCATGGATGAACCGACGGCGGCACTGGGTCCGCAAGAGACCCAAATGGTTGCCGAGTTGATCAACCAACTCAAGGCGCAGGGTATCGGGATTTTTCTGATCGAACACGATGTGCACAGCGTTATGGATCTGTGTGATCGCGCCTCCGTCATGAAGAACGGACAACTGGTAGGGACCGTTAATGTAGACGAGGTCACCGACGAAGACATTCTGTCGATGATCATCCTCGGCAAAAAGCCCGAGGCTGCCTCTAACTGACGCGCCCCAAAATTGAAGACTACAGGTGACCCGATTGATCGGGTTGCCTCGATGCAACCTGCCAAGGAACAAAATAATGAGCACGGGATTTTTCGACGGTATTTCCAAAGTGGCCTACGAAGGCCCAGAGAGCACAAATCCGCTGGCTTTCAGACACTACAATCCGGATGAAATTGTTCTGGGAAAACGGATGGAAGACCATCTGCGGTTTGCCATTGCCTATTGGCATTCGTTTGCTTGGGAAGGTGGCGATCCCTTTGGCGGTCAGACTTTTGTGCGGCCATGGCACCCTCAGGACGACATGGGCCGCGCAAAGCTTAAGGCGGATGTCGCGTTCGAGATGTTTGACATCCTGAACGCTCCGTTTTTCTGCTGGCACGATGCGGACATCCGTCCCGAGCAGGGCAATTACGCTGATAACCTCGCTACGCTCGAAGAAATCACCGACTACATCGGTGAAAAGATGGAAGGGTCGAAGACGCGTCTTTTGTGGGGCACCGCCAATATGTTCAGCCATCGCCGCTGGATGTCAGGGGCAAGCACGAACCCCGATCCCGATGTATTTGCCTTTGCCGCGGCAACGGTGAAGTCCTGTATGGATGCAACCCACAAACTGGGTGGCGCGAACTATGTTCTGTGGGGCGGACGCGAAGGGTATGAGACCCTGCTCAACACTGACCTGAATCAGGAGCTCGACCATATGGGGCGCTTCCTGAACATGGTGGTCGATTACAAACACAAGATCGGCTTTGAAGGCCAAATCCTTGTTGAACCAAAACCGCAGGAACCGTCCAAACATCAGTACGACTTTGACGTGGCAACCTGCATCGGATTCCTGCGCAAATACGGGCTGGAAAAAGAGGTAAAGCTCAACATCGAACAAGGCCATGCCATTCTCGCTGGACATTCATTCGAACACGAACTGGCGCTCGCGGCGTCCGAGGGGATGCTGGGTTCTATCGACATGAACCGCAATGACTACCAATCGGGTTGGGACACGGATCAGTTCCCGAACAACACACCCGAAGTCGCACTGGCCTACTATCATATCCTGAAATCCGGTGGTTTGGTGTCGGGTGGTACCAACTTCGATGCAAAACTGCGGCGCCAGTCCATCGATGCCCAAGACCTAATTGCGGGGCATATCGGCGGCATGGACATCTGCGCCCGAGGGCTCAAGGCGGCGGCTGCAATGATCGAGGACGGCGGATTGGAGCAGGCTCTTGGAGATCGCTATTCCGGTTGGCAAACACCCGAAGCACAAGCAATGCTGGGGAGCGACCTTTCAAGCATCACCCAGCGTGTTCTGGACGAAGGCATTAACCCGGCTCCGCGTTCAGGTCGTCAAGAAATCCTTGAAAACTATGTGAACCGTTTCGTCTAAGAACCGCCGTCAAATGTGAAAGTACGTCCATGTATCTCGGACTTGATCTTGGAACTTCAGGCCTTAGGGCAATTCTCACGACCGAAACCGGTGAGGTCCTCTCTGAGGCCGAAGCATCTTTCGGCCTCACCCATCTGCACGCCGGTTGGTCAGAGCAAAACCCTGCGGATTGGATCAAGGCTTGTGAAACGGTTGTTGCCGCAATTCGCTCAAAGTCCCCGGAGGCATTCAGGAATTTGCGCGGTATCGGGTTGTCCGGTCACATGCACGGTGCAACACTGATCGACGCGGACGACAACGTCCTGCGTCCGTGTATCCTCTGGAACGACACCCGATCTATTGAAGAGGCCGCTGCGCTGGACGCCGCACCGGGTATGCGGGAGATTACGGGGAACATCGTGTTTCCCGGCTTTACCGCCCCGAAACTGGCGTGGGTCAAAACTCACGAGCCAGAGCTTTTCGACAAGGTCGCAAAGGTTCTGTTGCCAAAGGACTATCTGCGGCTTTGGCTCACCGGCGAATACATCTCGGATATGTCGGACAGCGCAGGAACGGCGTGGCTCGATGTCGGGCAGCGGACATGGTCGGATGCAGCGCTGGAGCAAGGCGGGATGAGACGCGACCAGATGCCCGAACTGGTCGAAGGCAGCGCCCCGGGCGGGTCACTTCGTAAGGCACTTCTCTCTGAATGGGGGCTTTCCGGTCCGGTCATTGTGGCAGGTGGCGCAGGTGACAACGCCGCGGCAGCGTGCGGGGTGGGGTGCCTCGACGAAGGCACAGGTTTTGTATCTCTTGGAACTTCGGGTGTTCTGATGACCGGGCGTGATCGCTATTCTCCTGCTCCCGCTTCGGCTGTGCACAGTTTCTGCCATGCAGTGCCGGATCGCTGGTATCAGATGGGTGTGATCCTTGCGGCAACCGACAGTCTCAACTGGCTATCGCGCAATCTGGGGCAAAGCCCTGCTGAATTATCCTCAGCGCTGCCCGACGTCGCCACCGGTCCGTCCGAGCTGACCTTCCTTCCTTACCTATCAGGAGAGCGTACGCCGCATAATGACAGCAAAATCCGTGGGGCATTCATTGGACTGGACGTCGCAATGGAGCGCACGGATCTGACGCGAGCGGTAATGGAAGGCGTGGCCTTTGCGCTTCGTGACAGCTTGTCCGCTTTGCAGGGCACAGGAGCACAACTCGACACACTTCTGGCTGTTGGCGGAGGCGCAAAATCACGCTTTTGGCTCACGACAATGGCGAATACTCTGCAGAAGCCTCTTTCGCTCCCTGAAGGAAGCGAATTCGGTGCTGCGTTGGGGGCGGCTCGACTTGCGATCTGTGCAGTCACTGGCGGAGCGCCCCAAGACATCGTGACACCGCCCGCCACCGCCGAAATCATAGAACCGGATAGCAGTCTGGCAGAACGTTATGATACCGCGTACGCTCGATACCGTGCGCTTTATCCGGCATTGTCGAAACTGGAATAGACCCTGAGGTACGCGATGTTCGAAAAGACAGAGAGATATGACGCCGGAACCTTCACGGCTGTGGTTATCGCAAGTCTTTTTTGCCTATCGACCCCTGCTCAAGCTCTGGACCTGGATCTGGGGCCGCGCCCCATCTTTCCGCCAGTAGACGAGGCCCGCGTCGAACTGGGTAGAATGCTGTTTTATGATCCCGTCCTGTCCGGCAACCAATCGATAAGCTGCTCGACGTGCCATCATCCTGATTTTGGAACGTCGGACGGCCTGTCACTCGGAATTGGTGACGGTGGGATCGGATTGGGTCCAAAACGGGTGCTCGATCCGGACAATATTCCCGAACAGCGTATTCCGCGAAATGCCCCCGCATTGTGGAATCTTGGGGCAGATGAGTTCACCCGTTTATTCCACGACGGTCGATTGGAGCTCGATCAAACGCAGCCGCACGGCATTCGAACACCGCTTGGCGCGGATATGACCGAAGGCTTTGACTCGCCGCTCGCCGCGCAAGCCATGTTTCCCGTTCTCGCCGGTGACGAAATGGCCGGTCACTACTCTGAAAACGAAATCAGCCGCGCGGTTCGACAAGGCCTCATGGCGCAACCCGGCGGTGCATGGGATTTGATTGCGGAACGGGTCGAAAATATTCCGGCCTACCGCGAAGCTTTCGCCCAAGCGCTGCCTGATCAAGACATTTCTTTCACGTCTATCGCCAACCTAATGGCCGAATTTATGGCCTTTGAATGGCGCGCGGACGATGCACCTTTTGACCGTTTCATGATGGGTGGAGAACCACTCCTCCCTGATGCAGAAGCAGGTATGACCCTGTTTTATGGCAAAGCGGGATGCGCCCAGTGCCACTCCGGCTGGTTTCAGACGGACAACCTGTTTCATGCGATTGCCATGCCCCAGATCGGGCCAGGCAAATCCGCCCGGTTTGAAACGCACGCGCGCGATGACGGCCGACTGCGTGTAACCGGTCGTCCCGAAGACGCCTTTGCCTTTCGGACTCCTTCTCTGCGCAATGTGACATTGACGGCGCCCTATGGTCATGATGGCGCCTACGCCACACTCGAAGGTGTCATTCGCCATCACCTTGATCCCGTAGCGTCGCTGCGTTCTTACGACATAGGCAATGCGGTTTTGCCGACATTCCCCGAGGCAAATGACACGCGCATTATGACGTCCCCGGATGATATCGATGCGATTGCTGCGGCGAACGAGCTTCAGCCGGTTGTTCTAAACGATACAGAAATTGCAGAACTGATCGCCTTTATGAAGGCGTTGGAGGATCCGCAGGTAAGACTGGGTGTTCCTGAGTCAGTGCCGAGCGGTCTACCGGTCTCTGGTCCGTGATCACGATCTGCGTTGGTGCTTCGGCAGGATCAGGGACCGCTATCGCCTCTTAAGGTGGGAAAGTCAGACCCGCACATCAGGCTGCACGGGTCTGTTCATTGTTAGCGCGTCAATTCCGTCCAGATACGGGTGTAGAGTTCCTGTACGGCAGGCTCACAAAGTTGCTGGTCAATCGCTGCGTCGGCCAACTCTTCCGGCACCGTCAGTTCGGGAGACTCGAGCAGACCTGCGTCCATATAGGCTTCGGATCCGGTAATTCCGTTGCCATAAAGCGTGTAGTTAGAGATTAGAGCGGCGTTCTCGGGTTCCATAATGAAATCGAGGAACAGACGGGCATTCTCTACGTTGGTCGCATCCGAGAGGATCGCAGCATTGTCCATCCAACGGATATATCCGGTCGAAGGCCAGCCATAGGCAAATCCGGAATTAGCTTCACGAATACGGCCGGTCGCTCCGCTCCAAAAGACGGATGCATTCAGATCTTCGTTCACGAATTTTTCAAACGAAGGATAGTCGATCGATGCCCAATGCTCGCGTGCTGACATCAACACATCGCGGGCCTTTGACAGGGCTTCACGGTCGCTGGTGCAAGGTTCGGAGCCTACATAGGCAAGAGTCATGTCGAGGATGTCGTTCATGGATGGAACGAGGTTGATCGATCCGCTCAGCTCTTCCGGCGGATCAAGGAAGATCGCAGCGGTGTTGATGTCGCCGTCGTAGAGCGAGGTGTTGACCATAACGCCGGTCGTGCCCCAAACCCACGGCACGGTGTAATGCCGTCCTTCGTCATTGGCGAGCGTTGCCCATTCAGGCAGCACGTACTTGAAGTTTTCCATCTGGTCGGGCCGGCTTTCCATGAGCAGGCCTTGATCGAGGTAGGCAGGCAGGAAGTAGCTGCTGACGATAACAACATCCAACCCGTGTCCGCCTGCCTGAATGCGCGCGATGGCTTCTTCGTTGGCGACAAATTCGGTGAGGCTGACCTCTACATCGTAAGCTTCCGAGAATTTTTCGAGCAATTCCGGCGGCGTATAGAGGCCGAAGTTGTACAGGTTTAGTGAACCTTCTGCAGCGGCGCCGGTTGAGAGTAGTGCTGCGCCAGCAGCGGAAGCTGCAAGTAGTTTATTGATTTTCATTGGGTGAACTCCATTGTTGGTGACGTCTTTTTTTATTGTTATTCAGGGTCTTTTTCGTGTGATGAGCCACGAAGCCGCCACCACCGTCACACTTGCAAAGAGCAAGAGTGCAGAGATGGCGTAGATTTCAGAGCTAAGATTGCGACGCAATTCTCCCATCAGATATGTGGGAAGTGTTTCGCGTCCGGGCGATTTGACAAAGCTGCTGACCACGACGTTGTCCAAAGAGATGACAAAGGCCAGCATGAACCCGGAGAGAATGCCGGGCGCCAATTGTGGAAGCGTTACCCGCCGGAAGGTGTAGAAGCGACCAGCGTAGAGATCCATCGCCGCAGTTTCCAATGTCAGGTCCATCCCGGCGAGGCGGGCCCTGATCGGGAGGAACGCGTAAGGAATGCAAAAGGTGATATGAGCCGCAACAGTGTATCCGAGGCCGTGATATCCTGTAATCTGTTTGACCTGTGCCAAAACGAGCATCAGCGCAATCGCGAGGACAATTTCGGGTACCAATAGCGGCTGGTTGAGGATGATGTAGATGCCTCCCTCTCCCGGCAACCGGCGTCCCCGGGAAATCGCAACGGCTGCCATTGTGGCGATAACAGACGAAAAGAGGGCCGCCTGCGATGCCACGATCAACGAATTCGCTGCTGCGTTCCTGAAAGCATCGTTATTCAGGGCTGCTGCAAACCAGCGAAGTGAGAAGCCTTCCCAGTGACCGATGACCGGACCAGCGTTGAAGGCGTTGATCACCAGGATCACCACAGGGGCATACAGAGCGATGAAGGTAAAGATCGCTATGTAGGAGACACCGGGCAGGTGCTTTACAGAAAAGCTTTGCTTATCCATGGGAGCTGTCTCCTTTGAACGCGCGGCGCGCGTACCAGACCAGTGCCAAAAGAACGATCAGGGTTAGCGAAACGGATAATGCCGCGCCGAGGGGCCAGTTACGGCCTTGACCGAATTGCAGGTCGATGAGGTTTCCCCACATCATTGCTCTGCCTCCACCCATCAGGCGCGGTGTGACATAGGCACCAAGCGCGGGGACAAAGACCAGAACGGCCCCTGCCAGAATCCCTGGTTTCATCAGGGGCAGAATTACCCGCCGTAAACAGAACAGCCGTGAAGCGTGCAGGTCGTAAGCGGCCTCGGCCAGTCCGAAGTCGAATTTTTCGATTGCGGCGTAAACGGGCAATACCATCAGCGGCAGATAGAC
This sequence comes from Marivivens sp., assembly GCA_050298835.1. Taxonomy (GTDB): domain Bacteria; phylum Pseudomonadota; class Alphaproteobacteria; order Rhodobacterales; family Rhodobacteraceae; genus Marivivens. The sequence goes on from JBNKUW010000056.1 coordinate 10,563, forward strand.
ATAGGTCATGCCGACGAGGACTGCGCCGTTCGTGAACATCATCTGTATCGGCTGATCAATCACACCAAGCGCTAAAAGGAGGCTGTTCAACGTGCCGTCTGCGCGGATGACTTCCTGAATGGCGATGGTGCGCACAAGAAGGTTCGTCCAGAACGGCACCGTGATCAGCAACAGCCAGTAAGAACGGACAGCCGGGTGCCGGGTCGCGACAAACCACGCCGTTGGCAGTCCGAAAAGAGCTGTAAGTATCGTCGTTGCCAGTGCCAGAAAAACGGACCGTGCGAGGATGATCAAATGTGCCGTTGCCGGCCCCATTGTGTCATCAAACAGATCACGTTCAACAAAGACGGACAACCAGCCTTCCAAAGAGAATTGCCACACGACGTTGCCGTATGTTCCAGCCGTGAGAAACGAATACACGACCATGATTGCCAGCGGCAGGATCGACAGAACGGAAATGACAATCAAAGCGGGCAGGGTCAGCGACCACCGTCTGCGGTTTTCAGCGCGTTGAAGCTGTTCGGCACTACTCATAGTCTCAAACTCCGTCCCCGGTTTCTGGAGGAAGGAAACGTAGGGCTTCTAACGGTAAGGAGATCGGGATGCTTTGCCCTTCGGAAAACGTCGTTGCCGAATGAAAGCTGTTCTGGGTGCGTGCCGTCAGCATTTCACCATTTGGTAATCGCATTCGGACGTGTGTTTCCGTTCCGGAAAAGACCAACTGTTCGATTACACCATCGCACCGGATCGAATCCGGAACGTCCTGCCCCAGAGCAACATGTTCAGGACGGATCATCACCGTAATCGGACCGTTGGCCAGATCGGTGTCCTGCATGGGGAACTCTCCAAACCCCTCAAGGGTTGCTCGACCGTTTTTTGAAAGGCCGGAGAGAAAGTTGGTTTCCCCGATGAAACCGGCAACAAAACGGTTTACGGGATGATCATAGAGGTCGCGCGGAGAGTCGACCTGTTGCAGAACACCCCCATGCATTACCGCGATGTGGTCGGACATGGTAAGCGCTTCGTCCTGATCGTGAGTGACGAAAATGAATGTCAAACCAGTTTCGCGCTGGAGACGTTTGAGCTCGGCCTGCATTTCCTTACGAAGTTTCAGATCCAGAGCCGAAAGCGGTTCGTCCAGAAGCAGGATTCGCGGGCGGGGGGCAAGGGCGCGTGCAAGGGCGACACGTTGTTGTTGTCCGCCTGAAAGCTCAGTGCTTTTACGGTCGCGCAGGTGTGCCATCTGAACAAGGTCGAGCATCTCGTTCACACGACCATCGATTTCTTTCGATGCTGTGCCTAGCGCCTGAAGGCCAAACGCGACGTTCTCGGCAACGGTCATATGCGGGAACAGCGCGTAGCTTTGGAAAACCGTATTTACCGGACGTTTGTTCGGCGGGATCGTAGCGATGTCTTCGCCATCAAGCACGATCCGGCCGCTTGTGGGTTGCTCAAACCCGGCGATCGTTCGCAATAGCGTTGTTTTGCCACATCCTGACGGCCCCAGCAGTGTAAAAAACTCTCCCGAGCCAACCTTGATATCAACGGAGCGAAGGGCACGGAACGCGGTACTTCCGACGCCATACGATTTTGAGAGGGACTGGATTTGCAGCATTAGTGTTCTCTTTGTGATGTCGGAGTCAGGCTATTGACAAAAAGATTTTAGTCAATAAAAAATATTAGTGAGTAAAAAATTTGGAATGCCATGTCAGTTGATTCAGGGGGCGCAAGCCTGCGGGACCGGAAAAAAGCACGCTGTAAAGACGAAATCGTTGCGGCTGCGATCCACCTTTTTGAAGAAAAGGGAATCAATGCGACGACGATGGCGGACATTGCCGAGGCAAGTCGTGTATCGGTTCCGACTATCTTTAACTATTTTGGATCAAAGGACGGGCTTCTGGTCGCCATCGTAGAAGAAGGCACCCGCAAGGAACGCGAAAGCGAAACCAGACTACCACGTGTCGAAGGTGTCCCGCTCGCGGAGGTAATCCAAAATCTGTTCTCTCGAATTGCAAGCCAGACACTCGGGATCGCATCAAAGCGGGTTTGGCGCCATACCGAGGCTTCGGTTATCCGTCATCCGGACACTGAACTGTCGCGCGTGTATCGCAACATTTCTCTGATGCTGATCGAGTCCATTGCTGACGCTCTTAACGGATACGATCTGCGCGCGCGTTCGGGAGATTCTGTCGATATTCATATGTTTGCACGGGTTTTACATGACCTATGGATGCCCTGTTTTGTGCAACTCATCACCGAAGCGAAGATGACGCTCGAAGAGCATGACGCTTTGTTTGTTCAACGCTTTGCTCCGTTGTTGCCGCTCATATTCGAAGACGACTGCCTCGAAGCTTGTGTCCTTCGCCGAGGAGAAGAAACGTGAACGCCAATCTGATCATTACCAACGCGCGCGTCCTCACCATGGATGCCAGCAATCCTCGTGCGGATTCAGTTGCTATTAGGGACGATCGTATCCTCGCCGTTGGCGAAGCCGCTGACATCCTTGCTCTCTCGGATTCATCGACCTTGGTTATCGATGCAAAGGGGGCGACCCTGCTACCTGGCTTCGTTGAGTCCCATCTGCATCTATTCTCGGGTGCATATGGCGAAACCTTGTTGCAGTTGGCGGACGTATCCGGACTCGAGGCGCTTGGCGCTGCAGTTGCGCGCTACTCGGACGAAAACCCGAACGCCTCCCTGCTGTTTGCACAGGGGGCGGATTATTCGATTTTGGGAACAGGACAGCTGTTGGACCGTCATGTTCTGGATGAAATTTGTCCTGATCGCCCGCTCCTCATTATGGCCTATGATTTTCATTCTGCCTTTGCCAACACTGCTGCGCTCAGGGCTGCGGGGCTCTTGGAAGGACGGGATCTGCCGGCCGGAAACGCCGTTGTCATGGGGGCAGACGGGTTGGCGAACGGGGAGTTGCACGAAAAACTGGCGTTTTTACCCGTTCTGGATCTTCGCAACTCCGGTGGGCGCGAAATGCTCGGAATGTCGGGAAGCGAACCGCCTGAAACGCTGACCCCAAGCGAAAGAAGCGAGGACCGTGACTACCTTCGGTTAGGCCTGAAACATGCTGCGCGGCACGGGATTACCTCTATGCACAACATGGATGGCAATCGGTACATGCTGGAGCTGTTGACCGAGATCGAACAAGCCGGAGAACTTTGTGCGCGGGTTGGTGTTCCGTTCCATCTGACACCAGAGATGGACCTGTCGGAACTCGACCGCGCCAGTGCCATGACCAAAGACTTCGCTAACCTGAAGCTGAGCTCTGGTTATGTGAAGATGTTCCTTGACGGTGTAATCGAAAGCGGAACAGCGGCGTTGGTTGCGCCTTATCACAACCATCCTGATCACTGCGGCGAAACACTGTTTACTCACGAGGCATTCGTCAAAGAGGCGATCGAGGTTGACAGGCGTGGGCTTCAGATCGCGGTGCATGCCATCGGAGATGCTGCCGTTCGTCTTGCACTGGATGGCTATGAGGCGGCCGCAAAAGCAAATGGTCCGCGTGACCGTCGGCACCGGATCGAGCATATCGAGGTTATCCATCCAGACGACCTGCCGCGTCTGGCCGAACTCGGTGTGGTGGCATCGATGCAGCCACCGCATGTCCCAATCAAGCCGAACCGGACGACCGACGGAATTGGACCTGATCGTTCCCGATATGCTTACGCGTGGCGCGACATAGTAGATTCAGGAGCGGTGATTGCCCTTTCTTCGGACTGGCCCATCGTACCGATTTCGCCCTTGGCCGGAATTCAATCTGCGATGACACG
>JBNKUW010000057.1:0-14122 GCA_050298835.1 Marivivens sp.
CCATTCACGTCGATCAGACCGGAGATTGCGGTTTCATCGATCTCACCAGTAGACCGGACTTGTAAACGAATGACCTGCCCGATGTGCCGGGCCTCACCACTCTGATATGAGGAACAATCATGCATGGCAGCGTCATATCGACCTATGGTTCCTGATCCGTTGACAAAGAATGGAAAAATAACTCGAAATTCTGTCTAATCCGCTCTATCTGTGCCCAAATAGCCAAGAGGAGATACAATGGATCTCGCACGTCCGTTGCCGGAGTACCTGGTTCGCCGCTATCAGGGTTGGAAAGCAACCACCTATTCCGAAAATCGCGCATGGTATCGACGTTTATCAGAGGATGGTCAGCGCCCGAGGGCGATGGTGATCTCCTGCTGTGATAGTCGCGTCCATGTGACGTCACTTTTTGGCGCAGACTCCGGTGAATTCTTTATCCACCGGAATATTGCGAACCTCGTGCCGCCCTACAATCCTGACGGGGATCACCACGGTACGTCGGCTGCTGTTGAATACGCTGTGACCACGCTCAAGGTTGCCCATGTAATTGTCATGGGGCATTCGAAATGCGGTGGCGTTGCAGGATGTGACGCGATGTGCACCGGACATGCGCCGGAACTCGAAGAAAAGACATCATTCGTTGGAACTTGGCTGAACCTGCTGCGGCCGGGGTACGAGAGGGTCAAAGACCTGCCGGATGACCAACGGGTTGAGGCGCTTGAGAAAGAAGCGATCATCGTTAGTCTTGAGAACCTCGCAACCTTCCCATTCGTGAAAAAAGCAATGGACGAGGATCTGCTAACCCTCCACGGGCTTTGGAATAACATCGGGGACGGGACACTGGATTTCTACGAAGGCGAAAGCAACGGGTTCGTCCAGATTTAAACAACAGCGGGCGGCCCAAGGGCCGCCCGATTGTTTTCAGAAGCATTGCTACTGTTTAGTCAGTGAAAACACCACGCATAACAACTGGACGCACGTTGATAGTGCGACGATAGCGGGCGAGCAGTGCAGCACGGCGACCCATGCGAGCTTTGGCAGCGAGAGACATCTTTTGCGTCCTTATGCGTTACGGGCAGGCCGTGCCTCGTATCCCAACTCTTCAGCAAAGAGCTGCGATATCTCGTCACGAGTGACCCTTTTTTGAAACAGAGATCGCCGACGCGACGACCGGAAGAAACGGATGGCATTCCACCAAGAGAGGCTTTTCATGGTCATTGTCATGTCCACTTCGAAAGCGCCTTCGGGGGCAAGGCCGGTGAATTTTGGGCCAACCTTTTGGCCCGACACTCCAGTAAGATTGGGACAACCGGAGTGTCGGACCGAGGAAGGTTGGTCGAGCGAATGAGAAACAAGCGGATTGGGACGCTCATCTCTCACGTTAAATCTACCTCAGGGTGATCGAGTTGTTCACCTGCTCGTAGGAAGGGTTTTCCGGTCATGGCGTATGGGGCGGCTATCCAAACGGATGGAGCAATTCACCGAAGGGGTTAGATTTTGTTAGATTTTATTCTCGTTTCGGGAGAGCAGGCGGCGAAAGCGCAAATCTGGCGATACCTTTTTGACGCTTGCGATTCTGTAGGCCCTGAAAAGCACCAGGCACCGCTGCATTTGAAATGCATCCGGTGCCTGACCCCATGAATTGTCCGTCCGGGCAGACGGTCAAATTAGCTGTCTTTTCCTACACATATGGGCATTTGGTGTAATCGTGTCGGAACTGGCAGACGTATTGTGGATCACACAATGCCCCCGCTTGTATGCATCCTACGGTAGAATATTAGCAGAAAGCACTGGTTATGTTGCGTAGGCAAATGGACAAACAAAGTGCCGAAAAGTGTAGGTTCGTCGCAAAGGGGCTATTTAAAAATAGACCAAAGGGTAGAGTCCCGGCCTCTTCTTTCGAAGAAGGCGGATTGACCCTTGGTAGACGTGACTCACCAAGAGAATCGCATGGGTGGGAAATCAGAATTAAAAAGGCCGGCCCTGATAGGAACCGGCCTTTGAAAACGGGTCTGTCAGAGGATTAGCCTTTTTTCAGGCAACGCTGACCCAGAACTTCGGCAATTTGGACCGCGTTCAAAGCAGCACCCTTGCGGAGGTTGTCTGATACGCACCACAGGTTGATACCGTTTTCAACGGTCACGTCCTGACGGATACGGCTGATGAAGGTCGCATAGTCACCAACGGATTCGACCGGAGTGACGTAGCCACCGTTTTCACGCTTATCGATCACCATGATGCCAGGGGCTTCGCGCAGGATGTCGCGGGCTTCGTCTTCGTCAAGGAACTCTTCGAATTCGATGTTGATCGATTCAGAATGGCCGACGAATACCGGAACGCGAACACAGGTCGCCGTGACCTTGATCTTCGGATCGACGATCTTCTTGGTCTCGGTGACCATTTTCCACTCTTCTTTGGTATCGCCGCTATCAAGAAAGACGTCGATGTGCGGGATCACGTTGAAAGCGATCTGCTTGGGATAAACCGACGGATCGACTTCCTGACCGGGGACATACATGCCCTTGGTCTGGTTCCAAAGTTCGTCGATGGCTTCTTTGCCCGAACCGGAAACTGACTGGTAGGTCGATACAACAACACGCTTGATCTTTGCGCGGTCGTGAAGCGGCTTAAGGGCAACCACCATCTGCGCCGTCGAACAGTTCGGGTTCGCGATGATGTTTTTCTTGGTGTAACCGTCAACCGCAGCAGCGTTCACTTCCGGAACGACGAGCGGCACATCGGGATCATAGCGATACAGCGACGAGTTATCGATGACGACACAGCCTTTGCCAGCAGCAATAGGCGCGTATTTCTTGGTGGCTTCGGATCCCACTGCGAACAGCGCGATGTCCCAACCCGCAAAGTCAAACTGGTCCAGATCCTCGGTTTTGAGAGTCTTGTCGCCAAAGCTAACTTCGGTGCCCAGCGATCTACGGCTGGCCAGTGCAGCGATCTTATCGACCGGAAACTCGCGCTCGGCGAGGATGTTGAGCATTTCGCGGCCCACGTTACCCGTGGCACCAACGACGACGACATTGTAGCCCATCGGCTTCTCCTTCGGTTTGACGGAGCGGGCTATATCCCCAAAGCCCCGCAAGGGAAAGGGGCCGCGATGTGAAACATGCGGCCCCGTTCAACATACATTAGTCTCAGCGGCTCAAAGAGCGCGGCTATGACGCCCCTCTGGCATGCTGTAGGCGTCAATCTCCTGCGCGCAGAGCCGTGCGATCAGACGCGCTGTTTCCTCAAGCTGTATCACGTTGTCCACAAAGGTCAGTTCGTTTTTGAACCGTTCACGCATGCTCGCCGTCATTTCAACAAGGTCTTCGATGGGTAGGTCGTACCGCGTTGCAAAGTCGTTCAAATCCAGTCGGAAGTCACACATCAACCGTTCAATCATGTCGCTGCGCAGGATGTCATCGTCACTCATGGCGTGACCGCGCGCGGTAGCGAGCTGACCGGATTCAACGGCCTGAGCGTATTTGGATGACGTGGAGGTATTTTGCGCAAACCCCTGAGGATACTTGGAAATTGCAGAGGCACCCATACCCACAAGAACCTTTGCGGTGTCATCGGTGTAGCCTTGGAAGTTCCGGTGCATCGTTCCGTTTTTCGCAGCTTTGGCGAGGCTGTCTTCGGGGCGCGCGTAGTGGTCGATGCCGATTTCATCATAGCCGTCAGCAAGGAACAGATCACGGGCCAGATCGAACAGGTCCAGTCGTGCTTCGGCATCCGGAAGAGCGTCCGCAGGGATCATAACCTGACGTTTCGCCATCCACGGCACATGCGCGTACCCGTAAAGCGCGACCCGATCCGGGGATAGCGACAGAACGCTTTGCACGGAATCCGACATGCGTTCACGCGTTTGGTGTGGCAAGCCATACAGAATGTCCATGTTAAGTGAACGGACACCCGCATCGCGGAGCATATCCACAACGTCTTTGGTCTGCGCAAAGCTCTGTTCGCGTCCGATGGCGTTTTGAACTTCTGGATCGAAATCCTGCACACCGATTGACGCGCGAGTCATCCCGATACGGCCAAGAGCGTCAATTCGCGCCTGATCGACCTCGGTCGGATCAATCTCGACCGAGAATTGCAGGTCGTCGGAGAGAGGCCGGAAGGAATTTACCGCTTCGCCCAGCTCTTCGATCAGATTCGGTGGAAGTAATGTCGGTGTACCGCCGCCAAGGTGAATTTGGCTGATCTCAACGTCATGTGGAAGATTTGCATCAACCAACGCCAATTCGCTTTTCAACTGCGCAAGATACGGAATTAGGGGCCTATCTGTGCTGGTGCCTTGAGTACGGCACGCACAAAACCAACACAGACGCCGACAATAGGGAATGTGAAAGTAGAGAGATACCTTTTCGCCACTCGGCACAGCGGCCAGCCATTGGGCAGTTGTTTCGGGCGATACATTCCCGTTGAAGTGATTTGCAGGTGGATAACTGGTGTAGCGTGGCGCTCTAGCGTCAAAGAGTCCCAGTTCCCGCAATCTGCTACGGGTTTGCATTGTGCATCCCTCCAAAAAATGAGTTATAGTCCCCAGCTAATACACGCGCGAACCGGGAATGTTTTTGCGATGAGTCAAATCTCGCTCGATGTCCAGTGCCAAGAGTGCCCGATCCGTCACCGTGCCGTCTGTGCAAAGTGTGACAGTGAAGAACTCGAAGCTCTGGAGAAGATCAAGTATTACCGCAACTACGAGGCGGGTCAGTCCATTGCGTGGGCTGGGGACGATATGGTCTTTGTCGGCTCCGTTGTGCGCGGTGTTGCAAGCCTGTCGCAGACGCTCGAAGATGGCCGGACACAGATGGTCGGTCTCTTGTTACCCTCTGATTTCATTGGAAGACCCGGACGTTCGGAGCTTCCTTATGACGTAACTGCGGTGTCGGATGTTCAGCTTTGCTGCTTTAGGCGCAGGCCCTTTGAACAGCTTATGACCACGACGCCACATGTGGCGGAACGTCTCTTGGATATGACGCTCGATGAACTCGACGCGGCGCGGGAATGGATGCTTATTCTTGGCCGGAAAACAGCACGCGAAAAAATTGCGAGTCTTTTGTCGATTATCGCGCGACGCGAATCAATTATCGGAATGGCGCCGCTATCCGGGCAAATCACGATCAACCTTCCTCTGACACGCGAAGCGATGGCAGATTACCTTGGTCTGACGCTCGAAACGGTAAGCCGTCAGATTTCCGCATTGAAACGTGAAGGTATTATCGCGCTCGACGGAAAGCGTCGTATCCGCGTTGATGATTTCCAGTCGCTGTTGCTGGAAACCGGCGATGATATGGACGGCGGCTTGATCGCCTAAACCGTCCACATCGTTTTATCGTTAGTGTGCCATCAGAAGCGGTAGTTCAGACCGCTCCAGCAGATCGCGCGTTGCGCCACCAAGGATCGATTCACGGAAACGCGAATGGCCATAAGCGCCCATTACGATCAGATCGCAACCGTGTTCACCGGCAAAGCGCATCAAAACATCCGATACACGCGGGAGCGTACGGGCAAGGATCGAAACTTCGGCTCGAATGCCATGGCGTGACAACATCATGCAAATCGCGCCGCCTGGGTCAGAACGTTCCGGCGAATGGCTTGGCGGATCGATCATGACCAGATCAACCTGATCGGCGGCCATCAATATCGGAAGCGCCGTGCGGATGGCGTGAAAACTTTCGCTACTTTCGTTCCATGCGACGGCTATGCGCCCAAATGCCTGTTCTCCGACCGGACCGGCTTCGGGCACGACCAGAACCGGTGCACCTGTTCCGAATAGTTCGGCCTCAAGAATATTGACCTGCAGCGGTCCACGATCTTTTCCGTACGGTTTGCTCGCCACGATAAGATCCGCGTAGCGGGACAATCTCGCGACCAGAGTGTCCAGCCCCATTTGAGGGATCACAACAGACTGGATGGCGACCGATCCAAGATCACTGCCTAGTTCAGAAAGCGCCCATTTTTCAAGGCTTTCTGCGTGCTCGCGGGCCTCTGATGCACTTTGTTCCATCATTACTGCGGAAGTGCCTGATGGCATCGGATCATAGCGTGCCGGATCGATTCCGATGCAGTGCACATCAAGATGGGCGTCAAGCCGCTGGGCAATCTGACGCGCAGTCGTAAGAGCGTTCAAATCCGCCTTGGTATCCGAAATCACAACCGAAATGGTTTTATATGCCATGTAGTCCTCCCGCTTTGACCACAGAGAAGCCCTGTAGCCTGGCGAAAAAGCCCTAGCAAATAGGCCTTCACATTAAATTGACATGGATCAATGCGATAATACGGGGGGGATGGGAAACCCCCAGTCAGAGCAAAAGGCCTGCGAACGAATCCGCGTGGGCGAAAGAAGGGAACGCTTGATATGTGGGATTGGATAAAAATCGCGGCTTTGGGGGTTATCGCCCTCCTTGCTGCAGTTGCCGCGAACTTCGCGCGCGACCTGGCATTTCAGGTCCATGCGTTGATCGTGATGGCCGTCGCTGCCGGCCTGTTTATTTGGACGGTACGCCGCGCTGGCGAACCGAAAACCGCGCCCGAAACCGGCTATATGGATGGTGTTGTGCGCTATGGGGTCGTTGCGACCGCGTTTTGGGGTGTAGTCGGGTTCCTTGTCGGGACCTTTATTGCATTCCAGCTGGCGTTCCCGGAGCTGAACTTCGAATTTCTCCAGGGCTACGGCAACTTCGGTCGTCTGCGTCCGCTGCACACCTCGGCAGTGATCTTTGCCTTCGGTGGTAACGCCTTGCTGGCGACTTCGTTTTACATTGTGCAGCGTACCTCTGCGACTCGCCTCTGGGGAGGCAACCTCGCTTGGTTCGTATTCTGGGGCTACAACCTGTTTATCGTTCTGGCTGCTACCGGCTACCTGCTCGGTGCGACACAGTCGAAAGAATATGCAGAACCGGAATGGTACGTTGACCTCTGGCTGACCGTCGTTTGGGTCGCTTACCTGCTGGTCTTCCTCGGAACTATCCTGAAGCGCAAAGAGCCGCACATCTATGTGGCCAACTGGTTCTTCCTGTCGTTCATCGTGACCATCGCCATGCTACACATCGTCAACAACCTCGTTGTTCCGGTGTCGTTCCTTGGCGCACGTTCGGTTCAGGTGATGTCGGGTGTTCAGGACGCTATGACCCAGTGGTGGTACGGCCACAACGCTGTGGGCTTCTTCCTGACCGCTGGTTTCCTTGGCATGATGTACTACTTCGTGCCGAAGCAGGCAGAGCGTCCGGTCTACTCGTACAAACTGTCGATCATCCACTTCTGGGCTCTGATCTTCCTGTACATCTGGGCTGGTCCGCACCACCTGCACTACACCGCGCTGCCTGACTGGGCTTCGACGCTGGGTATGGTCTTCTCGGTTATGCTGTGGATGCCGTCTTGGGGTGGTATGATCAACGGTCTGATGACACTCTCTGGTGCCTGGGACAAACTCCGCACCGACCCGATCATCCGTATGATGGTTATCTCGGTCGGCTTCTACGGTATGTCCACCTTCGAAGGCCCGATGATGTCGATCCGCGCTGTGAACGCCCTGTCGCACTACACCGACTGGACCATTGGTCACGTTCACTCTGGTGCACTGGGTTGGAACGGTATGATCACCTTTGGTGCACTGTACTTCCTGACACCGCGCCTCTGGGGTCGTGAATCGCTCTACAGCCTGAGACTGGTTAGCTGGCACTTCTGGCTCGCCACCATCGGTATCGTGCTCTACGCCGCTTCGATGTGGGTCACCGGTATCATGGAAGGTCTGATGTGGCGCGAAGTCGATGCGAACGGTTTCCTCGTGAACTCCTTCGCTGACACGGTTGCTGCGAAACATCCGATGTACGTGCTGCGTGGTCTTGGCGGTGTTCTGTACCTGACCGGTGCAATCATCATGGCCTACAACTTGTGGATGACGGCTTTCAGCAAGCGAGTGCCTGCTGCTGCCGCCGCCGCTGCTGAATAAGGAGATCGGAAAATGGGTATCCTTGATAAACACAAGGTTCTTGAAAAGAACGCGACCCTGCTTCTGGTTTGCTCTCTGGCAGTTGTGACCATTGGTGGTATCGTGGAGATTGCTCCGCTGTTCTACCTCGAGAATACCATTGAGGATGTAGAGGGCATGCGCCCCTACTCCCCTCTGGAGCTCGCTGGTCGCGAGATCTACATCCGCGAAGGGTGCTACGTCTGTCACAGCCAGATGATCCGCCCGATGCGTGATGAGGTCGAGCGTTACGGTCACTACTCGCTGGCAGCGGAGTCGCAATATGACCACCCGTTCCAGTGGGGTTCCAAACGGACAGGTCCTGACCTGGCTCGTGTTGGTGGCCGTTATTCGAACGAATGGCATGTCGACCACCTGACCGATCCGCAGTCTGTGGTACCTCCTTCGGTGATGCCGAAGTACGGGTTCCTTTCAAACCGCGAAATCGGGCCGGGCTACATCCAGGATCTGATGTCTACTCACCGTATCGTTGGTGTCCCGTACACCGATGAGATGATCGAGAGCGCTGAAGCCGACTTTGTCGCCCAAGCGGATCCCGACTCTGATTTCGATGCGATGGTGGAACGGTATCCGGGTGCAGTTGTCGCGAACTTTGACGGGCAGGCTGAGCTGACCGAGATGGACGCATTGGTCGCCTATCTCCAGATGCTGGGCACGCTGGTTGATTTCTCGACCTTTGAACCCGATGCGAGCCGCTAAGGATAGGTAGTATGGACTATCACATCTTTCGCGAAATTGCCGACAGCTGGGTGCTTCTGGCGCTGGTGCTGTTCTTTGTCGGCGCGATTGTCTGGGCGTTTCGCCCGGGCAGCCGTGCCGAGCAGAGCGACGCCGCAAACGTGCCGTTCCGGCACGAAGATGCCCCTGCACCTGACAACAAGCATGATCTGGAGGCTCGGACATGAGCACGCGTAACGATAAAAAAGAGGTCGAAACGACCGGCCATTCCTGGGATGGCATCGAAGAGTATAACAACCCCCTTCCACGGTGGTGGGTGTGGATTTTCTACGCCACCATCATCTGGAGCATCTGGTACACCGCCGCCTATCCGTCGTGGCCGGGAATGAAAGATACCGTCGCCGGTTATCTGGGCTTCTCGACACGCGGTCAGGTTCAGGCCCAGATTGACGCAGTCAACGCAGCAAACGCTGACATGATCGCAGCGCTTGAAGGTGCTGACATGGCTACGCTGGCTGACGATCAGAACCTTCAGGGTTTTGCCGTCAACATGGGTGCCGCCGTGTTCCGTGCGAACTGTTCGCAGTGTCACGGTTCTGGTGCTGGTGGTGCAGTTGGTTATCCGGCACTTCTGGACGACGACTGGATTTGGGGTGGTCGTATTGACGAAGTCGTTTGGACCGTAACCAACGGTATCCGTAACGAACAGTCTTACGATGCTCGTGGCTATGGTACCAACATGCCAGCATTCGGCGATATCCTCTCCGAAGAAGAAATCTCTCAGGCTGTGAACTACGTCCTGTCGATTTCCGGTCAGGAAGCTGACGCAGCACTGGCAACCGCTGGTGAGACTGTCTTCCTTGATAACTGTGCCGCCTGTCACGGTGACGCAGCAACGGGTAGCCTTGCGAACACCCGTTCGATGGAAGATCCGGAAAATATGTATCCGGACGGTGAAATGACCGGTGCTCCGAACCTGACCGATGCCATCTGGCTCTTTGGTGGGGACGAAGCAGCGATCACTGAAACGATCACCAATGGTCGCGCTGGCGTTATGCCTGCTTGGGCCGAAGAGTACCGCCCCGGCAGTGGCCTTACAGCAGCAGAAATCAATGCTGTTGCAGCCTATGTCCACCAGCTTGGTGGTGGTCAGTAAAAGAGTTTCTCGCGCGGTGTTGCAGCCGCCGCGCGAGAACGCATCGGTCTAGCCCCTGTTCGCGCACGACGCCTGACCGATGCTATCCCTCTGGCGAGAGGGCGTCACCCTCGGTGGTTTTCCACCGAGGGTGTTTTTATGTCGCAGTTCAAAATATTCCTGAATCAACGATACAGCAATTAGTGTTGATCTGAGTCAAGGCGATTGCCCCGTCTGGACCCCAAAAGGGGTCATCGCGAACGGATATATTACAGGATTCCAAGATGTCATCCTCAGAAACTCCCGAAAAACTATACGAAGCCCGCGAGCCGGTATTCCCGCGCCGCGTATCGGGGAATTTTCGGAATCTGAAGTGGGTGCTGATGGCAGTCATGCTGGGCATTTACTACCTGACACCTTGGATTCGCTGGGATCGCGGCCCTGAATTGCCCAACCAAGCTGTTCTGGTTGACCTCGCTCACCGCCGCTTCTTCTTTTTCTGGATCGAAATCTGGCCGCACGAATTCTATTTCGTGGCCGGTTTGCTCATTATGGCCGGTCTTGGATTGTTCCTGTTTACCTCTGCGCTTGGTCGGGTCTGGTGCGGATATGCTTGTCCTCAAACGGTGTGGACAGACCTGTATATCCTTGTCGAACGATGGGTCGAAGGGGACAGGAATGCCCGTGTTCGCCTTTGGAAAGCCAAATGGGACGCCCGTAAAATACGTCTGCGTCTGACCAAGTGGATTATCTGGGCGCTAATCGGTCTGGCGACAGGTGGCGCTTGGGTGTTCTACTTTACCGACGCACCGACGCTCTTGGTCGATCTGGTCAATGGCACAGCCCACCCGATCGCCTACACAACAATGTTTGTTTTGACCGCGACTACCTTCTTCTTTGGCGGGCTCGCTCGTGAGCAGGTCTGTATCTACGCATGCCCTTGGCCGCGCATTCAGGCTGCCATGATGGACGAAGACACGATCACCATCGAATATCGCCATTGGCGTGGCGAACCTCGTGGTAAGCACCGGAAATCGGCTGAAGCGCAAAATCTGGGCGATTGCATCGATTGCATGGCCTGCGTGAACGTTTGTCCGATGGGCATCGACATCCGGAACGGCCAGCAGATGGAGTGCATCACCTGTGGTCTGTGTATCGACGCCTGTGATGACATGATGGCCAAGATCGGAAAACCGCGTGGCCTGATCGACTACATGGCGCTGAAAGATGAAGAAAACGAAGTTTCGGGCCAACCCCCGATTCCGGTTATCAAACACATCATGCGCCCGCGTACGATCCTGTATATCGGTCTTTGGGCCGCAGTTGGTTTCGGTCTGCTGTTTGCGCTGTTTATCCGGCCGGACATTGATATGACAGTCTCTCCGGTGCGTAACCCGACCTACATTACCAAATCTGATGGTACGATCCGGAACGTCTACGAACTCCGCTTGCGTAACAAACACGGCGAAGAACGGCCGTTCGGCCTCGCTATCAACACCGGAACGGAATTCACAATCGACGTCGAAGGCTCTGACGGAACGCTTGTGAATGTCCCGGCTGACACCGCTAAGCTGGTTCGTGTATATGTTGATGCACCTGCGCAAAGCGACGCTGCCGCGTCAGAGCGCACACCGTTCACCTTCTGGGTCACGGACCTGAGCAATAACGAACGGTCGTACGAAAGCACTGTCTTTAACGGAAGGGCAAATTGATGCTGGGCTTTTTCAAGGCACCTATCACCGGGCCAAAATTCTTTGCGATCTTCGCATCGTTCTTTGTGGTCATCATCGGTGTGAACATCATCATGGCCTATTCCGCTGTGCAAACTTTCCCCGGTTTGGAAGTTAAAAACTCTTATGTGGCGAGCCAGAACTTCGACCGCGAAAGGGCAGCACAAGAAGCGCTTGGTTGGACTACAGAAGCACGCGTCGTTGGCGATGAATTGCTGGTGTCGATCACAGACGTGAACGGCGACCCTGTAGGGACGGTCGAGCTTGGTGGAACCTTCGGGCGTCCGACTGAGATACGTGATGACCAGACACCTGAGTTCACATTTGACGGCACGGTCTATCGCGCTCCCGTCCAGACCGCTCCGGGTAACTGGGATTTCCGTATGGAAGCCGTGGCCGAAGACGGAACACCGTTCCACCAGCGTCTCGAAGTGAAGTTCGGAAGTTAAGCACATGAGCGTCACCGAATCCCCCGGTGTCGCCGCTTGTCCGGCTTGCGTTGCGACCCCGCTTGCGATCCGTCAGGCCGCCAAAGATGCGACCGAAGGGAGCCGAGAGGTACATCTTTCGCTGCCTACGATCCACTGTGCGGCTTGTATCCAGACCGTTGAAACCGGCCTGCTTGCGCGTGAAGATATCGAAGACGCACGCGTAAACCTGACCCGCAAACGCGCCACTGTTCAGGTGCCCGCGACGACGACGGATCAGGATATCGTCGATGCGATATCGTCCCTCGGATACGAAGCCACGCTGCTGGACAGTGCCACGCTCTCCGCAGGTGAGTCTGATCGCGCGGCCCGAGATCTGGCAATGCGACTTGGCGTTGCCGGTTTTTCGATGATGAACGTCATGTTGCTTTCGGTGGCGGTCTGGTCCGGCGCCACAGATGCAACGCGGGATTTGTTCCACTGGTTGTCGGCAATGATCGCACTGCCAACTATCGTATTCTCAGGACGTCCTTTCTACACGAGCGCTTGGCGTGCTCTCAAGGTCGCGCATCTCAACATGGATGTGCCTATTTCGCTGGCGATAATTCTCGCGTCGGGCATGTCTCTTTTCGAAACCGTCAGTCACGGTGAACATGCCTACTTCGACGCAGCCCTATCGTTGACGTTCTTTCTTTTGGCTGGTCGTTACCTTGATCAGAAAATGCGGAGTGTCGCGCGCTCTGCGGCGACCGAACTCGCCGCGATGGAAGCGCCCATTGCGCTTCGAATTGGAGAAAACGGGGCAGAAACTGTTTCTCTGGATCAGGTTTCTGTGGGGGACATTCTGCTCGTACAGCCTGGCGCACGTATCCCCGTCGACGGCGATGTCATCAGCGGAGCGTCAGAACTGGACCGCGCATTTCTTACCGGCGAAACCGATCCGGTCGCTGTCGATATCGGAACCGAGGTTAAAGCGGGTGAAGTAAACCTCACCGGTGCCCTGCAAATCCGCGCTACTGCGGTAGGTGAGGACACACTCCTGCATGCGCTCGCAGACCTCGTCTCCGTCGCAGAGCAAGCCAAATCCCGATACAATTCGCTTGCTGACCGCGCGGCGAAAATCTACGCGCCGGCGGTGCATATCCTTGCTCTCCTCGCATTTGTTTTCTGGCTCTGGATGACGGGCGGCGATCTGCGTCACGCGATGAACGTTGGCGTTGCTGTTTTGATTATCACCTGCCCCTGTGCGCTCGGCCTTGCTGTGCCGGCGGTGTCTACCGTCGCTTCAGGTCGTTTGTTTAAAAACGGGTTGCTGATCAAACACGCCACGGCGTTAGAACGATTGGCCGAAGTCGACGCCGTTGTGTTCGATAAAACCGGTACTCTTACAAAAGGCACACCGCGACTGGTGACTGAGCTGCCGCTGGACGTGCTCGCGATTGCCTTTGCATTAGCATCCGGTTCTGGTCACCCGCGGTCTAAAGCGATTGTTGAGTCCGCGCGGGGCAAAAAACTGTCAGAGGTCATATTGACCGATCTGACCGAACGCCCCGGCATGGGCGTTGAGGGGCAGGTTGACGGGGTAACAGTTCGTCTTGGCCGTGCAAGCTGGATCGGTGTCGAAGGGCAGAGCCTTACCGTGCTGGATATCGGCGGCCGCACCTTCCCGCTCGAATACGAGGATTCCCTGCGAGATGGCGCACACGAGCTTTTGAAAGAGCTTAAGGAACGCGGAATGCCTGTGACCTTGCTCTCTGGCGATACAGAGACGGCCGTTTCTGCGCTGGCACAGGAGTTGGGTATCGACGACTGGCAAGCAGGCGTGCTTCCGCAGGACAAAGCCGAGGTTCTTAAGCAACGTGCCGAAGCCGGACAAAGAGTGCTGATGGTGGGCGACGGGTTGAACGACGTGGGGGCGCTCGCCCTGTCGCATGTGTCCATTGCACCAGCCTCTGCACTCGAAGCAACGCGGGTTGCGGCGGACATTGTGCTCGTCAAACCCGACCTGTCCAATATTGCGACCGCGATGAATACGGCCAAATCCGCACGGTCGCGGATTTTGGAAAACTTTTCAGTCGCTGCCGTTTACAATATGATCGCTGTGCCGATTGCATTCTTCGGGATGGCTACACCGTTGGCCGCAGCTATAGCGATG
>JBNKUW010000058.1:0-13710 GCA_050298835.1 Marivivens sp.
AGCAGTCCGGCACCTTCGGCGTGGCTCACATAGGCGAGCTGTTTGGCGATCATGTTCCCCGCATCAAGGTTCGGAGCGACAAGGATATTTGCGTGCCCGGCAACCTGACCCCGCAGACCTTTGGTGCGTGCAGCACCAATATCCACGGCGTTGTCCATCGCGAGCGGCCCATCAACAAACCCGCCCGTAATCTGACCACGTTCAGCCATCTTGGAAAGCAGGGCAGCATCAAGCGAAGACGGAATGGACGGGTTCACGGTTTCAACTGCAGACAAAACAGCGGCCAGCGGTTCTTCGTGACCGATGGAAATCGACAGATCAATTGCGTTCTGGACGATATCAACCTTGGTAGCGAGGTCCGGCGTGATATTGATCGCGGCATCCGTCACCATCACCGGATGTGCGACGCCTGGTACATCCATAACAAATACATGCGTAAACCGCCGGCCAATACGCAGGCCGGTGTTTTTATCAAGCATCGGCTTGAGCAAGACATCGGTGTGCAGGTGCCCCTTCATGACTGCAGCAGCGCGGCCTTCGTTCACCAACTGGCAGGCCATACGGGCGGAATTCCGGTGGTTGCCTTCGATCAGCTCGAACTCGTCGATGTTTTCACCTAGTTCGGCTGCCGCCTCGCGGATTTTGTCTGCATCGCCTAGGAGGATCGGGGAAATGATGCTTTCTCTGGCCGCCATAATTGCGCCGCCGAGCGACTTGGGTTCTTCAGGGCAAACGACTGCTGTTGGCAGGGCTGGCAACGGACGGGCGCGTTCCAGAATTGCCTCGAAATGTCGATGACGTTCCACGACAAGGCGGGGGACATACACGTTGTCGCGGTCGAATTTCTGCTTAGGTGCGTACACTTCGGCTACACCCTTCAGGATGAGCGCTTTGTCCCTGACACGATGGATGATGGTGTCCAATGTCACCACCCCGTCAGACGACTTGCCTGTGACGGTAGCTTTGCACAGCAGTTGTTCGTCCGCATGGGCGCGTTCGAAAAACTCGAGTGTTTGGCTCTTATACGTGGTTCCCGGGCCGGGCATACAGGTGCCAAGCACCGCCGAAATAATGGATGCGACGTACATGCCAGGCGCCACTCTTTCGATTTCACCGTCAGAGTCACCATCGACATGTGGCAGGTGCAGCGGGTTGTAGTTCCCAGAAACGTTGGCAAAAACATAGAGATCGTCGGCAGTGACAAGTCGCTTCAATTCGTGCGTTTGCCCAACCTCAATTTCATCAATTGTTTTGTTAACGAGATGCATGGTTGGTCTGTCCTTTGCGGCCGTATCAGTCGTCGTATGGGTCATCTATTCTTACATTGAGTTTGTGACTTTGACCCTGATCAGTTTGGTTTCGGTGTTGTTATCACCTACCGCAACGGAAACCCTGTAGGTGATTTACGTCGCGACAACTTTTCCGTCTTTTTCTGGAAACTTCTGGGTTTCGGACTACCGTGGACCTGCACGATTTGATCGATTTTGAAGCATTCGCACTAAAGAATTTCGACTTACGCGACGGAAAACTGCGCTTTGGGGCTTGCCTTCTGATCAAATGATCAAATTATGTATGCCATTGATCGCCGGACTCACCGGCGACGGCTCAATGCGGTGGCTCTATGCCGCCCAATCAGGGAGACGTAAATGAACCTCATGACATCACTGAAAGCAACTGCAGCGACTCTGCTCATCCTATCGGCTGGAACCGCCTATGCGGCAGGTACCCATCCGGTTACTGGTGAGGCGCTAGCTGACAACCAAGTATTCACCTACGCAACAATTGACGACTCTCCGTCCTTTGACCCCGGCCTCGTTGAGGACGTTGAAGGCTCGGCTGTTACGCGTAACCTCTTCGAAGGTCTGATGAGTCAGGATGCAGACGGCAACACCGTATTTGCCGGTGCGACCAGCTTTGACGTGTCTGACGACAAGATGACCTACACATTCCATCTGCGTCCTGAATCAGTTTGGACTGACGGCACACCGGTGACAGCGTCCGACTACGTATACGCTTGGCAGCGGGTAGTGACTCCGGAAACCGCATCCCCCTATGCATGGTACATGGAGCTCATGTCGGTCGTTGGCGCAGCCGAAGCCATCGCCGGTGATGCATCGCCCCAAGATCTTGGTGTTGAAGCACCTGATGACCACACCTTCGTGGTACACCTGACTCAGCCGCTTCCCTACTTCACTCAGATGCTGACGCAATCGACAACGTTCCCCGTTCCTCAGCACGTGGTTGAAGAAAAGGGCGATCAATGGATGCGTCCTGAGAACTTTGTCGGGAACGGCGCCTTCGTAATGTCCGAGTACACACCGCAAGAACGTACGGTGTTGGAAAAATCGCCGACATACTGGGATCGCGATAACGTTGTTTTGGAAACTGTCGTTCGTCTTGTGATCAACGACGAAAACCAGGCACTGACCCGTTGGCAAGCTGGCGAGCTCGACCGGACAGAGACCATTCCGGCTGGTCAATACCCGACCCTGCATGAACAGTACCCGACCGAGGCGCTGTCCTTCCCGCAGCTGTGTTCCTACTACTACAACTTCAACCTGCGTGACGATTCCCCCGAGTGGGAACATGATGTCCGCGTTCGTCAGGCTCTGAGCCTTGCAGTAGATCGTGACGTTATCACCGAATACGTTCTGGCTGCTGGACAGTTCCCGGCATACACCTTCACTCCGGGTGCGACCGCGAACTTTGAAGTGCCGAATGTTCCGGCCGCTTCGATGACCCAAGAAGAGCGGAACGCCAAAGCACAAGAGCTGATGGCAGAAGCCGGTTACGGTGCTGACAACCCGCTCTCGCTCGAGATCGTGTACAACACCTCCGAAGCACACAAGTCTATCGCGATTGCGGTAAGCCAGATGTGGCAGCAGACGCTCGGTGTCGAAACCACTCTTGCCAACATGGAATGGCAAACCTTCCTGAAGGCACGTGAAGACGGTCAGTTCGACGTGTCCCGCGCTGGCTGGTGTGGTGACTATAACGAAGCATCGACCTTCCTTGATCTTCTGGACTCCGGTTCGGGCTACAACGACGCCGCCTACTCGAACGAAGAAGTAGACGCACTGCTTGCAGCAGCAAAAACCATGGAAGATCCGAGCGGAAACTACACGCAGATCGAACAGATCATTGCCGAAGAAGCTCCGATCATTCCGATTTACCACTACACCCAGAACATCATGCTTGATGACTCGATCAAAGGGTGGCCGGTAAACAACGTGCAACAGCGTTGGTATGCACGTCAGCTCTATCGCGTTGCTGAATAATTTCTGAAAAACGATGCTTCCGCACTTCTGTCACTGGCAGGGGTGCGGTTGCACACATCTGGAAAGGGGACAGCAGTGTTCGCTTTTATCGTGCGACGTCTTACCGTCGCAATTCCTACGATCCTCGTACTGATCATTATATCCTATACATTGATGTTTGCTGCGCCTGGTGGCCCGTTCAACGCTGAACGTCCGTATCCTCCGGAAGTCCTTGCAAACCTCAACGCCAAATACGGTCTCGACCAACCATACTGGAAACAGGTTGTAGACTATGTTTGGAAAATTGTTGCCCACTTCGATTTCGGGCCGTCATTCAAGTATGCCGACCGGAGCGTGTCTGATGTAATCCGCCAGGGTTTTCCAGTCACGATCACTTACGGCTTCTGGTCATTTGTTGTGGCGGTCGTATTCGGTCTGACTTTGGGTATTGCCGCTGCTGTGAAGCACAACAGTTGGCTGGATTACCTCGCGGTCGGCATTTCCATCGGGGCGCAATCGCTTCCGAACTTTGTTATGGCCCCGATCTTGGTGATCGTTTTCACCCTGTGGCTCCATCTGTTGCCTGGCGGTGGCTGGAACGGTGGACAATGGGAATATGTAATCCTGCCAGTGATCGCGCTGTCCACGTCCTATATGGCGTCAATCGCACGTATCACTCGATCTTCCATGCTCGAGGTTTTGAACGCCGGATTTATCCGGACCGCGCGTGCAAAGGGGCTCCCGATGCGGCGGATCATTTTCCGTCATGCGCTCAAACCGACGTTGTTGCCGGTGCTGTCCTACTTGGGACCCGCATTCGTGCTGATGATTACCGGTTCGGTTCTTGTCGATACCTACTTTTCAACAGGTGGTATTGGCGGGTCGTTCGTTCGGGCAGCCTTCAACCGTGACTACTCAGTCATGATGGGGGTCACGATCCTGGTCGGAGCTTTGACCATTGTATTCAATCTGATCGTCGATCTGCTTTATGCGTGGATCGATCCGAAGATCCGGTATTAAGGGGGCACACATGCTTACAACCGGACGAAAATCCGCTGACGCGGTCCTTCAATCCGCACAACTGGCAGACGTGAAAGGGCGTAGTCTTTGGCGCGATGCCATGGGACGTTTTTCCAGAAACCGCGCTGCTGTGGTTTCGCTCGTAGTGCTGATCCTCATCCTGCTTTTTGCATTCTTCGGTCAGTTCCTGAGCCGGCACGATCCGGCATTTATCGATTTCGCATTGCGTGGTCGCATCAAAGAACTTGGCGGACCGTCGATTTCGAACGGCCATTTCTTTGGTCTTGAGAAAGAGGGGCGGGATCTCTTTACCCGAGTCATTCAAGGCACTCGAATTTCGATCCTTGTCGGGGTGGTCGGTAGCTTCGTGGCTGTTGTTGTCGGTACGATCTACGGCGCCGTTTCCGGCTACTTCGGCGGCAAAGTAGACAGTGTCATGATGCGGACCGTGGATATCCTCATGGCGATCCCGTTCATGTTCGTGATCATCCTGCTGCTCGTGATTTTCGGACGTTCCGTTGTCATGCTGTTTGTCGGGATCGGATTGATCTCATGGCTCAACATGGCGCGGATCGCGCGTGGTCAAACACTAGCCATCAAAAACAAAGAGTATGTGGAAGCCGCGATTGCGAGTGGTGTTAAACCGTTCACGATCATCATGCGTCACGTGGTTCCAAACCTCGCGGGTGTGGTGATTGTCTATGCGACGTTGCTGATCCCCGAACTTATTGTCCTCGAAAGCTTCATCAGCTTCCTTGGCTTGGGTATTCAGGAACCGATGACCTCTCTCGGGGCGCTGATTTCGGATGGTGCGAGCCAACTGAACCGTGGCACGCCTTGGATGATCGCCTTCCCGCTCTTCTTCTTCCTTATCACGCTTTATGCTTTCTTCTTTGTCGGAGACGGCCTGCGCGACGCACTAGACCCGAAGGACCGTTAATATGGCACTTCTTGATGTAAACGACCTCAAGGTTACGTTCAAAACCGGAGACGGGAACGTGAACGCTGTGAACGGCGTGTCCTTTTCGATCGACGAAGGTGAAACGCTCGCGATTGTTGGGGAAAGTGGTTCGGGCAAAAGCCAGACCGCTTTTGCGGCGCTGGGTCTTCTGGCGTCCAACGGTTGGGCGACCGGAGAGGCGAACTTTGACGGACGGAATATCCTGAAGCTCAAACAAAAAGAGCTGAACCGTATCCGCAGCCAAGAGATCGCGATGATCTTCCAAGACCCCATGACATCGCTCAATCCTTACATGCGGATTTCCGACCAGATGGCCGAAGTTCTGACACTTCACAAAGGTCTGTCGAAATCGGACGCAATTGCGGAATCAATCCGCATGCTGGACGCGGTGAAAATTCCTGATGCAAAGTCCCGGATTCGTATGTACCCGCACGAATTCTCTGGCGGGATGCGGCAACGTATCATGATCGCTATGGCGCTCTTGTGTGGTCCGCGGCTTTTGATTGCTGACGAACCGACCACAGCGCTGGATGTGACGGTACAAGCTCAGATTATGGAACTTTTCGGGGATATCCGGAAGGAGTTCGGGACAGCGATTGTCCTGATTACCCATGATTTGGGTGTCGTCGCCGGTTTCTGTGATCGGACAATGGTGATGTACGGTGGGCAAGTTATGGAAGAAGGCCCGACCGAGGCCCTGTTTGAAAGCCCGAGTCATCCTTACACCACGGGTCTGCTGCAAGCTGTGCCCCGCTTTGACGTTGACGAAGACATACTTCGGACAATTGCGGGTGAACCGCCAGACATGTCGCGTCTGCCTGCCGGCTGTCCCTTCAGCCCGCGTTGCAGCATCGCCACAGAACAATGTGTGAATGTTCGTCCTGATCTGGTCGAATTCGGAATCCGCCGACGTGCCTGCCACGCGGAAATCAAGGAGGTGGCATAATGTCTGGTACTCTGCTGTCAGTTCGCGATCTTCAGGTCACCTTTGATATTCCGGTTCCGGGATCTTGGCCGTGGACACCTGCGCGAAAACTCCACGCGGTAAACGGTGTAAATTTTGAACTCAAAGAGGGCGAGTGCCTCGGCGTTGTGGGGGAGAGCGGATCTGGCAAATCCACTGCGGCACGCGCTGTGATTGGTCTTGCGCCAATTTCTGGTGGGTCTGTCCATTTTAATGGTCAGGATCTATCAAAGTTGTCTCCTGTCGAACGGAGGCGTTTTGGCAAAGACATTCAGATGGTTTTCCAAGACCCTCTAGCTGCGCTCAATCCGCGTATGACTGTCGGTGATATTATTGCTGAACCGCTCGTTACCCACGAGCCGAAAGCCTCCAAAAGAGAGGTGCGTCAGCGCGTTCAGGAAATGATGGAGCGGGTCGGTTTGTTGCCAAATTTGGCGAACCGTTATCCACACGAGTTTTCAGGCGGTCAGTGCCAGCGAATCGGTATCGCCCGCGCGTTGATTTTAAAGCCGCGCCTGCTGATTTGTGATGAACCCGTTTCGGCATTGGATGTTTCCGTTCAGGCGCAGGTTGTGAATTTGCTCAAGGAACTTCAGAGCGAACTCGGCCTTTCGATGATCTTTATCGCGCACGATTTGAGCGTGGTGAAACACATCTCTGACCGGATTACGGTGATGTATCTCGGGCGGTTGATGGAGGAAGCAACGGCCAAAGAACTGGTCGCCAATCCGAGCCATCCTTACACGCAAGCACTCATTTCCGCAGTGCCGGTACCGGACCCGAAGATAGAAAAACAACGTAAACGCATGGTGATTGAGGGTGAATTGCCTTCTCCTTTGGCACCGCCGTCAGGTTGTGTTTTCAGAACGCGATGCCCGATTGCGGTAGACGCTTGTGCAGCCGAAGTCCCAAGCCGCCTGCAACTGAGTGAAAGCCACAGTGTCGCTTGTCCTAGAACAGAGTTCATAGAGGTATTGACTGACGCAAAGGTCTGATGATGTGACGCATTCGGGCGAGTCTCAAAAGTATAGGTTTGTGTCGCTAGGTTTGACTCGTGCTTGTTGCTAGGTCACGTTCTGCGCACATGCCTGAGGCTTCAGGCAGCCAGACAGTGGTTTTTGGAGGAGGGCCAGTGTCGGGCGAAGAGCCCCTGATCTGATCGCCGGAAGGCTGAGCGGATTGGGGGCTTTCCATTTTCTGGTAACAACAAACAAAAAAGGCCGCCCAGATGGACGGCCTTTTCGCGGTTATAGGTGCCTTTTACTCGGGCAGGATGCGAACACCACCCTTTGCCGCCGACGATGCCAGCATTGCGTAGGCTTTGAGCGCGGTCGAAATCGCCCGCTTGCGCGGCTCTGCCGGTTTCCACGGAAGCGGACCTTTGGCCTCGCGACGGGCAGCGATGGTTTCGTCATCCACAGCAAGGTGGATCGTCCGGTTCGGGATGTCGATTTCGATGGTGTCACCGGTTTCGACAAGACCGATCAGGCCGCCTTCTTCGGCTTCAGGCGATACGTGACCGATCGACAGACCGGATGTGCCGCCAGAGAAACGACCGTCGGTCAGAAGCGCACAGGATTTTCCCAGCCCTTTAGATTTCAGGTAGGACGTCGGATAGAGCATTTCCTGCATCCCCGGACCACCGCGCGGACCTTCGTAGCGGATGACAACAACGTCTCCTTCTTCGACCTTGTTGGTCAGGATTCCGTTGACCGCATCGTCCTGCGATTCATAGACCTTTGCTTTGCCGGTGAATTTCAGGATCGAGTCATCAACGCCTGCGGTTTTCACGATGCAACCATCTACAGCGATGTTTCCGTAGAGTACGGCGAGGCCACCGTCCTTGGAGAACGCATGTTCTACGGAACGGATCACGCCGCCTTCACGGTCGCGGTCGAGCTCTTTGTAGCGGTTCTGGGTCGAGAACGCTTCGGTCGTGCGGACACCACCAGGGGCAGCACGGAAGAATTCATCTACTTTGGGATCGTTTGCAGCGATGATGTCCCACTTGGAAATCGCTTCGGACATGGAGGCCGAATGGATTGTCGGAACGTCTCCGTGCAGCAGGCCACCACGGTTTAGCTCGCCAAGGATACCCATGATCCCGCCAGCGCGGTGGACGTCTTCCATGTGGACGTCGGATTTTGCAGGTGCGACCTTGGAGAGGCACGGAACCTTGCGTGACAGACGGTCCATGTCGGACATGGTGAAATCAACGCCAGCCTCATGCGCAATGGCGAGGAGGTGGAGAACAGTGTTTGTCGATCCACCCATCGCAATGTCCAGCGACATAGCGTTCTCGAAAGCTTCAAACGTTGCGATATCGCGCGGCAGAAGATTCGGTTTCTCACCTTCGTAGTGCGCTTTGGTGATCTCGACGATCTTGCGACCTGCTTCGAGGAACAGCGCTTTACGGTCAGCATGGGTGGCGAGCATTGACCCGTTTCCGGGCAGGGCGAGGCCCAGTGCCTCGGCCAGACAGTTCATCGAGTTCGCGGTGAACATACCAGAGCACGACCCGCAGGTCGGGCAGGCGGCTTCTTCGATCGCTTGAACCTGTTCGTCGGTGTATTTGTCATCAGCCGCCGCAACCATCGCATCGACGAGGTCGAGAGAATGTTCGAGGTCATCAATCGTGACCTTGCCTGCTTCCATCGGGCCGCCAGAGACGAAAATCACCGGAATATTCAGGCGCATCGCAGCCATCATCATGCCCGGGGTGATTTTGTCACAGTTGGAAATGCAGACCATCGCGTCAGCGCAATGAGCATTAACCATATATTCAACCGAGTCAGCGATAAGATCACGGGACGGCAGGGAATAAAGCATGCCGTCATGGCCCATCGCGATGCCGTCATCGACAGCGATGGTGTTGAATTCTTTGGCCACACCGCCTGCGTTTTCGATCTCGCGGGCGACCATTTGGCCCAGATCCTTGAGGTGCACGTGACCCGGAACGAATTGTGTGAACGAATTCACAACCGCGATAATCGGCTTACCAAAGTCGCCTTCGGTCATGCCGGTTGCACGCCAAAGACCACGGGCGCCCGCCATGTTGCGGCCATGGGTGGATTTACGAGAACGATAATAAGGCATCTGGCTGTCCATCTGTTTGCGCGCGCTGTTGATACAGCGACACGAGCGCGATGAACAGAGTGTGGTGCGCATTTCCTGTCTGGCAAGCATCTTGCAGTTCGTCAGACCGTAGTCGTTTGTCGTGAGGTCGTTTGTGGATCGTCGGAAATTCCTATCAACTTGCTTGGGGGTAACACTTGCCCCCGGTGCTGTGTTCGCTTCTCAGGGGCTTCTCGGGCAGACCCGAGGGCCGCTTATCGATCTTGGTCGGGGCACCAGCCTGTATGAAATGTATGATTTCGAACCCGAGCAGGACCCATTGCCACGATCCGAGCCATCGCAACCGCAGATATCGCTCGCGACGGGAACACCGACATTGCGGATGTGGAATGTACACACAGACGAACAACTGGCGATTCAGCCGGTTTCGGCGACGGGTTTCAATCCGTCAGCAATATCGCAAGTGAACCATTTCATGCGTGACTGGCGGAGAGGTGAGCCTGCCGAAATGGACCCGAATGTTGTACTTGGATTGCTACAGATACAGGAACGCGCCCGACAGGATGGCTTCTCTGACCGGGTTCGTTTTCTTTCCGGATACCGGAGCCGCGCGACCAATGATGCCCTTCGGGCCGCGGGCGCAGGCGCCGCGCGCAATTCCCTTCATATTCAATCACTAGCGATTGATTTTAGCCTCCCCGGTGTGGGTATTCGTCAAACCGTTGCGATGGCCAAAGACCTTGGTATCGGAGGAGTCGGTGGCTATCCGAGCTTTGTTCATATCGATACAGGCCGCGTTCGCTATTGGGGATCGGCCGCCTAGGCTGATTGCCGTTCCCGTGCTCCTGTGGAACAGTGTTCAAAACACGCCGGAACAGGATTGGGATAGACATGACTGAGTATGTCACTCGTGGAGGGTTGCAGGTCGCAGCTCCGCTCGTTGAACTGATTGAAAACAAGGTTCTGACTACGATTTCACCAGAGGAATTCTGGGCCGGCTACGAAACGCTATTGCGTGATCTGATGCCCGTGAACAAAGCGTTGTTGGAAAAGCGGGATACCTTGCAGGCAAAAATCGATGCTTGGCACAAGGCAACACCCTTTGACGCTGCGCAATATCGCTCGTTTTTGACGGAAATTGGATACCTCGAACCCGAGCCGGATCAGTTTGAAATCACAACCGACAATGTCGACGACGAGATTGCGCGTATGGCGGGGCCGCAACTGGTTGTTCCCATTACAAACGCGCGTTTCGCGCTGAACGCAGCAAATGCGCGGTGGGGGTCACTCTACGACGGGCTCTATGGAACTGATGCGATTGAAGGGGCTCCGGCTGGAAAGGGATATGACGCAGCTCGCGGGGCAAAGGTAATTGCATGGGCCAAGGCTCATCTTGATTCAGTTGCGCCCCTCGCTTTCGGGACATGGGCGGACGTAACTTCGATTAATCCCCAAGATGGCATCCTGCTGATCGATGTTGCCGGAACTGAGACAGGCCTGGCTGATCCGTCCCAATTTGCAGGCACTGGCAAAGGATCGGTTTTGCTGCGCGCAAACGGCTTGCTGATCGAGGTTGTTATCGATGCTAACAGTACTATCGGCGCGACCGATCCTGCGGGTATCTCGGATATTCGGCTGGAAAGCGCGCTGACAGCGATCATGGATTGCGAAGATTCGGTTGCCTGCGTTGATGCAGAGGACAAAGTGCTCGCTTACTCAAACTGGCTCGGTCTGATGGACGGCGGTCTGAGTGCGACCTTCTCCAAGGGCGGTAAGGAAATGACTCGCGAGATGGCACCAGATCGGGAGTTCCTGTCGCCAGATGGTGAGCCTTTCACCTATCCAGGGCGGTCTCTGATGCTGGTTCGTAACGTTGGGCATCTGATGAAAACCGATGCGGTTCGTTTGGATGGAGGCGACACACCCGAGGGCATTATGGACGCCATCGTGACCACCGCAATTGCGATCCACGACCTGCAAAAATCTTCGGGTCCTCGAAATTCCCGCAAAGGTTCGATCTATGTGGTGAAGCCTAAAATGCACGGCCCGGAAGAGGTCGCTTTTGCCGATACGGTTTTTTCCCGTGTTGAGCGGATCCTTGGTCTACCCGCCAACACAGTGAAGATCGGTGTGATGGACGAAGAGCGCCGGACATCCGCGAACCTCGCCGCGTGTATCAAAGCCGTCCAGTCACGTTGCGTGTTTATCAATACCGGCTTCCTCGATAGGACAGGCGACGAGATCCACACGTCAATGTACGCTGGGCCAGTGATCCCTCGTGGGGAAATGGCAACCTCGGATTGGCTCATCGCTTATGAGGCCGGAAACGTTGATGTCGGGCTGGCTACGGGACTGTCGGGGCGGGCCCAAATCGGCAAAGGCATGTGGGCAAAGCCGGATGCAATGGCAGAGATGCTGGATGCCAAAGTCGGGCATCCAAAGTCCGGTGCGAATACAGCTTGGGTGCCAAGCCCGACTGCGGCAACGCTTCATGCAACGCACTATCACCGGATAAATGTCGCTTCGGTTCAGCAACAGTTGAAAACACGTGCGCCCGCTGCGCGCGAAAAGCTACTGACGCCGCCGATCATGTCGGGTCGAAATCTTTCGGACGCAGAGGTTCAGCATGAACTCGACAATGCTTGTCAGTCTATTCTGGGATACGTAGTCCGCTGGGTGGATCAGGGTATAGGATGTTCAAAGGTGCCGGACATCAACGACATCGGCCTGATGGAAGATCGCGCGACCTTGCGGATTTCTTCGCAATATCTGGCAAACTGGCTAGAGCACGGTATCTGCACCAGCGATGATGTTGACGCCGCTCTAAAGCGTATGGCTCCTAAGGTGGACGCACAAAATGCGGATGATCCGGACTACTCGCCCATGGCGCCAACCTTTGACGGGGAGGCTTTCTGTGCCGCACGTGACCTGATTTTCAAAGGTGCTTTACAGCCTTCTGGTTATACCGAACCATTGCTTCATGCGGCACGTGCGAGGGTGAAAGCCGCTCAATAGCGATCCCGAAAATCGACAGGGAGAGTGATCCGATTGCCCGAGGGGCGGTGCTCTTCCTCTTGTTCTTCGTTTGCAACCCAGAACATTCCTGCTAAAGCCAAGCCTGCAAAGGCCAAGGAGACACTCATGACTGCCCGCATCGACGCATGCTTTGCTAAAGCCCGTGCCGAAAACCGTCCTGTTCTGGTGACATACACCATGGCTGGTGACCCCGATGCTGCGACCTCTTTGGAAATACTGAAAAACGTAGCTGCATCAGGTGCGGATATTGTTGAATTCGGCCTGCCCTTTACTGATCCGGTCGCGGACGGTCCGTCAATCCAAGCAGCTGGATTGCGCGCACTGGATGGTGGCCAGACGACCGCGCAAACACTCGATCTTGTTCGGGAATTCCGCAAAGATTTTCCCGATACTCCCGTGATCCTCATGGGGTATTACAATCCGATCTATAGCTACGGCCCCGAGAAATTCGTGGCGGATGCAAAAGATGCCGGCGTTGACGGAATGATCGTCGTTGATGTCCCTGCGGAAGAGGATGAAGAACTCTGCCTGCCCGCGCTTGAGGCTGGTCTTGCGTTCATTCGTCTTGTCCCGCCGACAGCCGACGATAAACGCCTGCCTACCATCCTCAAGAATTCGGCTGGGTTTGTTTACCACGTCTCAATCAACGGGATCACGGGTGCTGCGACCCCTGACTATTCGGTTGTTTCGACGGCGTTGGAACGCATTCGCAAATATACGGACCTGCCGATCGTCGTCGGTTTTGGTGTAAAAACCGGAGAACATGCGGCCGCACTTGGTGAACACGCTGACGGCGTCGTTGTCGGAACGGCTTTGGTTAACCAGATTGAGGCGAGCTACAGTGACGGAAAGGCAACCGACGCAACCGCAACTTCGGTTAACGGTCTGGTTGAAGAACTTGCTGCCGGAGTAAGACGCGCAAAAGCGTAACCGGTTACTAACTTTGTAGCATGACAGGGTGGCCCGCAGGGATCTGCGGGCTATTTTACGTCCACACGTCCGAGGAGGAACCATGACTGCATTTGTTCAAGTGCGTGATCTCAAGAAACGCTATGACGGCGGCTTTGAAGCGCTCAAGGGTGTAACGCTCGATATTAAACAAGGTGAAATTCTCGCGCTGCTGGGACCGAATGGAGCCGGAAAAACCACACTGATTTCGACGGTTTGCGGGATTACCATGCCTACATCCGGCACCGTTATGGTTGGCGGCCACGACGTGGTGAAATCCTATCGTCAGGCAAGGTCTTTGATCGGTCTGGTGCCGCAGGATATTGCCCTGTACACTTCGTTGACTGCACGGGAGAACCTTCATTATTTCGGAGTATTATACGGTCTCAAAGGGACGCTTCTGCGGGAGCGGATTTTAGAGTGTCTGTCGTTGGTGGGGTTGGAAGACA
>JBNKUW010000058.1:13720-13986 GCA_050298835.1 Marivivens sp.
CCGCAGGAGTTGAGCCTCGAGGCCTTTGAAACTGTGATGAATGCCGTCCGGTTCTCTCGCGGGCTATTCGGGAAACCCAGGAACGACGCCCTCGTCGAAAACATCCTTCGCCAGCTTGGTCTTTTTGAAAAGAAAGACAGCTACGCCAAAATCACGTTGAACCGCCCCGATGTGCTCAACAGCTTTAACGAAACCATGCATGTTGAGTTGCGTGATGCCTTAAAAGACTGCCAAAAAGACGACAACGTGCGCGCCATTTTGCTGAC
>JBNKUW010000059.1:0-13809 GCA_050298835.1 Marivivens sp.
GGGTCGTGAGAGGCTCGAACTCCCGACATCTTCGGTGTAAACGAAGCGCTCTACCAACTGAGCTAACGACCCGTGAGCGGTCGTTTAACCGCTCCTGACGGAGGGTGCAAGACCCGTTTTCAGGAAATTTTCAAAACCTCGTGCTCTCCGTTCCGAATACGGAAAACGACACCTTGGCCGCCGGGAACCTCAGCCAGATCTTCCAAACCATAGCCGAGCGCCCGCGTCCGCAAGAACCGCGATGTGAACCCGTGGGTCACGAGGATGGTCGGTCGATCAAGCGCGTCAAGCACACGCCCGACCCGATCCCAAAGGGCGTCAAACCCTTCGCCACGGGGCGCGCGCGCATAGAAATCGATAAAGCTCTCATGCGGATCAGATGCCGGCCACCGCGCGTCGATTTCTGCACGGGACAATCCGGCCCAATCACCCATGTGAATTTCGCGCAGGTCATCAATAGGAACAACCGGACAGCCGGTCGCCGCCGAAATCGGTTCGGCCGTGGCCAAGGCCCGCCCCTGCGGACTGCTCCACAAATCGTGAGTGTCGGGAGACACCAGACCTGCCAGCATTGCCCCCATGCGCAGCGCTTGGTTACGGCCTTCTTCGGTCAGCGGGCTGTCCAAACCACCTTGCATACGGTGATCGCGATTCCACTCGGTCTGTCCGTGACGGAGGATCAGGATTTCCGGTAGCGTCATTGTCAGCCTCATACAGAAAAGGCGCATCACTAACGGATGCGCCTGTCTATCTGGTGGGTCGTGAGAGGCTCGAACTCCCGACATCTTCGGTGTAAACGAAGCGCTCTACCAACTGAGCTAACGACCCGTGAGGGCCGATTTAGCCTTAGTCGTCATCCTCTGCAAGAGGTGTATCGGCGGAATTTTCATCAAGAACGATCTTTGGCTGTACGACTCTGATCTTGGCGACGACGACTGTACCGTTCTGGGCCTCTTGACGACGGTTGATTTTAATCCGCTGCACAGGCGCCAAAGTGAGGTCCTGCTCTTTCATCAGTTCTTCGGCCAATTGTTCCAGCGCCGCTTCGACGACAGGTTTTACAATGTTTTTGCGAAGACCTGATCGTTCCGCAACACGTTCGATGAACTCTTTCTTTTTCAGAACGTCGGGAGCATCGTCCGGCTTTTCGGTATTGTTCGTGTCGTCAGCCTCAACGACCTGCGGCTGTGCAGCAACCTCTTCGACGACGGGTTTTGGCGCGGTGGTTGCGGCCTTTCTCCGAGTTGTGGTCGACTTTGCCGTGGTCGACCGACGGGTCGATGCCGTTTTGGTTGATCTACGGGTTGTGCTGGTTGCCATAACTGCGCCTCGGTTGTTTTTGTTTTAGAAACAATAGCCATAGCCTCGCAGGGATAGCACTCTGATTGCAACCCGATTTGCGACATTTTTTTCATCTTTGGGCTATTGCATAAAAAAGGGCGCCTAAAGGCGCCCTTCATTTTGATCAATGTGCAGTTGCCGCCGGTCCATCACCGTCCTTGGCCAATGCGCGGGCTGCGGCGGCCTCTTCTTCGGCCTCCTCATCCCACTCGATCGGCTCCGGCTGGCTGACCAACGCATGCGTCAGCACTTCGGACACGTGGGTCACCGGAATGATCTCCAGCCCCTCTTTGACGTTGTCCGGGATGTCCGGCAGGTCTTTGACGTTCTCTTCGGGGATGAGAACCGTGGTGATCCCGCCGCGCAAAGCAGCCAGCAGTTTTTCCTTGAGCCCGCCGATGGCACTGGCGTTGCCGCGCAGCGTCACCTCACCGGTCATCGCAATATCTTTGCGCACCGGAATTTGGGTCAGGACCGAAACGATCGCCGTAACCATCGCCAGACCAGCCGAAGGGCCGTCCTTGGGTGTTGCGCCGTCCGGCACGTGAACGTGAATGTCCAGCTTGTCGAACTTCGGCGGTTTCACACCAAGCTGCGGCGAAATCGACCGGACGTAGCTGGACGCGGCTTCGATGGATTCCTTCATCACATCGCCCAGCTTACCGGTCGTTTTCATCCGGCCCTTACCGGGTAGACGCAGCGCTTCGATCTGGAGAAGCTCACCACCGACCGAGGTATAGGCCAGTCCGGTAACAACACCGACCTGATCTTCTTTCTCGGCCAGACCATGACGGAATTTCGGAACGCCGAGGTAGTCGTCGATATTCTCGGGCGTCACGTTCACATGATCGACCTGTTTGCGGACGATCTTGGTCACAGCTTTCCGTGCGATTTTCGCGATTTCACGTTCAAGGTTCCGGACGCCAGCCTCGCGGGTGTAGGTCTGGATGATCGCGGTCAACGCTTCGTCGCTGATCTCGAACTCCTTGGCCTTGAGCCCGTGGTTTTTGAGCTGCTTGTCGAGCAGGTGCTGCTTGGCGATCTCGCGCTTTTCGTCCTCGGTATAGCCCGAGAGCGGAATGATCTCCATCCGGTCAAGCAGCGGCCCCGGCATGTTGTAGCTGTTCGAAGTCGTCAGGAACATCACGTTCGACAGATCATATTCCACCTCAAGATAGTGGTCCACGAAGGTCGAGTTCTGTTCCGGATCAAGCACTTCGAGCATTGCCGACGCCGGATCGCCACGGAAGTCCTGCCCCATCTTGTCGATTTCATCGAGCAGGATGAGCGGGTTCGTGGTTTTTGCCTTTTTCAGCGCCTGAATGATCTTACCCGGCATGGAACCGATATAGGTCCGGCGGTGACCGCGGATTTCGGATTCGTCACGCACACCACCAAGGCTGATGCGGATGAATTCACGACCCGTGGCTTTGGCAACCGATTTCCCAAGCGAGGTTTTACCAACACCCGGAGGACCGACGAGGCACATGATCGGCCCCTTCAGTTTGGCCGACCGCGACTGCACGGCGAGGTATTCGACGATCCGCTCTTTAACCTTTTCAAGGCCATAGTGATCGGCGTTCAGAATATCCTCTGCACGGCTCAGATCCTTTTTGGTGCGCGATTTGACGCCCCACGGGATCGACAAAATCCAGTCGAGGTAGTTGCGGACAACGGTTGCCTCTGCCGACATCGGCGACATATTCTTGAGCTTTTTCAGCTCTGCATCGACCTTTTCCTTGGCCTCTTTG
This sequence comes from Marivivens sp., assembly GCA_050298835.1. GTDB lineage: Bacteria > Pseudomonadota > Alphaproteobacteria > Rhodobacterales > Rhodobacteraceae > Marivivens. Next base: position 3,093 of record JBNKUW010000059.1, read on the forward strand.
GAGAGCTTGATTTCAGCGATACGCGCCTCAAGCTCGGCCAATTCGTTCTGGCCTTCTTCGCCGTCGCCCAGTTCGCGCTGAATGGCCTTCATCTGCTCATTCAGGTAGTACTCGCGCTGGGTACGCTCCATCTGGGATTTGACGCGGGTTTTGATCTTTTTCTCGACCTGCAGAACAGACATTTCGCCCTGCATCAGGCCATAGACTTTTTCCAGCCGTTCGTTGACGGAAAGCGTCTCGAGAAGTTCCTGCTTTTGCGCGACTTCCACACCCAGATGACCGGCGACAAGGTCGGCCAGTTTGGCGGGCTCGGTGGTTTCGCTCACCGCAGAGAGAGCCTCTTCGGGGATATTCTTTTTGACTTTGGCGTAGCGTTCGAATTCTTCGCCCACGGAACGTACCAGTGCGAGAAGCTCTTCTTCAGAGCCGATTTCTTCGAAAACTTCTTCGACATGTGCTTCGAAGAAGCTGTCATTGTCGATGAATTCGGTGACTTTCACGCGGGTCTTGCCTTCGACCAGAACCTTCACGGTTCCATCGGGCAGCTTCAAAAGCTGAAGCACATTCGCCAGAACACCTGATTGATAGATGTCATCAGCGGTCGGATCATCCTGACCGGGGTCGATCTGGCTCGACAGAAGGATCTGTTTGTCCTCCTGCATAACTTCTTCGAGAGCGCGCACCGATTTTTCGCGCCCTACGAACAGCGGAACGATCATGTGGGGGAAAACCACGATGTCGCGCAGCGGCAGGACCGGAAAGGTAGTGCTGTTTGCGTCTTGCATGCTCTTGTCCTTCTTTATGGCAAAACGGTCGGGTCCCTTTCTAGGCAACCTTTGCCGTTTCCTCTTTGGGAATTATACATGTGCCTGCAACGCTATAGTTTCAAGCGTCGGGTTGACGGCCAAGATGCCCGTCCCGACGCGCAGGAGCAAGCACGAAGTCCCCTATTTTCCGCTGTAACGCCTTCTGGAGGCCATAATTCACGGAAAAGGTGAAAAAAAGATTTCCAGAGCAAGGTCGATCCATGCTTTTTCAAACGCTGATCGAAAATCACAGACGCCGATATTTCCTGTCGATCGCTTTTGCCGCGTTCGGGGGGCTCTTGGCGTTCGGTCTCATCGGGGCAGTTCTCTTTGCGGTTGGCATAGCTGGCATCGGGTTTCTGGTGCTGACTTACGTCCCCAAATACCGGAGCGCCTGCGAAAGCCTTGCATTCGGCGCTTTTATCGCGGCCCTGATTCACGTCCCTGCCGAAGCTATGACCGCAGCCACCATCGGCCTGTCGTTCCTGTTCCACGCCGCAGCTTACGGGCAATGGAGCGACCGTTTGGGCCTATCACTTACCATCAAAATCAATGACACCCGCGACGTTGCCGGCCGCGCGGTGGATGTTTGGGACTATCTAGTGCCCGCCGAAGGGCATCCTGACGATTATTGGTCTGAGACACTGATCGATTTCAGCAGAGACCCCGATGACGAAGAAACCGTCTATATCCGGTTCCGCCACCTGTCTGGACTCGTGCACGAAATGACCATCACCTTTCTTGAACGCAAAGCCGGACGTGGTTGCCGCTACTATGTCGAAAACGATGAAATGGATGGCCGTGGCGATATGGAAGTGTCTCTGAGGCTAGAGAAACTCGACACTGGCGGGATCCGCATACTCAGTGAAATCGAACAGAAAAACCTGCCCCCACGCATTGCCATCGCTCGTTGGTTTGATGACAACTTCGGTCGGGATTTCAACGGACTGCGGAGCCTAGCTAAGGTCGATCAACACGAAAAATCGGGTTGGTTCGCGGCACGGCTTCCGAATTTCAGATTTCTACAGCAACGCGGTTCGACAACCACCTAGGTTTTCCTAAACCGGTTCGATATCACCTTCTGCCCGTTGGGCGTGGAAGGCGGCCTCCCACGCGGCAAAACGGCCTTCGGAAATTGCGTCGCGCATGCCCTGCATGATTTCCTGGAAATAGTGCAGGTTGTGCCAAGTGAGCAGCATGCCGGAAATCATCTCTTTGGCGCGATACACGTGGTGAAGATAGGCGCGGCTGTAGTTCTGACACGTCGGACAGGTGCAATGTTCGTCCAACGGGCGCGGATCGTCCTGATGGCGGGCGTTTTTCACGTTCACTTGACCGCGCCGCGTCCACGCTTGCCCAGTTCGGCCAGAGCGGCTTGGCAAAACGCAGTCCATCATGTCGATCCCGCGTTTGACGGCACCAACGATATCATCCGGTTTACCAACCCCCATGAGGTAGCGCGGTTTGTCCGTCGGCAGGAAATCAGGCGCATAGTTCAAAACATCGAACATCGCTTCCTGCCCTTCCCCCACGGCGAGTCCACCGACGGCGTAGCCATCAAATCCAATGTCTACCAAAGCTTTGGCCGATTCCTCGCGCAGGTGTGGGGTGACACCACCTTGCATGATACCAAAAAGCGCGTGCCCCGGACGGTCCCCGAAGGCATCGCGTGACCGTTGCGCCCACCGCATTGACAGGCGCATGGACTCTGCCACCCGCTGTTCGTCCGCAGGCAGTGCCGGACATTCGTCGAAACACATCACAATGTCGGACCCGAGGAGCTTCTGGATTTCCATCGACCGTTCTGGCGACAGGAAATGTTTGGATCCGTCCACATGAGACCGGAAGGTCACGCCATCTTCGGTCAGTTTACGAAGGTCTGACAAAGACATGACCTGAAACCCGCCAGAATCCGTCAGGATCGGTTTTGACCAGTTCATAAACTTGTGCAGCCCGCCCAACCGGTCGATCCGTTCCGCCGTAGGCCGGAGCATCAGGTGATAGGTATTCCCCAAGAGAATATCGGCGCCCGTCGCGGCAACACTTTCAGGCATCATCGCCTTGACCGTCGCAGCGGTTCCGACCGGCATAAACGCCGGTGTGCGGATGTCGCCTCGCGGTGTGTGGATCAGGCCGGTGCGGGCCTTGCCATCGGTTGCTTTCAGGTCAAAGGAAAAACGGGTCATTACAGCCTCCGGTCAACCCGGCGCTCTTACGCTTTTCCTGAACGGAAGAAAAGCCGATCAGTTGTCATATACGTGGTAGAGTTCCGAAAGCATGGCTTTGACGGCAGCTTGATCTTCGAGTTGATCGATCACGATTTTCTGCCACTGCGTCAGGATTTTGAGGTCCGTTTTTTTGAGCGTTTCAAACTCTGCCCGCGTTGCGATTGCCATGAGCCCCGTTAATACGCCATCGTAACTCAATGGTACGGTAATCACAGTTCGGACATCTGCTTTTTGCCCATTAATCATCGGATGATCAGGATAGAGTTCCGGTGAACAGATATGCAGTGTAATATCACTCTCTATCGCTGCGTGACCGAGGGGTGAAAGCATTTGGTCGGCAGGGAGGTTATAGGATCCAAGCACGACCACCTGCTCATCCTGAACGAGCCAGATGCCGCAATACTCTGCCTGCATCAGGTTCGCGCCGATCTTTGCCTGAAGATCGTAGAATGGCTGGGAAGAGATGCCGATTTTGGCGAGCTTCTCGCTCCCGGTATATTTACGGAGTCGCGCTAGAACTGACATGTTGCCTCCTCACGCGCTTCTCAGGTTATAGGCCAACGTGCGCAAACGTGCTCTTTTCTGAACCAGGTTCGAACAAAGCTCTGCAATATCTTTGAGAAGAATACTCTGATGGAGCGTCAGTTCCGGCAGTTTCTCCCGCGCATAGGCGGCCACGGCCCCGATGCTTTCACCATTCAGGTCAAGGTGAGTAAATGCAAAGGTTTGGATCGGGTCGTTTTCTACGGCGTCCGCAAGGGGAAGGTGTTTGACCGGCGTTTCGTATTCGTAAATCTTTCCAACGCTGGTTCCTTCGGGAAATCCGAAAATTCTGGGATTTTTTCCGATCTGATGACCGCCAATGATATGGTAAAGCCCCCTGTTGAATAGCACGATTGCCACCGCAGAACGTCCTGTGGCCATCGCTAACAGTCGGGCAATATCGTCGAGTTCGCTCTCTCGTTCCAGCTCAAGCTGAGCCAATGCGGGCTGTACTCCGAAACGCTCTACCAGTTCATCAAACGAAACTGTAATCATCGCTCTCACCCAAAGCCTTTCACCCGGTGACGTCGCTCAATCGCTATTCTCGCATAACGATTAGTCACCAGAGTTTATCAACCTTTCCATGAATTCATACTCCGGTATTTGTTACCCCAGGTAAAGCAGGACTTTTCGACACTCACGGCCCTGTGAGCGCCCCTGTCCCCATCCGCACCCTTTACCCTCCCGATCGAAATCCCTATATGATCAGTCAGGAATTCTAAGGGCAGCTGAAAATGACTGAAAATCAAGGCAAACTGGAAGGCACTCCGTTGATTGAACCGTCGTCAACCGACCATCCGCTTCACGAAGCCGTGGTAGAAGCCTGCCGCACCGTCTATGATCCTGAAATTCCGGTGAACATCTTTGACCTTGGCCTTGTTTACACGATCAAGATCAACGAAGAAAACGACGTCAAACTGATTATGACGCTCACCGCACCGGGCTGCCCTGTTGCAGGTGAAATGCCGGGGTGGGTTGCCGATGCGGTCGGACCTGTTGCCGGTGTCAAATCCGTGGATGTCGAACTCACTTGGGAACCCCAGTGGGGCATGGACATGATGAGCGACGAAGCCCGACTCGAGCTTGGCTTTATGTAAGCTGGCCCCACATTCTGAACAGTTACGCCGCCCCTTCCAGGCGGCGTTTTTGTTTGGATCGTCCAAAGATCAAGGCCAGCAGACGTAGCCTCCGTCGCTTCTTTCCCCACTTTCTATGGGAGTCCACCAGACGCGCTATGCGATCGGCTTCGGAGTTGCTTGTCTTATAGAAAATATCGTCTGAATAGAGATAAGTCCTCATACCAGTTTTCCTTCCATATTTGGAATATGGAACAGGTTTTAACCTATGTGCTATGTTGTAAAACCGCAGGTTTCGGAAGTACTGTTTCATTTATGAAAAGCAGACCCAGCCTAGACACGATCCTACAGTTCCTTGCAGTTGCGGATGCGGGGGGCCTTTCCGGTGCCGTTCATACAACAGGGAGTTCCGCCCCCACCCTTTCCCGCAGGATGACAGAGCTTGAACAACAATTGGGCCAACGGCTATTTGAACGCGGTCAACGCGGCTATACGCTGACCGCTCAGGGGCGTGCGCTTCTGGACGAAGCCGCCCCACTGCGCTCCACGGCAGAGCGCCTCAATCAGTTCGCGAACGCCGGAACAAAACCGATTGTCAGGATTTCTGCCGGTCTTTGGACCTCTCGGTTCATTGCCCAGAACATCGGTTCTGTTCGGTCCGCAAACGCAGGTTGGCGACCAGAAATGCTTGCATCCAACGCGACCGTCGATATCGCCCGCAAAGAGGCAGACATCGGAATTCGAAATCGTCGCCCCGATCAAAGCTGGCTGGCGGGGCGCAAAACCCTAGAGCTCTCTTTTGCGGAATATGCGTCCTCTGCCGACGTTCAAGGGTATGTCACGTTGTGCGCTGGTGGTCCCAAATCAGCCTCCGAACGCTGGATCATGGAAAACCACGCAGAGTCCGTTTCGGTTACGGCGTCCGATGCCCGTGTCGCGGCTGATCTTGCGCGGTCCGGCTTTGGACGTATCATCCTGCCAACCTTTGCGGGCCGCAGTCTGGCCGGGCTAATACAGGTTTCCCCGATCATTCCCGAACTCACCATGCAAGAATGGCTTGTGTGTCACCACGACGCCCGTCACGATCCCCCTATTCGTTCGGCGATCAACACGTTGACCACGTTGCTCACCGACAGAACGCTACGACCAGCACCCTAATTACGCTGCGCGCCGCGTATCGCATCCATATAAGGTTGCATTATCGTTATCGCACCCTATATTGGATGCATCATGTCAAGCCAACGCAATACTATTGCCGTTCTGACCGGCGACCTCCTCGGGTCTACCAACCTCAACGCCTCCCAGATTGAGGCCGCGTTTGAGGCGCTGGGCACCTGCGCATCAATGATCGAGAATTGGAGCGGCGGCTCTCTCCACTTTACCCGCCAGAAAGGCGATGGATGGCAGGCCGTACTCCGCAAACCGGAGTTTGCACTACGCGCAGCCATGTGTTTGCGCGCCGCTCTCAGGCAGGCAGGTGCGGCATTCGAAACCTATATCTCGATCGCGACCGGTCCGGCACCAGACCACATTGCCCCCGATCTGAACACTATGAACCACCCGTTGTTTATTCAGTCGGGTCGTCAGCTTGATACGCTCAAGGACAACGCAAAGGCAGACGGCATCCTCATCCGTGACTGGATGATGTCCTACACGCAGGCCACAGGTGTTTTGGCAGACCACATCTCGCAGGGTTGGACCCCTGCCCAAGCTGCTGCAATCCTAGCGGTTCTTCGCCCGAATACGGACCCGAGCTACACCGAAGTTGCAGAGCGGCTTGGAAAATCGCGTCAAGTCGTGACAAAGTCCTTGAAAGCAGCCGGAAAGGCGCCGCTTTTGAGCGCCCTGCAGACATTGGAAAACGCGTTAACCGCGAACAGGACCGACCCGCAATGATCGAAACTCTCGTAGCTCTATTCCTCGCACATGTGCTGGCCGACTTCGTGCTTCAGACCGATTGGATGGCGCGGAACAAATTGCGCCCTGAAGCGTTGGTTCTACACGCGGTTCTCGTCATGGGCACCGCACAGTTTGCCTTGGGACAGGTGGCATGGCCGGTTTTGATCCTGACCGCCATTCATATCTGTATTGACGTGATCAAGGCACGGTTCGCAGCAGCGACAGCATTGGGGTTCCTTGTTGATCAACTGGTGCATTTCGCAACCTTGGTCGGTCTGGCTTCACTCTGCCCCGATCTGTGGATGACCGGCAGGTGGGCAACACAATTACCTACGTCTATGCAGGATGAACTCCTCCACGGAATGCTGGTAGTGGCAGGCGGGATAACCGCTGTACGGGCTGGCGGGTTCGTCGTTGGACTGCTGATGAAACCCTATGCCTCCGATCTTCCGGGGACCGGCCTGACCAACGGCGGCGCATTGATCGGATTGCTCGAACGGTCCCTGATCTTTCTCTTTGTTCTGATCGGCCAACCGACTGGCATCGGCTTTCTCATCGGGGCAAAGTCGATCCTTCGTTTCGGATCAGCAAGCGAAGATCAGCGCGCCTCGGAATATGTTATCATCGGGACACTCGCATCCTTTGGCTGGGCGCTCGGCATCGCATATCTGACCCAATCTCTCGGAAATCTCTTACCGCCGCTTGAGTTCGTCCCAACAGCGCCCTAGATAGCGAGGAAAGGAGATCCAGATGTTCGGCATTCCTGGCAAAGCGCCTGTTACCATGACCCCGCGTGCGGCAGCACAGATTGCGAAACTTATGGCCAAAGACGGTCACAAGGGTCTTCGCATCGGTGTGAAAAAAGGCGGCTGCGCAGGCATGGAATACACCATGGACTATGTGGACGAGGTTTCTGCAAACGAAGAAGTCATCGAACAGGATGGCGCCTGCGTGATTATCGCACCGATGGCGCAGATGTTCCTGTTCGGAACCGAGATTGATTATCAAACCAGCCTTCTGGAAAGCGGTTTCAAGTTTAACAACCCCAACGTTGTCGATGCCTGCGGCTGTGGTGAATCGATCAAATTCGATGACGCCGCACAGCCGGATCAATGAGCGTCACCGACGAAGACATCGCATTCGTCTACGACCTCTTCGCGGCGGTTGGCGCATTGTCCCATCGTAAAATGATGGGCGGGCTATCGATATACTCTGACGGCCAGATATTCGCGATCCTATCGAGCGAGGCGCGCGTTTACCTGAAAGCCTCGGGCAATTTTGCCAAAGACCTGGCTGCGGAGGGAGCGATCAAATTCGAATTGGAAGACGGTCGCGGAATGAACTACTGGACGCTTCCTGACGCGGCACTGGACGACCCGGAACTTGCGTCGGACTGGGCACGGCGCGCTCTTGCCGCACTCTGATTAGTCCCGAAGGGCTTTCCCATTCTCTCAGCACTTGCTACCCCTAACACATCACATTGTTGGAGGGTCTGAGATGCGCCGTAAACTTGCCGCCGGTAACTGGAAAATGAACGGGGTCGGAGCGGATTTGGCCCAAATAGACGCGCTGAAAGCCGCCTTCCCTGCCCCCAAGGTCGATCTTTTGATCTGCCCGCCCGCAACGCTGGTCTACCGTATGGCCGAAGTTGCCTCGGGCCACGTGCTTGAGGTCGGTGGTCAGGACTGTCACGCCAACGAAAAAGGCGCACATACCGGCGATATTTCTGCCGACATGCTGATCGAAGCTGGCGCGACTGCCGTGATCCTCGGCCACTCCGAACGCCGCACGGACCACGGTGAAACCGATGCGACAGTCCTCGCCAAGTCCGAAGCCGCGCTGGCCAAGGGCCTGACCGCTGTGATCTGCATTGGCGAAACGCTGGACGAACGCGAAGGCGGCAAAACGCTCGACGTGATCGGGACCCAACTGGCGGGCTCAACGCCGGATGGATCAACGGGCGCAAATACCGTGATCGCCTACGAACCCGTCTGGGCCATCGGCACCGGTAAAATTCCGACGCTGGAGCAAATCGGAGAGGTTCACAGCTTTATCCGCGCCGAATTGGTGAAGCGCTTCGGTGAGGCCGGAAACGAATTCCGCGTGCTCTATGGCGGGTCGGTGAAACCGTCGAATGCGACCGAGATTTTCGCGGTCGAGGATGTGGACGGAGCCCTTGTCGGCGGTGCGAGCCTGAAAGCCGACGATTTCGGCGGGATCATTTCCGCGCTTGAGGACGCTGTTTAGGGCCACGTGAGGGGCGCTGCCCCTCTGGCCTGCGGCCATTCACCCCGGAGTATTTCCGAAGCAAAGAAAAGAAGAACGGCGCCCGATTGAGGCGCCGTTTTCTGTTTTACTGGGTGATGAGTTCCGGTCCCATGATCGATATCGGCAAGGCCGTCGATATGAACGGAATATAGGTCACCATAATTAGGAAGACGAACAGAACGGCGAGGAACGGCAGGGCCGCCTTGACCACTTTCATCATCGGCATCCCCGCCACGCCGGATGTAACAAAGAGGTTCAATCCGACTGGTGGCGTAATCATCCCGATCTCCATGTTTACGACCATGATGATACCAAGGTGGATCGGATCAACGCCGAGTTCGATCGCAATCGGGAACACCAGCGGTGCGACGATCACGATGAGGCCCGAAGGCTCCATAAACTGGCCACCGATCAGCAGGATCACGTTAACCACGATGAGGAACATGATTTTGCCAAAACCGGCCGAGGTCATCGCGTTGGTGATCTGCTGCGGGATTTGTTCGTCGGTCAGGACGTGCTTGAGGATCAACGCGTTGGCGATGATGAACATCAGCGTAACGGTCAGCTTACCGGCATCAAGCAGTGTATGCCGTGTATCCTTGTGAAAGAACGCCGTGAACAGTGCCTGCGGTTTTTTCCAGAGCGGGATCGCCCCGTTCTCACCAGCCAGCGGGCCCATGTCACGGTAGACAAAGCTCGACACGAGGAAAGCGTAGACGGCAGCGACAGCAGCAGCTTCGGTCGGGGTAAAGGCACCGCTTTTCCAATAAAAGAAGCTCGCCCCTTCGTCAAAGCGGACCCACGGGTGACCATAGATGCCGCCCATGATGATAACGATCAGCAGGAGTCCCCAGATTGCATCTTTGAAGCTCGCTCCGATTTCACCCCAGCCGGCCCATTCGCCCTTGGGCATGTTTTTCACGCGGGCCATGACGTAGATCGTGACCATCAGCATGAGACCGGCCATCAGACCCGGAACCACACCGGCAAGGAACATACGCCCCACCGAAACGTCCGTGGCAGAGGCGTAGACCACCATCACGATTGATGGCGGGATCAGGATACCGAGCGTACCGGCATTACAGATAACACCAGCCGCAAATTCCTTGGTGTAGCCAGCCTGACGCATTGCCGCGATTACGATAGAGCCGATGGCGACAACAGTTGCTGGTGACGACCCCGAAAGGGCGGCAAACATCATACAGGCAAACACACCGGCAATCGCCAGACCGCCCCGCATGTGACCGACGCAGGCGATAGAGAAACGGATGATCCGTTTTGCAACACCGCCGGTGGACATGAACGAAGACGCAAGAATGAAGAACGGGATCGCCAAGAGCGTGTAGTGCCCCGCCATCGCCTGATAGAGCGATTGGGCAACGGACGCCAAGGAAGTGTCCGAAAATACCAGAAGGAACAGGACCGAAGAAAACCCGAGTGCGACAGCACTCGGCGCCCCAATCAGCAGAAGCCCGATGATCATCAGGAAGAGAAGAAGAACGTTCATGTTGTATTACTCCTCGCGGTTCAGGGCAGCGACGTCTTTGACGGCGTCTTCGGCTTCGTGGCTGACGATGAAAGATCCGTCACCCGCACGGATCAAAGCGACAAGCGCCTGAACAACACGGACCAACATCAGAAACACCCCGAACGGCAGGATGAAGTAAGGGATGAAACGAGGCATCGCTTCGTAGGTTTCACCCATGTTAAAGGTCTGCTCGAGCCAGTTCTGAAGGAACGGGATCGGAACCTGTTCGGTTTCGTACCATGCCTGATCGCGGCTATTGAGAAAGCACTCCACCAGATGCGCGCCGTCTTCGAAATCGACGCAAGGCAGCCATCGGCCCGAAGTTGCGTTCAGACCGGCGAACGGGGCCCAATAATCCCATGCGCCCTT
>JBNKUW010000060.1:0-13750 GCA_050298835.1 Marivivens sp.
CGCTGGTTCGTGATCCCGATGGCGGCTATGTCACCCGCGCTTAGCCCTGCTTGATCAAGTGCGGCCTTGGACGTCCGCAACACAGTCTGCCAAAGGTCTTCAGGCTCGTGTTCAACCCAGCCGCACTGCGGGAAGTGCTGAGGGAATTCCTCTTGGGCGGTTGTGACGATCCGCATATCGGCGTCGAAAATGATCGCGCGCGAGGAGGTCGTCCCCTGATCAATCGCAAGAATATGGGTCATCGCCTTGCCCCCTCCCTAAGGGTCTTTTTTTTACGGATGCTACCCCGCATTTTGTGGAAAAACCAAGAGGCACTACGCCATTCAAAGTTGCGCCCTGCGGTCCGCCATCCAGTCGTTCAAAGCATCGATTTGAGTGGGGTCGAGCCTAAGGCCCAGCTTGCTTCGCCGCCAGACAACATCTTCTGCAGTTTGGGCGTATTCCTTATTCATCAGCCAGCTCACTTCGCGCTCGAACAGATCAGCCCCAAAGCATTGCCCCATGTCCGTTTCTTGGGACACACCTTCCAGCAGATTGAATACATCGGTTCCGTATGCCCGCACCAAACGACGGGCATGGGATGGTGACAGGAACCTGAATTGCTGATGGACATCAGCAACCAGCGCATCAAAGCCATCGACTGCAAAATCCCCGCCCGGTAGAGGAACCTCTGCAGTCCAGTTGCCCGACAATTGCGGAAAATGCGGTTTGATCTTATCCATCGCTGCTTCGGCCAGACGCCGGTATGTGGTGATTTTGCCACCAAAGACGTTCATGACAGGCGCCCCACCCGACGTGTTTACCTTTAACGTGTAATCTCGGGTCGCCGCCGTGGCAGAGCTGGCCCCGTCATTATAAAGTGGCCTGACACCTGAATAGGTCCACACAACGTCCTCGGCCGAGATTTCCTGTCTGAAATAGTTATTCACAAATCGGATCAGATAGTCGCGTTCGGATTCAGTGCAGACAGGCTTATCGTCTGCGGTCGCATGATCTGCTTCGGTGGTTCCGATTAAGGTAAAATCATTTTCGTAAGGAATGGCAAAAACGATCCTGCCATCGGTCCCTTGAAAGAAATAGCACTTGTCGTGCGGAAACAACCGACGCGTCACAATGTGACTTCCGCGAACGAGCCTCACAGATTCCCGAGTTTCGATATCGATCGTTTCGTGGATCACATCGCCGACCCACGGACCTGCGGCATTCACGATCATTCGAGCAAAGCGGCGGGTGGTTTCCCCTGTTTCCTGATCCTCGATTGTGATCTGCCAGAGGTCATCGACAACCTCCGCCTTGGTCACCTTTGCACGGGTCAGGATCGTCGCCCCGCGTTCCTCCGCGTCACGGGCGTTCAACACAACAAGACGAGCGTCTTCGACCCAGCAATCCGAGTATTCATAGGCTTTGGCAAAACCGTCTTTCAGCGGCTCACCTTCTGGTACTGTTCGCAGGTCAATCGTTGACGTCCCCGGCAAGATTTTCCGCCCGCCCAAGTGGTCGTACATAAACAGCCCAAGTCGGATCAGCCACGCAGGACGCTGGCCCCTTAGCCATGGCATAGTCCAGCGCAAAAGCCGTGATGTCGGTGTGTCCGCTTCGAACCGCATGTCTTTGCGATACGGTAGGACAAAGCGCATCGGCCACGAAATATGTGGCATCGCCCTTAGCAAAACTTCGCGTTCGATCAACGCTTCACGGACCAATCGAACCTCAAGATACTCAAGGTATCGCAAGCCGCCGTGGAACAGTTTGGTCGAAGCTGACGATGTGCCAGAGGCGATGTCGGACATTTCTGCCAATGTGACGCTCAATCCGCGCCCTGCTGCATCACGGGCAATCCCGCAACCATTGATCCCGCCACCGATCACAAAAAGATCGTCCACCGTTCGTTCCATCGCGATTTGCCCATCTGACATGGTTGCCACTGCCGCTGTTATGCGCCGAGTCGGGGGGTAAAGTGGAGTCTTTTGTTTTCGTTTTTGTTCGTTTAATCATCTTTCGAATTATTTCGAACATACTTGTTGTTATTTCGCGCGCATTCGCGCTAACTTCAAATCGTTCACAAACATAGATTTCCCAATGGCTCAATCTTTTCGCGCAGCTCAGATAATCGACATCGCCCGCAGAGATGGGAAGGTTACGGTCGAGGGGCTGGCAGAGCATTTCGGCGTAACCCTCCAGACTATCCGACGAGATCTGACAGAGCTTGCCGATGCAGGTAAGCTTGATCGCGTGCACGGCGGCGCAATCCTGTCCTCAAGCACGACCAATATCGGCTACGAAGATCGCAGAGCCCTGAACCAACCTCAGAAACATGCGATAGCGCAGGCCTGCGCGGCGAATTTACCTGAGGATTGTTCGGTGTTTCTCAATATCGGGACCACCACCGAAGCGGTTGCAGGGGCGTTGCTTTCTCACAAGCGATTGATGGTAGTCACAAACAATATGAACGTGGCCAACACTCTTTCGAAAAACCCCGACTGTCAGGTGATCGTGACCGGAGGGAGCTTGCGCAGGTCTGATGGCGGACTAGTCGGGAACCTGACCGTCGATACAATCCGGCAGTTCAAATTCGACTATGCCGTCATCGGTTGTTCAGCCTTGGATCAGGACGGGGACATTTTGGATTTCGACATTCAGGAAGTTGGCGTCAGTCAGGCGATCATCAACCAGTCCCGCAACGTGTTTTTGGTTGCTGATCATACAAAATTCCAACGCTCAGCTCCGGCGCGGATCGCATCTTTGGCATCAGTAGATATGTTTTTCACAGACCAACCACTGTCCGAAGACCTTCAAGACCGATGTGACGTATGGAATACCCACGTAGTGGTTACAGAAGGGTAGCGACTGTCCCGACAGGCATCCAGTCGTCCCCCAATACCAACAGATCTTCGATGTTTTGCCCTATTAGCTGTGCCCGCTCCGACCGTCCGATCAACGCAGCGGGATGAGTTACCGCTGTCGCAAGGGCCAACGCCGGTTCGATCCCGATCCGGACGAGGCGCGCAACGCCTTCAGCCATCGTGGTGTGGGCCCCGGCAAGAGCGCCATCGGTATTGACCAACCGCCCGTTCTCAACATGAATATCCATACCATAAAGGTCGAATGACTTGGGTCCGCCAACCGTAGGCATCGCATCTGAAACGAGCACGACCTTGCCCTTGGCTCCTCGCATTACAAGACCAACCATACGGTCATCTACATGAATACCGTCCGCGATCAGACCAATAAAAGGCGAACGATCCAACGCAACACCGGCAAGTCCGGGCTCCCTATGGCCAAGCCCTGACATGGCGTTGAACAGATGGGTCACACACTGCGCACCGGCGTCAAAACCTGCGTCGGCTTCTTCTGCCGTTGCATTGGAATGTCCTAGTGAAACGATCACGCCCATCGCGACGAACTGCGCAATGTCGTCGGGACTCACCACTTCGGGCGCAAGCGTGATCATGACCGGTACATCAGCCGCCCGAAGTCGGGAAATACACTCTCGTGTCACATCATCTAGCGGACGGATATGTTCACGCGCATGAGTTCCGCGTTTTGAAAGCGCGATATGAGGACCTTCGATATGAAGACCGAGAATACGGTCACGATGTACCAAGGCAGCATCAGTCGCTGCGATCAGGGCATCGGGTGCGTCGGTGATAACGGTCGGCATCAGTCCCACGGTACCGAATTGTCTGTGCGCCGCTAGAATGTCATCAATCCGGTCCGGCTGGGTGTTCACCAGAACACCTCCCCCACCGTTGACCTGCAGATCAAGGTAACCGGGGGTGACAACACCTTTGATCGAACGGCCTCTGGGTGCTTCCTTGACCGAAGTTACGAGACCGTCATCAACTCCGAGCGACAGCGCTCTGATTTCGGTACCGTCAAAAACCTGTCCGCAGATCCAATCAGTCATCTTGTTCCGTTTGCCACGCGGCATATGCAGCACCAAGCCCGCCAGCAGCATCTCCACCACGGGCCAATCGAATTCTGGGTGTAGGGAACCCTTCGAATTGTAGACGCTCTAGCGCTTGGGTGAGGTCATCGACCAAATGCGGGACCTTTGACAGACCACCGGCAAGCACGAATTCATCAGGGTCAACACTAAGCGTAAGGTTAAACAAAACCTCGGCGGCCAGTTCGCACCAAATCTGCCAGGCTTTGCCCCGCTCCGCCGCGATTTGCGGCGCGGTGTTTTTCTTTGATCCGACGGCTTCGGCAATCCGGACCAGTCCCGGACCAGACATCAGTGTTTCAACACAGCCCACCCGACCACAGCCACATTCAACAATCGGGAGCCCATACCGCATCACAACCCGCGCCGGCGCAGCCGCGTGGCCAAATTCACCTGACACACCAGAGGGGCCATGACACAAGCGACCGTTGTTCAACGTCCCACCAGAGACGCCGGTTCCAATCACCACACCAACCAACCGCTTTACGTCCACATCGATCCCGTGGACCGCTTCGGATAGCAGCAGGGCACGGGCATCATTGACCCATGTTACAGACCGTCCGGACCGGCGCGCCACCTCAGCCGGTAGTGCCTTGCCGGTTGCTGGCAAGTTCGCGGTGAGCGCTTTACCCGTCGCGGGATTGATCAAACCGGCGGCAGAGATGCCAACAGGCAAGGCGCCGCATTCGTGCACGATCTTAACCAAGGCACTGACAAGGCCAGGATAGTCCTTTGGGGTTTTCAGCCGTTCTGTCGCAATAAGGTTCCAGTTTCGATCGTAGATCTGACCTTCGATTTTACTGCCGCCGACGTCTATGCCCGCTGCGATCATTCATCATCCCCATTAAAGAAAAGGGCCCCAGTTCGGGGCCCAGCTTATCTCTGTATCGACAGAATAGGCCAGCGGTTTACCCGCCTAATCCGCTTTATTCGTTCCAAGCTTTGTCTTCACCGCCCAGTCCACCGATTTGGACGCGGGTTGGCAAACCGATCCGGTCAAGGATGGAAAAGAACGGCTTCGGGTCCAGCTCTTCGACGTTTTTCATCGTCTTGGCATCCCATTCGCCACTTGCGATGAGCATCGCAGCAGCAACAGGCGGGACACCTGCGGTGTAGCTGATACCTTGGCTGCCAACTTCGTTGTAGGCCTCTTTGTGGTCCGCGACGTTGTAGACAAAAACCTCAAAGTCTTCGCCGTCTTTCGTCCCTTTAACCAGATCACCGATGCAGGTCTTACCGGTGTAATCGGGCGCAAGGCTCGACGGATCAGGCAATACAGCTTTAACCACTTTGAGCGGAACAACTTCCTGCCCCTCTGCAGTTTTCACCGGCTGTTCTGACAGCAAGCCAAGGTTTTGCAGCACGGTAAAGACGTTGATGTAATGCTCTCCAAAGCCCATCCAGAACCGGACGTCCGCTTGCGGGTAGTTCGTCGCCAGAGAGTGGACCTCGTCATGGCCGGACTGATAGGCGCGGCATGTACCAACGACCGGAAGATCCCAGTCATGGCCGGATTCAAACATCTTTTTCTCTTTCCACTGCTGGTCTTCCCAGTAGTAGACGACGCCGGTAAATTCACGGAAGTTGATCTCGGGATCAAAATTCGTGGCAAAGTATTTGCCATGAGAACCGGCGTTGATGTCGACGATGTCGATGGATTTGACCTCATCCATCATGTCGATGGCAAAGCGGGCAAAGGCGTTCACAACACCGGGATCAAAACCGGCACCAAGGATCGCGGTCACACCCTTTTCAGCACAAAGGTCGCGTTTCTTCCATTCGTAGTTCCCATACCACGGCGGCGTTTCGCAGATTTTGGTCGGGTCTTCGTGAATTGCTGTATCAATGTAGGCAGCGCCAGTTTCGATGCAGCCGTCCAGTACGGTCATGTTAACGAAGGCAGAACCTACGTTGATGACAATCTCGGCTCCGGTCTTACGGATGAGTGCCGCAACAGCACTGCTGTCCATCGCGTCAACCTGATGCGCTTCTAGAACGCCCTCCTGTTTCATCGCGCCTTTTTCACGGACCGACTCAAGGATCGCTTCGCATTTTGAGAGCGTCCGGCTGGCGATATGAATATCCCCGAGCACATCGTTATTCTGCGCACATTTATGCGCTACGACCTGAGCGACGCCACCAGCGCCAATGATGAGTACGTTCTTTTTCAACTCAAGAGACCTCCTAGGGTGCAGTTAAGGTGAGCTTGCCCTCTTTGGGCAATGGTTTCACGACAACGCGGAAGCGAAGTCGTCATAGCCGAAATCTCGGACAAGACGGACCGTTCCGTCGAGTTCCCGAACGGCAATCGCGGGCATCTTCACGCCGTTGAACCAGTTTTTCTTGACCATAGTGTAACCGGCTGCGTCCTGAATGGACAGACGATCACCAGCTTTCAAGGCGTGCGGAAATTTGAACTCTCCGAAAATATCACCGGCCAGACAGGATTTACCGCAGACCATCCACTCCTGATCGCCACTCTCGTTCATCTTCGCGCTTTCGCGGTAGATCAACAGGTCGAGCATATGCGCTTCGATAGAACTATCGACGATGGCGAGGTTTTTACCGTTGAACATCGTGTCCAACACTGTGACCTCAAGCGTTGTCGATTTGGTAATCGATGCCTCTCCGGGTTCCAGATACACCTGAACTTCGTTCTGATCACTGAACCGCTTCAATCGCTCTGCCAGTTTTTCCAGCGGATAGTCTTCGCCCGTGAAATGGATACCGCCACCAAGGCTGATCCACTCCATCTTGCGGATCAGATATCCGAAACGCTGTTCGATACTGCTCAGCATTCCGTCGAAGCGTTCGAAGTCCGCGTTCTCGCAGTTGTTGTGGAACATGAAACCGGAAATCAGATCAGCCACCGGTTCGATGTTCACAGGATCATGTTCACCCAGACGGCTGAACGGACGCGCCGGATCGGCAAGGTCAAAACCGCTCGTCGAAACACCGGGGTTTACACGTAAACCACGTTTGTGACCACGCGACACCTCTTCGTGGCGGGTCAGCTGACCGACGGTGTTAAAGATGATCTTGTCCGAGTTCGCCAGAACCTCGGCCATTTCATCGTCCTTCCACGCCACGGAATAAGCGTGCGTTTCACCGGGAAACTTTTCGCGGCCAAGCTTTACCTCGTAAAGTGAGGAGGATGTCGTACCGTCCATGTATTCGCTCATGAAGTCGAATACGGACCACGTAGCAAAGCACTTCAATGCGAGCAGCGCCTTCGCACCTGAGTTTTCGCGCAACCACGCGACCTTTTCCATATTTGGAAGCAAGCGTGCCTTATCAATCAGATAGTATGGCGTATCGATCATCGGTTCCCCCCGTCAGGCAAGGACTGGCAATAGAACCTGCCCAATAGGGGTTTTGCTCCGACCGGACAAGCCTGTTTGTCCACTCTACAGGGCTTGCCTGTCTTTCCAGTCCATCAACGCTTCGGTCGAAAGGATATGGATAACCCCTTTGTCCACCGACACTATCCCGTCGGACCGCAGAATACCGAGCATCTTGTTCACGGTCTGACGCGAACAACCGACCGCATCCGCAAGGAACCCCTGACTATGACGAATGCGGTTATCCGCCCCCTGAAGCTCCAACAAATAATATGCAACCTTCTGGGCAACCGTCATGTCTTTTTCGGCGGCACGGAACTGGTTGTAGCGCCGCATCGCCTCTTGCATGTTTCGCGCAACGTTGCGGATGAACCGACGATCTTTGGCCAATTCAAAGATGGTTTCGGTTTCAAAGAACAACATGCACGAACCAGCCGCAGCGCGACAGGTTGCGGCGCAGGGCAATTCCGACAATGCCTCGGCAAGCCCCAGTGACATACCGACACGCGCAATAAGCAGAGGGGAACTTGCCCCGCTTGCTGACATATAGATCACTTCGGCCTGTCCCTGTGCCACCATGAAAACACCGGGCGCGCCTTCATCCTGAAGAAGAACGTCCGTACCCTGTCGGTAAAAATGCGGCCAAGCGGCGTCTAGAAGACACGCTTTTTCTTCGTCGGAATATCCGTCAAACAATGGTGCCCGCATCAGCTGGGGAAAGCGTATAGAATTCCGCATCCCACCAAGCGCTACGGATCCCGCAACAACTTTATTCATGTGCCCTATTCGCCCCCCAACATCCTGACTACCAGATGAGCTTGATGCACGAACGTGAGAAACCTCACTTAAAAAATCGGCGCCTTTCACGCCGTTCGAAATGCTTTAATCCCTGCACGAAAATACAGGGTGTCGCCAAGCCGACACTAGCAGCCAGATGACGTAAGGTCAACTTTTCACGCGACACGAAAATTAAGAAGCCCGCGACATTCGCGGGCTTCAGGGGTTAGCTGTTTTCGTAGTTACTCAGCGGCGGACAAATGCACATGAGGTTCCGATCCCCCCAAACATTGTCCACGCGATTTACCGGCGCCCAGTATTTATCGACACGGAACGATCCCGCCGGATAACACGCCTCTTCTCGGGTGTAGGGGCGTTTCCACTCTCCAACGAGGTCCTCAACAGTGTGCGGCGCATTCTTCAACGGGTTGTTGTCTGCAGGCCATGTTCCGTCAGCCACCTTGTCGATTTCTGTCCGGATCGACAGCATTGCGTCGATAAACCGGTCAAGCTCTGCCTTCGTCTCGGACTCGGTCGGTTCAACCATCAATGTTCCCGCAACAGGCCAGCTCATCGTTGGGGCATGGAAACCGTTGTCCATAAGCCGCTTCGCAATATCGTCTACAGTGATACCAGCGCTTTCATCAAACGGGCGGGTGTCAAGGATACACTCGTGAGCGACGCGCCCGTTGTTTCCCTTGAACAGAACGCCATAGCCCTGTTCCAACCGCTTCGCGATATAGTTGGCATTCAGGATCGCAACCTTTGTCGCTTGGGTCAGACCCTGCCCGCCCATCATCAACACATAGGCCCACGAAATGAGCAGGATCGACGCAGACCCCCAAGGAGCAGCCGAAATAGGGCCTGTCTGGCCACCGGTTTCAGGGTGCCCTGGCAGGAACGGAGCAAGATGCGATTTCACCCCGATCGGTCCCATGCCGGGACCACCGCCACCCTGGGGAATGCAGAATGTCTTGTGCAGGTTCAGGTGGCAGACGTCGGCGCCGAACTCGGCCAGCCGGCAGAGCCCCACCAGCGCGTTCAGGTTCGCGCCGTCGAGATAGACCTTGCCGCCGTTCTCGTGGACGACGTCGCAGATCTCGGCGATCGACGCCTCGAACACACCGTGGGTCGACGGGTAGGTGATCATACAGGCCGCAAGCTTGTCGCCCGCTTTCTCTGCCTTGGCGCGGAAGTCTTCGACGTCGATGTCACCGTTCTTGGCTGACTTCACAACGACCACATCCATGCCAGCCATTTGTGCCGAAGCGGGGTTGGTCCCGTGTGCGGAGACAGGGATCAAACAGATTTTCCGGTCATGATCGCCGTTTGCCTTGTGATAGGCCGCAATCGTCAAAAGCCCCGCATATTCACCCTGCGCACCGGAGTTCGGCTGCATCGACATATCGTCATAGCCTGTAATAGCGCAGAGCTTTGCGCTCAGGTCGGCGATCATGTCCTGATACCCTTGCGCCTGATCGATCGGGGCAAACGGGTGCAGGAATGCAAATTCCGGCCAGGTAAGCGGCATCATTTCCGCTGCTGCGTTCAACTTCATCGTACAAGACCCCAGAGGGATCATTGCGCGGTCAAGAGCAAGGTCACGATCCGACAGCCGTCGCATATACCGCATCATTTCGGTTTCTGCGCGGTTCATGTGGAAGATCGGATGATCAAGGTAGCCGGTTTCCCGCGTCATATCTTCCGGAATGTGATAATCGTGCTCGAGATGGTCATCTTTGCGGTTAATGCCGAAAGCACGCCAGACCGCTTCAATGGTCGTGCGGCGGGTCCGCTCATCAAGGCTGATCCCGACTTTGGTTGCACCGACTTTGCGAAGGTTGATCCCCTCTTCCACGGCGGACTTCATAACCGTGCCTTGTAGCGGACCAACCTCGACGGTGATCGTGTCGAAATAGTCCTGCGGCTCGATCTCAAAACCGGCAGCCTGCAAGCCTTTGACCAAACGCACCGTCTTACGATGGATACGCTGCGCAATCGCACGGAGCCCTTCGGGACCGTGGAATACCGCGTACATAGAAGCCATCACCGCAAGGAGCGCCTGAGCGGTACAGACGTTCGACGTCGCTTTTTCGCGGCGGATGTGCTGTTCACGGGTTTGCAAGGCAAGGCGCAGCGCGCGGCCACCACGGCTATCCACTGAAACACCGACGATCCGACCCGGCATCGCGCGTTTATAGGCATCCTTGCAGGCGAAATAGGCCGCGTGAGGCCCTCCGTACCCGATAGGTACACCGAACCGCTGCGTCGAACCGACGGCGATATCTGCGCCCATGGCGGCAGGCTCTTTGAGCAAGGTCAGGGCAAGCGGATCGGCGATAACGATCCCGATGGCTTTTGCGGCATGAAGCGCGGCGATCTGATCGGTAAAGTCACGGACATGGCCGTAGGTTCCCGGATACTGGAATACCGCAGCAAAGACCTCTTCCGCGTTCAGGTCTTCTGGCGCACCGACGATCACTTCAATCCCGAGAGGTTCCGCCCGCGTCTGAATCACAGCGATGTTCTGCGGATGGCAGTTTTCATCGACAAAGAATGCAGTGGCTTTGCTCTTTGCGACGCGCTGCGCCATTGTCATTGCCTCTGCGGCCGCAGTCGCTTCGTCAAGAAGCGACGCGTTTGCAATTTCCAGACCCGTCAGATCACAGATCATAGTCTGATAGTTCAAAAGCGCCTCAAGACGGCCTTGCGAAATCTCGGGCTGGTAGGGCGTGTAGGCCGTGTACCATGCAGGATTTTCAAGAATGTTGCGCTGGATGGCAGGCGGGGTCACCGTTCCATAAAACCCCTGCCCGATCAGCGATGTCATAGGTTTGTTCCGCTTGGCCACATTCCCAAGATAGTAGAGCAGTTCCCCTTCGGATTTCGGCTTTCCGAAATCCAATGCACCCTCTTGCCGGATCGACGCTGGGATTGTCTCTTCGATCAACTGGTCGAGGCTTTGCACACCGACCACGCGAAGCATCTCCTCCATCTCGGCCGGAGACGGTCCGATGTGACGGCGATTGGCAAAATCATAAGGAAGGTAATCGATCGGTTTGAACGGCATGATGGGTCCTCAGAGAAAAAACCGTGGCCGGAGGGGCGTGAGACACGCCCCTAGCATTGTTTTGAAAAGCGTCCATAAAAGGACAAAGGATTAGCCGATGTGTTCTTTATACGCGGCTTCGTCCATGAAATCGTCGAGCACGGATAGGTCGGCGATCTTCATCTTGAAAAACCAACCGTCGTTGAGCGGGTCTTCGTTTACCAGCGCCGGATTTTCGGCCAGAACTTCGTTCACTTCGACGATTTCGCCATCAAGCGGGGCCAGAATGTCAGAGGCCGCTTTTACAGACTCGATCACAACGACTTCATCGTCTTTGGAAACTTCGGTGCCTTCTTCGGGCAGTTCGACAAACACGATGTCGCCCAGCTGTTCGCTTGCGTGATCTGTAATGCCAACAATGACCAAATCCCCGTCAACGCGCAGCCATTCGTGTTCTTCGGTGTATTTCATGTGTGTAACTCCTGTCGGAAATCAGCGTTTATAAGTTGTTGGACGGAATGGTAGTGACACCACTTTAGCCGGCAAGCGTTTTCCACGCACTTCGCCCCAGATCGTTGTGCCCTCGGCCGCTAGATTCGCGGGCACATAGCCCATCGACATCGGCGCTTCGATGCTCGGCCCAAAAGCTCCTGACGTCACTTCACCAATCGGGTCGCCACCGGTTTCGGCAGCAAACAGTGGCGTATGTGCACGCATCGGCGCACGGCCTTCCGGTCTCAGGCCCACACGAAGACGCGCGGAACCATTTTCAAACTCTTCAAGAATGCGATCAGCACCCGGGAAGCCACCTTTCCGGTCACCTTCACGGCGCACTTTCTGGATCGCCCATTTCAGATCAGCTTCAATCGGAGTTGTCGTCGTGTCGATGTCCGATCCGTAGAGGCACAGGCCCGCCTCAAGTCTCAAACTATCCCGCGCGCCCAGACCAATCGCTTCAACCTCTGAATCGTCAAGCAAACTGCGCACAAAGGCTTCTGCCTGATCGTTTGCAACCGAGATTTCGAAACCGTCTTCACCGGTGTAGCCTGACCGCGAAACCCACAGTTCGCCAAACGCACTTGGTAGGACGGTGACATCCATAAAGTTCATTTCAGCGACGTTGGCGTGCTTTTGCAGAGCCGTCTCTGCCGACGGCCCCTGAAGAGCGATCAACGCACGATCGGTGATTTCCTCGACCTCAATCCCGTCGAGGCTTTCGCGCATATACGCGATATCAGCATCACGACACGCCGCGTTCACGACTACGAACAGATGGTCACCTCTGTTGGCAAACATCAGGTCGTCACGAATCCCGCCTTCGTCATTTGTGAAAAGCCCATAGCGCTGACGGCCTTCTTTCAGACCCTGCACACTCATCGGAACGATGCGTTCAAATGAAGGTGCAACGTTGTCACCACGCAGGATCACCTGCCCCATGTGACTCACGTCGAAAAGCCCTGCATGTTCCCGTGTCCAAAGGTGCTCTTTCATGACCCCCAGAGGGTACTGAACCGGCATTTCATAGCCAGCAAAGGGCACCATTTTCGCCCCGAGTTCCACATGTAGGTCGTATAGCCCCGTGCGTTTCAAATCGCTCATTCCGCCTCCAGCATCCGGGCCGTAGATTGCCCGTGTTTCGATGCCCCCTCTGTCCTGTCGCCTGAGATCGTTATCCCTTCGGCGGGTGCAAAGCACCACTCTCCAGAGTGTCGCACGCGTCGGTCCATTTGCCTGAGAGTTTACCGGGGCGGTTGCTCCTTCGGCGCTGGTTGTCCAGCTCTCCCGAACACGTATGTTTCCGATAGGAAATTTTTCACCCGCTGTCTAGCACTGAAATCCGACTTTATGCAATTCATTTGCGACCTCTCTGCAAAGACTGGCGTAGCGTTTGAAGTTCCTATACATATACATAAATTCGAATGTGATTTGGGAGGAGTCACCATGAACATCACCCGCCGCTCCGTCATCTTGGGGAGCGCCGCGCTCGCCGGGACATTGCCGCTTCGCAGCCTCGCATCTGTCGAACTGGGCAACCTGAAAATCGACACGCTGTCAGACGGCCATCTTACGCTTCCGGCAGAAATGATCCTTGCCAGTCATGTCGGTGATGCAGAAGAAATCCTTGCCCGCTACGGACTGGGAACCGATCAGTTCACCCCGGATTGCAACGTCACGCTTTTGCGCGACGGAACCAACACCGTGCTTTTCGACGTAGGCTCTGGCGGGAAATTCATGCCCAGCGCTGGTGGTCTTTTGACGTCGCTCGAAACGCTGGGTGTCGCACCCGAAGACGTCACTCATGTGGTCTTTACCCACGCGCACCCCGATCACCTATGGGGCGTACTGGACGATTTTGACGAACCCACGTTCTATAACGCCACCCACCTCATCAACCGTGTTGAACGGGACTATTGGCTGGACCCGACCACACCTGACTCCATTGGTCAGGAACGGCTCGCGTTTGCAGCAGGTGCAATTCGCAATCTCAACGCCATCGAAGGTGTTCTGGAGACGTTTGAGAACGGTGACGAAATTATTTCCGGCGTCGCCGCATACGGCACCTACGGGCATACTCCTGGCCATACCTCTTTCGAAGTGCGCGGCGGTTCAGAGAGCCTGCTGATTGTCGGGGATGCA
>JBNKUW010000061.1:0-13710 GCA_050298835.1 Marivivens sp.
TACCTCAAAGGATCTCCGCATCTATCGGACCACCTTGAAAGTGGACTGGAGGCTTTGGGTATAGATAGTTCTGAGTTCGAAGACGACCTCTACCGAGGGGGTTAAACGGAGGGGCCGATAGGCCCCTCTTTTAGTTCTGTTGTGCTTGCAGGTCCCGAAGGATCAGTTCGATCAACTGCTGCGCTTGAGAATCTGACATCACCGGACCAGCTTCTTCCCCGCTCGGCGCAGTCATCGGGAGCGGTACAGGGATCATTCCGTCCAGAACGCGCGTCATGGTTTCGTGCCAGATTGTAGCCGGCAGGCCACCACCAGTGACCCCCGTCAGTGGCGTGTTGTTGTCATAGCCCATCCAAACACCCGTGACGTAGTCACCGGTAAAGCCAATGAACCATGCGTCGCGCGCACCCTGAGTGGTGCCGGACTTGCCCGCGATCTGCCAGCCTTCGATTTTCGCCCTCTGACCGGTGCCTTGTTCGACAACCTGATGCATCATCCATGTCAGAAGTTTTGCGTTCTCGTCACGGATAACCCGCTCTCCGATACCGCCTCCGCTTCCCATCAGCGGGACAGAGGCGTTCCGGCGTAGGCTCAATTCCTCGAGCCCGTAGGGTGTTACGGATGACCCACCATTCAGGATACCGGCGTAGGCGCCCGTCATTTCGACCAGTGTGGATTCTGACACACCCAAAGCTAACGCAGGGCCGTCTGCCAAATCAGATTGGATGCCAAACCCAGTTGCAATTGACTGAACGGCCTCGCGTCCGACACTTTCCGACAACAGGATCGCCGGAATGTTGCGGCTTTCATACAAGGCTTGAGTCAGGGTTATCGGGCCTTTGAATTCACGGTCGTAGTTCCGTGGACACCATTCGCCAGATCCGGGAATGTTCATGCACAATGGTTCGTCATTTATGATCTCCATTGGCGTGTGGCCCAGTTCCAGGGCTGCTGCATAGATAAACGGCTTGAACAAAGACCCAGTTGGTCGAAGTGCTTGTGTGGCGCGGTTGAACTGTCCGCCGATTGAGATATTACGTCCGCCGACCATTGCGCGGACAGCGCCATCCGCGGACATGACAACAATTGCAGCCTGCGCTTCGGAGCCTTCGCGGATACGATTTTCAAAGACCCAATCCAGTGCTTCTTCGGCGGCCCGTTGGATGCGAGGATCGAAAGTTGTCTTGATAATGACGTCTTCTGTGGTGTCGCTCGCAAAGTAGCTCGGCGTGGTGTCCATGACCCAATCCGCGAAATATCCTCCCTCACGGGCGCGCGCGGTTTCAGACAGTTGGGCAGGGTGGTCCAACGCGTCTTGAGCCTGTGCAGCGGTAATGTAGCCTTGATCTTCCATCAGGCGTACGACGACGCTTGCGCGGTCCCAACTGCGTTGCAGATTGGTTGTCGGCGCATAAGAGGACGGTGCTTTGAGGAGACCAGCAAGCAAAGCGGCTTGTGCGGGCGACACATCTGCTGCTGACACGCCGAAATACCGCTGGGCAGCGGCTTCGAAGCCGCGTGTTCCAGCACCCAGATAAGACCGGTTCAGATAAAGCGTGAGGATTTCGTCCTTTGTATAGCGGACTTCCATCGCCATGGCGTAGATTGCTTCGGTTATTTTGCGCCACAATGTCGTCCGGCGACAGTCGGCCTCGTAGGCGGTCTCGTTTTCCCAGATATCGGCATCGAAAGGCCGTCCCTGACAAAGGAGCTTTGCGGTCTGTTGCGTGATGGTCGAACCACCTGCCCCCGACAGAGCTCCGTTTCCGGCTGCGAGGTTCGCCCGTATTGCCCCTGCGATCCCGCGTGGTGAGACACCAAAATGACGGTAGAACCGTTTATCCTCGGTCGCGACGACAGCGTTCCGTAGGTTTGGCGAAACGGATTGGGCCGTGATGACGCCAGCGAACTGATCACCTCGCCAAGCAAAGTCCCGTCCGTTTGCGTCAATCATCGTTACCGATCCCCGCGCACGCCCGTCAATTAGGGATGACGCATCAGGGAGTTTGGTTGAAGTATAGAAAACCGCAGCAGCGATAATCAACGCGACGATGATGCCACCGCTAAAGAATACCTTGAAAAAGAATCGGGCCAGAAACCCGAACAAAGCGAGGAGCCAACCCAGCGGTCCCCGACCGCGTTTGGCCTGTCGGTGTTTGCGCGGCTTTGGTGCCGGCTTTTTAGGCTTCTTGGGTGCCTGCCGCGAGGTATAGCGTTTCTCCGCCACCAGCGTTGGGCGTTTGCGTCCCGTACCGCTCATTTTCTGCTCTTTCTTATTTGCTTTGGGGGATTCTACTCGTCCCCGACAGGAATGTTGAGGCAGAAGAACCAGCGCGGACGGTATTTTTATCTGACTAATAATTAATCATGATGCACAAAATGTATAATTTTTGTGCAGAAATGCCGCAACCCACCCCGTTTATGACCCCTGGTTTGCTTGAAGAACAGGCAAATGCCGCGCTGAGTATCGATGCGCGATCCGACTTAGGGTCGTCCCAGTTAATTCGCAAGGGGAAGAACGTGAAACTGATCATCGCAACAATCAAGCCGTTCAAGCTGGAGGAGGTTCGCGAAGCCGTAACCACTGCTGGCGTTCGTGGCATGATGGTGACCGAAATCAAGGGCTTTGGGTCCCAGTCCGGTCACACCGAAATCTACCGCGGCGCTGAATACGCCGTGAACTTTGTTCCGAAAGTCAAACTCGAGATCGTCGTGCCGGACAACATGGTTGATCAAATCGTATCGACCATCGCGTCGACCGCGAAGACCGACAAAATCGGCGACGGTAAAATCTTTGTTCTCGATGTCGAGAGCGCTCTTCGTGTGCGCACCGGCGAAACTAACGACGAAGCGCTCTAAGTCGCGCATCAGGGGAAAAATCATGAAACTCACTAAACTCCTCCCGGCCGTTGCGCTTATGGCGCTCCCGGCGATGGGCTTTGCCCAGGAAGAAGGTCCGGTGGCCGGCATCGATGCTGCTTCGGACACCATTTTCATCTTCAACTCTCTGCTGTTCCTGATCGGTGGCTTCCTTGTGTTCTGGATGGCTGCGGGCTTTGCCATGCTCGAGGCTGGCCTCGTTCGTACCAAGAACGTAGCGATGCAGTTGACCAAGAACGTCGCGCTCTTTTCGTTGGCAGCGATCTTCTACTATCTTATCGGCTACAACCTGATGTACCCGCTGGGCACATGGTCCATTGACGGTGTCCTGTCGGGCGTCTGGTCGACTGCGGCGCTCGAAGCTGTTGGCGTTGCTCGTGAAGGCGCAGATGACTACGGCTACGCATCCACTGGTTCGGACTTCTTCTTCCAGTTGATGTTCTGTGCAACCACTGCATCCATCGTTTCGGGTACACTGGCTGAGCGTATTAAACTGTGGCCATTCCTTGCCTTTACCGTTGTCCTGACCGCAATCATCTACCCGCTGCAGGCGTCGTGGAAATGGGGCGGTGGCTTCCTTGACGCAATGGGCTTCCTTGACTTCGCAGGTTCGACCGTTGTGCACTCTGTAGGTGGTTGGGCTGCTCTGGCTGGTCTGCTGATCCTCGGTCCGCGTATCGGTAAATACAAAGACGGCAAAACCGTCCCGATCCCGGGTTCCAACCTCACGCTTGCAACTCTTGGTACGTTCATCCTGTGGCTCGGTTGGTTCGGCTTCAACGGCGCATCCCAGCTCGCTATGGGCACTGTAGGCGACGTGGCTGACATCTCCCGTATCTTTGCAAACACCAACGCAGCAGCAGCTGGCGGTGCAGTAGCAGCAATGATCGCGACCCAGCTTCTCTACAAAAAGGTCGACCTGACCATGGTTCTCAACGGCGCACTGGCTGGTCTGGTTTCGATCACCGCTGAACCGCTGACCCCGACCCTTGGTGCAGCAACTCTGATCGGTGCATTCGGTGGTCTTCTGGTTGTCCTCGTTGTTCCGCTGCTCGACAAAATGAAGCTCGACGACGTTGTGGGTGCGATCCCTGTTCACCTCGTCTGTGGTATCTACGGTACCATCGCTGTAGCGTTCACCAACCCTGATGCATCCTTCGGCACTCAGCTCTACGGTATCATGGTTGTCGGTATCTTCACCTTCGTTGTGTCCGGTATCGTTTGGTTCATCCTCAAAGCTGTCACCGGTATCCGCGTCAGCGAAGAAGACGAGATCAACGGCCTCGACATGGCTGAACTGGGTATGGAAGCTTACCCTGAGTTCTCTAAGGGCTAATGCCCTCCTCCATCCTGTCCTTGTGGCAGACCGACCCGGGCGTTCGCGCCCGGGTTTTTTGTTTGCCGGATGATCAAAGGAAAACGCCCGCCGCAGATGCGACGGGCGTTTGAGGCTTTAGTGGATTGGCTCTGAAATCAGACGCCGGCCTTCACGATTGCCTGGGCGAGCAGCGGAACGGTGGTTTCGTTCAGGCCTGCAATGTTCAAGCGGCTATCACTGACCATGTAAATCCCGCTTTCTGCGCGCATCTGTTCAACTTTTTCGGGCGTGGTGCCGATCTGGCTGAACATGCCGCGGTGTTTGGCGATGAATTCGAACCGGTCAGAGTTTGTCAGCCGCTTCAGTTCATCGGCCAGTTGCTGACGCAGGTTCAGCATCGACAGGCGGGTCTCTTCGAGTTCGTCTTCCCACATCTTGCGCAGGTCGGCGTCGTTGAGGATCGTCGCAACTATACGGGCACCGTGATCCGGCGGGAACGAATAGTTCTGACGGTTCAGGAACTGCAGCGTACCTTGCGCCAGTTTGCCTGTCGCTGCGTCCTTGCCTATAGCCATCAGAATACCGGTGCGTTCGCGGTAGATACCGAAGTTTTTCGAACAGGATGCGGCGATCATGCATTCGTCAACTGAACCGGCAACCAGGCGGGTTGCGGCGGCGTCAGCGTCAAGGCCGTCACCAAAACCTTGGTAAGCGATGTCGATCAGCGGCACGGCGCCTTTTTCGTTGATCAGGGCGACGACTTGTTTCCACTGGTCCTCGTTCAGGTTCGCACCGGTCGGGTTGTGGCAGCAACCGTGGAGCAGGATCACGTCGCCCGCCTTAACGTTCGCCAGATCAGCCATCATGCCGTCGAAATCGACGTCACGAGTTTCGGTGCTGAAGTAGGTGTAAGGCGTGTGGGACATGCCCAGATAGTTCAGGATTGAAACGTGGTTCGGCCATGTCGGGTTCGATACCCAAACGGTTGCCTCGGGCGAGGTGCGTTTGATCAGTTCCAGTGCCTGCCGGATTGCGCCTGTACCGCCGGGAGTAGTCACGCCACCGATACGTTCACGGGCAACTGCACCAGCCAGAACCAGATCGATCATACCCTCGACGTACAGCGGTTCACCAGCGAGCGAGGTGTAGGATTTTGATTGCTGTTCTTCCCAGATCTTTTTCTCGGCGGCTTTGACAGCCTTCATGACCGGTGTGACGCCTTCGGCGTCTTTGTAAACGCCAACGCCAAGGTCAATTTTGTCGTCGCGGGGATCATCCTTGTATGCCTGCATCAGCATGAGGATTTTGTCAGCGGGTAGTTCGGTCAGATGCTCGAACATCATTCGTCTCCGGTAGCGATAGGAAGGTCGGCGTACATGCCCCATTCGGACCATGAGCCATCGTAAATTGCGTGATCGGTCTTGCCCATGCGTTCCATGGCTAAGCATAGCACAGCAGCAGTTACCCCTGATCCGCAAGAGGTAATAGCCGGTTTCGACAAATCGACACCGGCTGCTTCGAAGATCTTCCGAAGTTCGAGGGCTGGCTTCAATGTACCATTTGCCGCGAGTAGCGTGTTGAAGGGGACGTTTTTCGATCCCGGTATATGGCCGGAACGAAGTCCTTCGCGGGGTTCAGGCACGCGGCCATAGAACCGATCGGCTGCACGAGCATCGATAATTTCGTAATCGCGTAGTTTGGCGGCCCGAGCGACCTCGGTCACGTCCTTGATCATATGCTGTTGGTAATCTGCCAACATGTGACGATCGCGAATAACAGGCGCAGCCGCAGTTACGGGGCGACCCTCAGCAAGCCATTTGGGAAGGCCGCCGTCTAACACGGCGATGTTATTGTGACCCATCAGGCGGAATAGCCACCAGACACGGGCTGCGGAAAACAGACCGGCGCCGTCGTAGACGACCACTTGATGTCCATCGCCTACACCCATGGCGCGGACGCGGCTCAGGAATTTTTCGACGGGAGGAACCACATGCGGCAAATCCGAACGCAAATCGGCGATTTCATCGATATCAAAGAAACGGGTACCTGCAATGTGCTGGCGGTCATATTCGGTACGGGGGTCGCGTTCGTCGTTTGGCAAATACCACGACGCATCCAGAATGCGCAGGTCGGCATCTTTTAGATGGTCGGCCAACCATTTGGTCGAAACGAGCGTTCGCGGATCATCCTCAAAGCCGATTGTCATAGTCGCACCTTGGTTTCCATATGGGAAGTCAGACGCTGACTATCGTTGTCCACCTACTGACGCAAGGGTAGTGACCCTTTGCACCACAAAAAGCGAGGCACCAAAGGGAGCCTCGCTTGGAAATTAGGACATTTTGCTTTTAATCATGCCAATCACAGCCATGACAACGCCGCCACCGACGCCGCCACCTGCAACTTGACCGATGATATCACCAAGGCCGCCCATTCCGGCCGCAGCGTCGCCCATACCCGCGCCGCCTAGGACCATACCGATCAATTGACCGCCTAAACCGCCGCCGACAATACCAGCGATAGAGTTGCCAATAGTTCCCAGTGACAGGTTTTTAAAAACTGCGCCCGCAGCGTTCCCACCGACCGCGCCGGCGACCAGTTGCATAATCAGACTTTCCATACCTTACTCCTTCTCCGTCGTCGAAGATCACCTCCAACGAATGAAGTTGAACTGGTTTGAAGTCAGAAGTCATGGGGAACCCAACGTTCATCGTCCCCTAGGGTGGTCACTCGTTGTGCCGTAAGAGTCGCTGTTTCTGGCGATTCCAGTCACGTTTTGCGTCGCTGGCCCGTTTGTCGTGGTTCTTTTTCCCCTTGGCGACGCCGATCTTCAGCTTCACCAGTCCACGGTCATTGAAGTACATCACCAACGGGACGAGCGTCATACCCTGCCGTTGGGTGGCATTCCATAGTTTTGACAGCTCTTTGCGTGAACAGAGGAGTTTGCGCTTGCGCCGCTCGTCGTGCTTCCACGTTTTTGCCTGCGCATAGGGGGCTATGTAGGAATTGGTAAGCCACAGTTCTCCATCGTCAACGCTGGCATAGCTTTCGGCGATATTGGAGCCACCGGCACGGAGCGACTTAACCTCGGACCCCATAAGAACGATGCCAACTTCGAGGTCGTCCTCGATGGCATAGTCGTAACGGGCACGCCGGTTTTCAGCGATGACCTTGTAGTTCGTATTTTCAGGTTTCTTGGCCATAGTCACACCCAGATAGGGGCTCTGTGGAAAAGGAGCAAGCCCGCTATGGTAATGCACTTGTTCATGGGTATTTTAGTGCAACTCTGATTCAACGCGGTTTGCAATGTTCGTTCAATTGGCTCTTGGAACCTGTCTAATGCTCCTGTCGATTTTTCTGGCAGGCGTAGTGTTTTTAATACTCGAGTATTCGATCGCTCGGTTGGAAACTTGGCTACGCCGTGAACCGCACAGTCCAAAGCTTTTGTTCCTGTTGTCAGCCGCTTCGTGCGCCGTCCTTGCGCAGGTCACTGTGAGTGTTTGGCTATGGGCATTGGTGATGCGTGGGTTGGATCTGTTTCCGAGCATTGAGCGGGCCATCTATTTTTCGCTGACCTGTTTTACAACGCTCGGGTTCGGAGACCTGCTGCTTCCGCCGGAATGGGAACTTTTAGGTGGTATGGCAGCGACGAACGGGTTGCTGAATATCGGGTTCACGACTGCAGTTATGGTCGAAACCATGCGCTACATCCGGAAAAGCCAAGTTGAATCGATCAAGCCGCGGATTGGTTGACGCGGCGAGGTTACCCTCGCCGCAAATCATTTAGTTCAGAAGGCCAGCATGGACCATCGCTGCGCGGACGGCTTCTTTGGTACTGTCTTCGAGCGGTGTCAGCGGAGAGCGGACATCTTCGTTGCAGAGGCCCAACAGGCTCATCGCGTATTTCACACCAACAACGCCTGGCTCCATAAAGATCTCGTCGTGCAGCGGCATCAGACGGTCCTGATACTTCAGCGCAGTTTTGTAATCGCCATCGAGTGTTGCGTTCTGGAACTCTGCACAGAGTTTCGGAGCAACGTTCGCCGTGACCGAAATACAGCCCTGACCGCCGTGGGCGTTAAAGCCCAGTGCTGTGGCGTCTTCACCAGACAGTTGGATGAAATCGTGGCCACAGGTGATACGGCATTTGGGAACACGGCTAAGATCGCCGGTCGCGTCTTTGACGGCCACGATCTCGGGTAGTTTTGCCAATTCGCCCATGGTTTTCGGGGTCATGTCGATGACCGAACGACCGGGGATGTTATAGATCACGATCGGCAGGCCGATTTCAGCCGCCGCCGTAAAGTGGGCGATCAGGCCTTTCTGCGTCGGCTTGTTGTAGTAGGGGGTCACGACCAATGCAGCCGTCGCACCGGCGTCTTTGGCAGCTTGGACCAGTCGGACGGTTTCGATGGTGTTGTTGGACCCTGCACCGGCAACAACCGGAATGCGACCCGCGGCTTGTGCGATCACGGTCGCAACAACCAGATCGTGCTCCTCATGGCTGAGCGTCGGGCTTTCGCCCGTGGTGCCAACGGGGACGAGCCCATGGGTGCCCTGTTCAATGTGCCACTCAACAAGTTTCTTGAGCGTGTCCAGATCCACTTGGCCGTCTTTGAACGGCGTTACCAGTGCTGGCATAGACCCTTTGAGCATGACACGCTTCCTTGTTGTGAGGGCTTGAATCGCCCTTGATTAAAACGCGCGGACACTAGACGCGTTTTTGCCGATTGCCAAGTTTGTGAGTTGTGCTTTGTGAGGGCTAAGTTACGCTGAAGTAAAAAAGGGGCAGATATTGATGAAGCGAATGCGTGCCAGTGTAATTGCTGTCTGTCTTTCGGTGTTGGCACCGACGGGGGTGTTCGCACAGGATGACTTTCTCCCCAATGCGTTTGCTGCTGGAAAGGGTGGCGACTGGAACGCAGCCTATCAGCTTGTCGGGCTTGATCTTTTGGCACACGACTTAATCACATGGACCCGTTTGCGAGAAGAAGGTGAAGCGGAGTTCGCTGACTACGTTGCCTTTACATCTGCTCACCCAGACTGGCCCGGTATGGCCCGGTTGAGAGGGGAAGGAGAAAGGTCGATTCTTGATACGACGCCCGCACAGGAAGTGCTGTCGTGGTTTGACGGTACTGAGCCCGAGACTGGGACCGGCGGATATCGGCTTGCAATTGCATTGCGGGAAACTGGCCTTGCTGATGAAGCGCGAGAAGTCATTCGCAACATTTGGCTGAAATACGGGCTGACCGAAGAAGAACACGAAATGATCCTTGCCGAATTCGGTGGTGATCTGGCGGACCTTCATATGCAGCGGGCGGATGCGATGCTCTGGAGGTGGAAAGTTGATGATGCAGAGCGGCTTCTACCGGAATTATCATCTGATAATTCTGCACTGATCGAAGCGCGATTGGCGCTAATTCGGAAATCGTCTGATTGGGGCGAAAAGCTT
Organism: Marivivens sp.; assembly: GCA_050298835.1. Classification (GTDB taxonomy): domain Bacteria; phylum Pseudomonadota; class Alphaproteobacteria; order Rhodobacterales; family Rhodobacteraceae; genus Marivivens. The sequence goes on from JBNKUW010000061.1 coordinate 9,648, forward strand.
TCTGCTGTTCCTCGGGAATTGCTGACGGATGCAGGGCTTGCTTATGACCGATTTAATTTCCTTTCTGACCGAGGGGACCGGACAGACGCTGTCGCAATCCTTACCGGCCGGACCGACGATGCCGATCTCCTTGCCCAACCGTTTCGGTGGGCGGGATGGCGGAGGTCTCATGCGCGATGGGAAATGCGCGAAGGCCGATATGACTCTGCCTACCATCTCGCCAGTGCGCATCATCTAGTTCCAGATGATGGCGAACAATATGCCGATCTAGAATGGCTCGCAGGTTATATTGCGTTGCGGTACCTTGATCGGCCCGAGGATGCGCTGACCCATTTCGAAGATGTCAAAGCGGCGGTAGACAGTCCGATTTCTAATTCTCGTGCATCTTACTGGATGGGACGTACGTACGAAGCATTGGGAGACGCAACCAGTGCCGCGGTTGCCTACGCAGATGCAGCAAATTACCAGACAGCTTTTTACGGTTTGTTGGCGGCGGAAAAACTGGGTTTACCGCTGGATGCCTCTCTCGCTGGAGGAGAGAGCTTTCCTCCTTTTGAGGGGTCCACTCTTGCGCAGGATGAAACCGTCAAAGCGGCTTTTTTGCTGTTGGATGCCGGAGAACGGGGATCGGCGGTACTGTTCTTTGCTCAGCTTGGCCGGACACTAGATCGAACGGCCATAGGGACGCTTGGGGCGGAGCTCGCACGGCGCAACGATCCGTTTTTCATGCTGATCCTCGGGAAGTCTGCGGCGTCGCGGGGTATGATAATTCCCGATCTCTATTTCCCGCTGCATGACTTGCGTAATCTGGACCTACCAGTGGCGCCAGAGTTGGCGCTGTCTATTGCCAGACGAGAGAGCGAGTTCAATTACGTTGTCGGAAGCGCTGTCGGTGCCTTGGGACTAATGCAGTTGATGCCAGGTACTGCAGAGGAAGTCGCTGGAGAGTTGAACCTGCCGTACAGTCGGGGCCGACTTACCGAAGACTGGCAATACAATGCTACTCTCGGGTCAAAATACCTTTCCATGTTGGAAGAAGAATTCGGCCCGACGCCAGCAATGATTGCTGCCGGATACAATGCGGGCCCTAGCCGTCCAAGAGACTGGAATGACGAACGCGGCGATCCGCGGTTGGGTGAGATCGATGTGGTCGATTGGATCGAAGCTATCCCGTTCAGGGAAACCCGTAACTATGTGCAGCGGGTGACGGAATCGATTCCGATCTATCAGGCGCGGTTAGGGGGCGTCATCGGACCAGTTCGATTTACCGAATTGTTGATCGGCGAAAAACCTATCCTGCGCCCCGTCGCTCGTCCTTGGGGAGATGATCCGACAGCGATCGTTGACGCGAGCGATCTTGCTCCGACAGTGGTACCCCGACCTGTTGCGCGGGACTAACGTGTTCGACGTTTCGAAATCTGTTCTCGGACCAAGGCAAAGACACCTGCCGCAACCACGATGGTTGCGCCGATCACCACGTTCATGCGCAGGGCGTCGTTGAAAACGAGCACACCAATTCCGGACGCGAAAGGAAGCTGGAAATAGGCAAACGGTTGGATTGCGCTTGCTTCTGCGACTTCGTAGGCGCGGATCAACAGGTAGTGCCCGATCACACCGACAAAACAGAGAGCGAGCATCCATATCCAATCGACTGGCGTCATAGGCATCCAGTACCAAATGCCAATCGCTGTCATGGCGATACCGCCGAAGACTCCCATCCAGACAAAAGACGTTAGAGAGGAGTCTTTGCGGGCGGCAAAACGGTTCATCAACCCATAGAGCGCAAAGAGGAGTGCGGCCGAAACAGCCCAAAGCGAATGGACTGAAAACACCCCATCGGATGGCTGCAGAATAATTAACACTCCGGAAAAGCCGATACCGATTGCCATCCAACGCCGCCACCCGACAGATTCACCAAGAAATGGACCGGAAAGAGCTGCAATAAGCAGAGGGTACACTGCGAAAATGGCGTGAGATTCAACGAGCCCGACCTTCACGAAGGACATCAGCATGAGGCAAATCTCTACGACAATGAGAAGGCTCCGAAACGCTTGAACAAACGGTTGTGTGGTGCGCAAACCACCAAAAACGGAACCTGTAGAGCGGTATCCCAAAAACAGCGCAAAAGCCGCAAAGAACCAAAATCGGATCATCACAACCATTCGGACATCATAGCTATCGCCCAAATGTCGGGACACTCCGTCCTGTGCAGCGAAGATAAGTGTCACGAGGATCATCAAGATGATGCCGTGTCGGTTGTTCGGCGTGCTCATTTCAGGATGCCTCTGGTCATGTGACGCTTGCGGCCATAACCGGGAGTCCGTGTGATTTCAAAACCAGCATCTTCGAGAGCGCGCCGTACATGACCTGCGGCGGTATAGGTTGCAAGCGTTCCGTGCTGTGCAGTATGGCGACCGATCTCTGCCAAAAGATCTGCGCCCCACATTTCAGGATTCTTTGCCGGGCTGAAACCATCAAGAAACCAAGCATCAGCTTTTAGGTCTGATGTAGGAAGTGTTTCACGGACGTCGCCGTGAATAATCTCAAGTCGGACATTGCCAAAAACAGTATTTCCCTTCCGGAGACCATCAATCATCCGTTCAGCCATCGGTGCGACCTCGGGGAAAGCGCGTAGAGCGATTTCAGTATCTGTGGCTGTCATCGGAAAAGCTTCAAATGTGGTGAAGGTCAAGAAACCCGGGCTTCCGGCATTTTCCCATGATTTCCAGGTCGTGAGAAAGTTTAGACCGGTACCAAACCCGAGCTCTCCGATCCGGAAATCCCCTCCGAACCTATCGGGGAGATCGTTCCCTGCCAGAAAGACATGGCGGGTTTCCTCGAGCCCGTTGTCGAGCGAGAAATAGGGATCATCAAACTGTCGCGAAATCGGAATGGTTCCATCACGCCATTCCAGTGCGGCTTGAGGCTGGTCGTTTGTCATAGCTTGTCCTAGGGTTCGCGCAATTGATGTACGCGAGGGTGTAGAATGACAAGTGTCGATGTGACTGTCTACGGGGCAGGGGCTTTTGGCCTTGCAGTCGGTTACGGCTGTGCACGGCAGGGTGCGAAAGTGCGTGTCATCGATCCTTTCGGTGTCGGGACTGGTTCATCCGGAGGGACGGTCGGTGCGCTTGCTCCACATGTGCCGGATCAATGGAATCCTAAAAAGGCGTTCCAATTCGATAGCCTTGATATGGCTGAGGAATTTTGGTCAGAGGTCGCAAAAGTTGGAGGATTAGAAAGTGGTTACATGCGATCAGGGCGCATTCAACCTCTAGCCGACGAAGCTGCCGTAAATCTTGCTCGTAAACGAGCGCTAAATGCCAAAGAACTATGGCAGGGAAAGTATCAATGGAATGTTGTTCCAGTTTCTGATGTCGAAGAATGGTCACCTGACAGCCCGTCGGGTTGGGTTGTTCACGATACGCTGACAGCTCGTGCGGCGCCACGTCTTGCGACGGCTGCTTTGGCGGCAGCAATCACTGCTAAGGGTGGAGAAATTGTTCGCGAAGGTGAGCCCGAAGGGAAGGTTGTGTGGGCAACCGGTTGGCGCGGTTTGGTTGAGTTATCAGAGCAAATTGGCAAAACCATCGGTAACGGAATGAAGGGGCAATCTGCCGTGCTTCGGTACGATGCGAAGAACCGTCCACAAATATACGCCAACGGTGTGCATATTGTACCCCATGCAGACGGAACCGTAGCGATCGGATCGACGAGCGAGCGGGAATTTGACACGCCGGACGGTGTGGACACTCAGTTGGAAGAGGTGATTGCCAAAGCGAAGCTAGCGATGCCCGAACTGGCGGACGCCGAGGTCATTGACCGTTGGGCCGGGGTGCGGCCAAGAGCAAAGAGCCGCGCTCCGATGTTGGGTGAACACCCGCTACGGCCGGGTGAATTCATTGCGAACGGCGGGTTTAAAATCGGTTTCGGTATGGCGCCGAAGATCGGATTTGTGATGGCTGATCTGGTTTTGAACGGCCGCGATGATATTCCGGACGGCTTCCGAGTTTCTGATAATATGTAGTAATTACATATAGTTGCAGGAAAACGCTCTGGACAT
>JBNKUW010000062.1:0-13682 GCA_050298835.1 Marivivens sp.
CATTGGAAAAGGAATTCGGTCGTCACCGTGCCGAGGTTAAAACACTCGCCGGTGTGTACGGGGCTGCCTATGAAGGCGACGAAGGTTTTGCCGCCATTCAGAAATCGGTGGATCAATTCGCCGAAGAAGAAGGCCGCCGCCCGCGTTTGCTCGTCGTGAAAATGGGGCAGGACGGCCATGACCGTGGTGCCAAAGTTATCGCGACGGCCTTTGCCGACATCGGGTTCGATGTGGACGTGGGACCGCTGTTCCAGACACCAGCCGAGGCTGCACAGGACGCCATTGACAATGACGTGCATGTTGTGGGGATTTCGTCGCAAGCTGCTGGCCACAAAACGCTGGCACCGCAGTTGATCAATGAACTGAAAAAGGCTGGCGCCGAGGATATCATCGTAATTTGTGGCGGGGTTATTCCGCAGCAGGATTACGAATTCCTGCAGAAAGCTGGCGTGAAAGCGATCTTTGGTCCGGGGACGAATATCCCGAGTGCTGCACAGGATATCCTGAACCTGATCCGCGAAGCGCGCGCCTGATCGGAACGTTGGAAAGAAATGAAAGGGGGCCACTGGGCCCCCTTTTGTTATGCGGTTTCTTCTGTAGACGGTGCCGATTTCAACACCAGATAACCGACAACGGCCGAGATGATCGATCCGGCAAGAACACCGATACGGACCTTGTCCATCACGTCCCCGTCGCCAAAGCTCAGCCCGCCGATAAACAGCGACATGGTAAAGCCGATACCGGCGAGGCAGCTCACCCCATAGATATGCCGCCATGTGACCTCGTGGGGCAGCTTGGCCAGTCCCATACGGACGATGGCCCAAGAGGTGCCGAATACACCGATCATCTTGCCGACGAACAGTCCGAGTGCGATGCCGACCGGTAGCGGAGCGAGGATTTCACTGACAGAGATACCTGTCAGAACGACACCTGCGTTGGCAAAGGCAAAGACCGGCATGATCAGGTAGAACACGTAGGGCGACAGGGAATGTTCGACCGAATGCAGCGGAGATTTCCCATAGCGATCGGTAAGCGGGATGAAGAATGCAGTAATCACACCCGCCAACGTCGCGTGGACACCGGATTTCAGAACAAAGAGCCAGAGGATCGCGCCCAGCAGAATGGACGGGGCCACACGGTGAAAACCCAGATAGTTGCGCAACGCCAGTCCCGCGATGGGAATAAGCGCGAGCCACATATAGTCGACCTTTAGGTCGGCAGTGTGGAAGATCGCAATGATGGCGATGGCGCCCATATCATCAAGGATCGCCAGCGTCAGAAGGAATACTTTGACGCCTGACGGCACTTTGGACCCGACCAGAGCCAACACACCGACCGCAAAGGCGATATCTGTTGCAGCAGGAATAGCCCAACCGGACATCGCTTCGGGATCACCAAGGTTGAAAAGCACGTAGATCAGTGCAGGGACGGCCATACCACCCACGGCCGCAAGTCCGGGGAGGAGGACGTCACGCGGGTTTTTCAGTTTCCCTTCAAGCAGCTCCCGTTTCAGTTCCAGACCGATCAGAAAGAAGAAGACAGCCATTAAGCCGTCATTGATCCAGAGGATCAGCGGCTTTTCCAGACCATGACCTGCAAAGGTCACGCTGAAATAGCTGTGTAGGGTATGTTGATAGAGGTCGCGCAACGGAGAGTTGGCGACAGCCATTGCCAGAATGGCAGACGAAAGGAGGATAATCCCGCCGGCGGCTTCGTGTTTAAAGAAACGGTCCAGAATTCTGGAAAGAGACATTTGATTTCCGATGGTTGCAGCTGTTTTGGTTCATTTAATCACGAAATGGGTTGCATCAATGCGGCTGGCGCGGTTTGTCTGTGCGGGAGGGCGCAGTTGGTGCTCGTAACTGTGCGGTTCTGCGGGGTCGCTAAAGCAAATGTCGATCTGGACCCGAATTGCTGATGCCATCGCCGCCCTTCGCAAGGGCGAAGGGCTTGGGGCTGTGTTTGATCAGCTACGTACCGCGCCCGAAAAATCCGTGGGTTTCACCATTGCTGTGATCGCTTTGGGCGCAAAAATGGCCAAGGCAGACGGGCTGGTAACAAAGGACGAGGTGACAGCCTTTCGCGAGGTATTCACCATTGCGGCCGAAGACGAGGCAAAGGCAGGCAGGCTTTATAACCTTGCACGGCAGGACGTCGCAGGGTTCGAAGACTATGCAGAGCGGGTCGCCCGCATGTTCCGCAATGATACGGCGCCGCTTTGCGATCTTATGGAAGGTTTGTTCCATATTGCGATGGCAGACGGCCATTACCACGAAGGCGAAGATGCGTTCCTTGCCCGTGTGGCCGAAATTTTCGGATTTGATGAACGCCGGTTCCGGCAGATCAGGGCACGGTTCGTGCCGGATGCTGTACGTGATCCCTATGACGTTCTGGGCGTTTCCCACAAAGCCACTGCACAGGATATCCGCGCGGCGTGGCGCAAAGCTGTTCGTGAATGCCACCCTGACCAGATGGTCGCACGCGGCGTCCCTCCCGAAGCCATTAAACTGGCCGAGGCGCGGTTGATCGCGGTGAACCAGGCTTGGGAGGAAATCAACGGAGGCAGCAAATGAGGATCGCCACCTACAATGTCGAATGGTTCACCGAACTGTTCAACAACGCAGGGGATTTGCAGCTGGACCGGCGGTGGTCCGGTCGTCAGAACGTGAAACGCGAAGATCAGCTTGATGCCCTCGGGATTGTGTTTACGGCGCTAGACGCCGATGCGATCATGATTATCGAAGCGCCAGACGACAATCGGCGCCGGTCCAGCGTGATCGCGCTCGAGAATTTTGCAGAGCAATACGAGCTGCGTGCCCGCAAGGCTCTGATCGGGTTTCCGAATACGACACAGCAGGAAATCGTACTGCTTTATGATCCCGATGTGATGGACGCGTGGCACGACCCTTTGGGTGAGCCAAACAGCGATCTGAACCCGAGGTTCGACGGAGAGTTTCACATCGATCTCAATGTTGATGCAGAGCCGGAACATGTCACGTGGTCCAAGCCGCCACTAGAGGCCGGAATTCGCACGAAATCCGGTGTTGATCTACGAATGATCGGGGTTCACGCCAAATCCAAAGCGCCACATGGCGCACAAAACCCGCATCAGGCGATGCGGATCGGTATTCAGAACCGGCGCAAACAGCTTGCCCAGTGCCTGTGGCTGCGCCAGCGGATCAATCAGCACTTGGACGTGGGTGAAAACCTGATTGTCATGGGCGATTTCAACGATGGCCCGGGGTTGGATGAATACGAAAAGCTCTTTGGCAGGTCGAGCATTGAAATTGTTATCGGGGAAGGGGACCAGACCCGCCTATATGATCCTCATGCCCGCCTTGCACTGAACCAGCGGATGGGAGCGATGCCCACAACCGCGCGGTTTCGGGTTGGGCCGGACGGGCATTACCTGTGCGCACTTCTGGACTATGTGATGATTAGCCCCGAACTGATGGACAAGAACCCGCGTTGGCGTATCTGGCATCCGTTCGACAATTCGGTCTGTTACAGCACACCTGAGCTGCGTGAGGCGCTATTGACTGCGTCCGACCATTTTCCTGTCTCACTCGATATCGACTTGTGATTTGAGTGGCGTCCGGCGTCTGTGCTAGGCTCTGACCATGAAACAGTTTGTATGTATCGCTGCGTTGTGTCTGGCCCCTTTATCAGCAGGTGCGGACGAAAACGTGGACGAAGGGCTCGACCTGATGGAGCAGGGCGCACGCCTTTTGTTTCAGGGGATCATGTCCGAAATGGAACCGGCCCTAAAGGACCTGACGGATATCGGCAGTGAAATGGGGCCCGCGCTTCAGGACATATTCACGGTGTTCGGCCCTGCGTTGATCGAAGTTTATGACCAGATCGATAGTCTGGAAAACTACGAGACACCGGAAATTCTGCCGAACGGTGATATCATCATCCGCCGTAGTCCCGATGCACCAGCCTATGTTCCGCCTGAGGGGATTGTCGATCTTTAGACAAACAGGACTTGCGCGTCGTTTGCTTTCATCGCGCTGGCCAGAGAATTAAAGCGCGCCATTGGCACCTCTCCCCAGAGGTTTCGGGCGTGTTCGGTCAGGCGCAATTCAAGATGACGCTTTTTCGGACGCCAGGTGAGCCCGCCGGGGTGTTCTTCGTTTTTGAGCCATAGCATCGCCCCGAGGCGCATTGCTTTGCCCAAAATCTCTGCATCCCTGATTTCCTGTTCACTGAGCATGTCGAACAGGTGTTCGAACCGCGATCCTTCGCGTTTGTTTTTATAGCGATGGAAAAGGGAAAGCCCGAGGAAGACACGTTCTTCGTGTTTGAGCCCGCCAAGGTTTGCACGGGTCACGTTTTCAAAGGCTACTTCGTCCCGATAGTCGGGGTGCGCCCGCCATGTCACGTCGTGCATAAGCGTTGCGGCCTTGATCAACCGTTGGCGTTGCCAGTTGACCGTCGGAAAGAGAGGCGTGACAAAATCATACATCACCTTGCCGAACCCGGGCAGACGGGCTTCTTTGGCTTCGGAATAGCGTGCAGCTTCGATTAGCGGGTCACGGTCGCGCAATTCCTGCGGCATTTGTTCGTAAAGGAGACCTTCGCGGATACCATAGGACGACACGGTGATGTCCTTGGGTTTGAAGGTCTTAATCAGTTCACGCAACACGTGGATTGCGATCGGCACCAACGCCATCCGCTCAGAGGAAATCCCGCAACGCGTTCGAAGGTCCTCAAGATTGGCAGAGTTGATGTATTCTGCCGTGATGCCAATTTCCCGCGCGGTCATCCGGTATTCATGAAGAACGGTCATCGGATACCCGCGCCGTTCCATATCGATACGGGCAATGGCACGCCACGACCCCCCGACAAGGAACAGACGCATCGCTTTTTCGCTGTCCATGCGAACGTGGAGGTCTTGCATGATGTCGCGGATATGGGACTTGAGCGCCTTTTTCCCTTTGATTTCCCGCAGCTTCAGCGGGCCAAGCGGTGACGTCAGGCGTCTGCCGACCTTACCTTCGGAAATGTCGGCAAGTTCCATCGACGATCCGCCGATATCACAGACCAATCCGTAGGAACCGGGCCAGCCAAGCAGCACACCCTGCGCTGACAGGCGAGCCTCTTCCTGACCGTCAATGACGTGGAGCTTTACGCCGGTTTCGCGCAGGATTTCTGCTTCGAATTCAGGGCCGTCCTCGGCTTCGCGTACGGCGGCGGTGGCAACGGCGGTGATGGGCAAGGCATCCATTGCTTCGGCCATGGCAGCGAACCGTTTGATCGCTTCAAGCGCACGAACACGACCCTTGGGGTTCAATCGACCCGTTTCCTGTAGGCCCGCACCAAGGCCGGCCATCAGTTTTTCATTGTAGAAATAGGCCGGACTACGGGCTGCGCCGTCAAAAACCACCATTCGGACTGAGTTCGATCCGACATCCAAAACAGCAACTCGTGCCAAGGCCTTTGCCAGATCATCGTCAAAGAGGGGCCGCCCAAAGGGACCCCACTCGTTTTGGTCAGCACTCGTATCGGTCATGCAGTCTCCTGTCCTCGTAAAGCATTGAACCGGAGAGGCCGTGGTGTCAATTACCTGATCGCGTTAGTTTTTCCACATCCGATGCCCCTGCAGACCCCCGTCCGGACAGGGACGGCGTTTCCATAAAGAAGGTGTGGCAATTGAAGGTTTCACCATCGTCGGTCAGGGTGGCACGAATGAATTTCCCGTCAGGTCCCATCATCCAGCTTTGGGCGATGTCGGCCATATTGGCTGCCATGATCTGATCGACGATCTGTTCCTTTACGGTCGGGTTCTGGATTTCAACCAGCGTTTCGACACGACGGTTCAGGTTCCGTCCCATCCAGTCCGCGGAGGAAATAAAGACCTTTGCGTCTTTGCCCGGCAGGCCACCGCCATTTCCAAAACAGACGATCCGCGAATGTTCGAGGAAACGTCCGACGATAGATTTGACGCGGATGTTTTCCGATAGACCCTTGATACCTGGACGTAGGCCGCAGATGCCACGCACGACGAGGCTGATTTTTACGCCTTCCTGACTTGCGCGATACAGGGCGTTCATGACCTCTTCTTCGATCAAAGAGTTCATCTTGCCCCAGATCATCGCAGGCCGACCGGCGCGGGCATGTTCGATTTCGCGGTCGATCATCTCGATCAGTTTGGGCTTGAGCGAAATCGGGGAAATTGACAGGTTCTCAAGCCCTTCGGGCTGCACGTAGCCAGAAAGATAGTTGAACACCTTTGTCGCGTCCCGCCCCAGCGCCGCGTCACAGGTAAAGAATGACAGGTCGGTGTATATCTTTGCCGTGATCGGGTGGTAGTTGCCCGTTCCATAGTGGGTGTAGGTGACCAGTTGATCGCCTTCACGTCGGACCACCGTGCTGATCTTGGCGTGGGTTTTGTACTGTGTGAACCCGTAGACCACATGGGCACCTGCGCGTTCCAGACGACGCGATTGGCGGATGTTGGCAGCTTCGTCAAAGCGGGCTTTGAGTTCGACCAGCGCGGTGACGGATTTACCGTCCTCTGCAGCTTCGCAGAGCGCCTCAACAATCGGAGAGTTGGTCGAAGTCCGGTAAAGTGTCTGCTTGATCGCGACCACATTCGGATCGGTTGCCGCCTGCTTGAGGAAACGAACCACCATATCGAAGGTTTCGTAGGGGTGGTGGAGCAGCATGTCCTTTTGTTTGATCGATTTGAACATGTCGCCGTCGTGGTCCTGAACCCGCTCAGGCACCCGTGGCGTATAGGACGGCCAGAGCAATTCCGGACGACTGTCGATGACGAGCTCTTTGAGGTCGGCCATGCCGATCATGCCGTCAACTTCGATCACTTCGCTTTCGTCGACATGGAGTTCGTCCATGATCATCTTGCGCAGGCCTTTGGGCGCGCCGGTGGTCAGCTTCATCCGGACGACCTCACCGCGACGTCGGCGTTTCAGGGCGACTTCAAATTCGCGGACCAGATCTTCGGCTTCGTCCTCGACTTCGAGGTCGCTGTCCCGAAGCACGCGGAACGCACAATGGCCTTTCACTTTGTAGCTCGGGAACAGGCGCTGGATGTGCAAGAGGAGGAGTTCCTCGAGCGGTAGGAACCGATCATCTTCGCCCGGAAGGGCAATAAACCGATCAATCTGATGCGGAACCGGTAGCAACGCACGCATCGAACGTTTGTCCGAGGTTCGTTCCAATTCCAGTGCGAGCGCAAATCCGGTGTTCGGGATGAACGGGAAGGGGTGCGCAGGGTCTACGGCCAGCGGCGACAGAACCGGAAACACGTTGTTGAGGAACATGTTGTCCAGAAAGACTTCATCGTTCTTTTCCAGATCATGACGGGCCAGAATGCAGATATTTGCTTCGGCCAGTTCATCTTTGAGCGTGTTGAAAATGCTCTGCTGTCGATGCATCAGGTTCCGCGCATCGGTGTCGATCAAAGAAAGCTGCTCTGCCGGAGTTAGACCATCAAGCGCGGGGGTGGTGTTCCCTGCGTGGGCAAGTTCACGCAGACCGGCCACACGGACGGTGTAAAACTCATCAAGGTTGGTCGCGGAAATGGACAGAAACCGGAGCCGCTCCAAAAGCGGGACACGCGTATTTTCAGATTCCTCCAACACGCGCCAGTTGAAACCGAGCCAGCTAAGCTCTCGGTTGTAGAAGCGCTTGGGACCGGTCAGATCGTCGCTTACTTCGACTGCTTCGGGAAACGGGGAATTCAAAAAATCAGCAAGAGTCATAGGCTGCCTTTTCTCAATGGAATGCAACGGAACGATGACAGTTCCCCCCAAAAACCATCAGTCAGAGTCTATCAGACTGCGCGCCATTGTCACCGTGACTTTTTGCCCTGTAGAGAGTGCTTCGCGATCCAGTCGAGCCACGATTTCGGCAGCAGCGGTGTAGGACCGTTCAATATGCCGGACCAAATAAGAAATTACTGCAGGTTTGGGCGTTAACTGTCTGTCAGAGAAGTGTTTCATCAGAACCGCTGTCAGTAACATATCGTCTGGATCACCGATTTCGATGACAGGCGCGGCTTGCATTCGACTCATCAGATCAGGGAGCCGGATAGGCCACCGTGATGGTGCTGTATCAGAGGTTAGAAGAAGCGGTAGACGATGTGATCTGAGGTGGTTGTGAAGGTGGAAAACAGTTTCCTCGGCATCCGGTTTCAACCGCTCCATATCTTCGATCGCGACGGCGGTGTTCGGAAGCGTGCAAAGGGGTTTGATTTCGGCGGCATTCAAGATGGTGGCACCGGTTGAATGGGCAAATACCCGCGTAAGGTGGCTTTTGCCGCTGCCCTCCGGACCAACCAGAGCGAGCTTTCCTTCGGACCAGCTATCCGGTGTTGTGACCATAGTGTAGGCATTGGCATTTGCGCCGGATACGAAATAATCGTCCGGTCCCAGCGAAACATGTGCGGGCAGGTCGAATGACAGTTGTTTCGGGGTCATTCGATACCACTGAACCCTTTGTAAAGGCGCCCGTCCTTGTAAACGCTGATCGCATGGCGGGTGATGACACCGATCACTGCGGCTACAGGCACAGCGACCAACATGCCGACGAACCCGAACAGGGTGCCGAACACGGACAGGGCGAAAATCAACCATACCGGATGAAGACCGACAGAGCTGCCCACCAGTTTCGGCGTCAGGAAGTTCCCTTCGGCAAACTGTCCGATGGCAAAGATAATCACGACTGCACCGATGCGGATCCAGTCGGGGTGGGTTGTAACAACATCGCCGGTCGTGACTTCAACGCCGCTCCAGAATTGGAACAGGGCCAGACCGATGGAGAGGGCGCCGCCAACAAGGGCACCGACGTAGGGAATAAAGGTCAGGATGCCTGCGATAGCACCTGCGACCAATCCGAATTGCAGGCCAACGATCATAAGCCCAACAGCGTAAAACACCCCGAGGATCAGGCATACGGTTCCCTGACCACGGATGAACGATGCAAGCGTCCTGTCGATCTCGGACGCGATTTCGCGAATGGTTCCGATGTGGTCACGGGGCAGGAGCTCGTCGATCTGCGCCACCATCCGATCCCAATCATACAGCAGATAAACGGCAACAACCGGCGCTACGACAAGCAGGATCACCATGTTAATCAGGCTCATCGCAGAAGAAAGCACGCCGTTGATGAGGTCGCCACCTTTGGACTGAACGGTTCCAGCGATGTTCTGCAACTGGTTGATGAGGGAGATGTCGTAGCGACCCAATGCTGGGAACGTCGACGTCAGCCACTCGTCAAGGTCATGCAGGGCACCCGGAGCGGAATCCGCAGAATTCCCGATGAACACAAAGAGTGAGGCCGTCTGGTGAACGAGGACCGGAATAATCAGCAAAACACCGACAACGAAAATCAACGCAGCAACCGCTGAGATGACCGCGACCGAGGCAGCACGCGAAAGCCCAGAAGCTTCCAACCGGTCAGCGACGGGGTCCAGCATATAGGCAATCGCACCGCCCAAAACGAAGGGCAGCATTACGTTCCCAAGAAAATAGAGCGAAAAGACCAAAAGTGCCGCAGCAACGCCCCAGTATTTGACCTGTTCTCGAACCGGAAGTCCCATAGATGCCCCTCTTGTTTGATACCTATGTCAGGTGAACCCGTGGATAATTCAACCCCTAGCACTGATTACCCGAGGACTTCTTCCAATGCATCGGCAAAGCGTTCACCGGCGGTTTCGATCTGTTGGCGAAGCAACGCGCAGGTCAGATCGGTATCACGTGCAATCACTGCATTTGCGATTGCGGCACAGGCATCAGCAGTGCTTTTTGACGGGCTGTGGCCCTTGCGGCGCGCCATCCGGCGGTACCGGTCATTCAGAATGCTGAGCTTGTCCCAAAAACCGCCAAGCAACGTCATCTGGCATCCACGTACCATCGTATCAAGGAAATCCAGATACGTCCGGTCCCAGTTTTCGTGGCCGAGTTCCGCAGATCTCCGTAGTCGGTGGGCAGCTCCTAGAACCGCACTTTCCCAATCCAGATCAGGTGTTTTCATCGCTTGTTCAAGCGCTTGAGTTGATAGGGATGCAAGAAGTGTTGTGACTTCGGAGAGCTCCGTCAGCGACGCCATGGTAACATTATAGCCGCGCTGGTCTTCGAATTCGACAAGTCCGGTTGCAACGAGCCGTGAAACGGCCTCTCTCATCGGGGAGAGTGAGACGGAATAGGTCTCTCTCATGTCTTCGAGGTTGATCTTTGCGCCCGGAGCCAGTTCGCCGTTCAGGATCGCTTCTTTTAGCGCGTCCGAAATCAGACTTGCGCGCGTCGGCTTTTGAGTATCGGCATCTTTGCGGGGCATGGTGATCCTTGAAACAGGTATCGGTTTTTTGCAGGAAACTCGATTTTGGGCAAGGTTCGTTACCGGAATGTCCGGATGATTCTGGCAGCCTTGCGTCCTGATGGTGCTCAATTACTGATCAAATGACGCAAAAGATGCGTTCTCTTTAAGAAGGCGCTGGATTTTTATTTCCGTGCCGCAGTGCCGAAAATGATTGGGCAGAGCGTTGGATTTCATTAGGCCAAAACGATGCTTAGGTAATTAATATCAAAGGATATTAATCGGTATAGGTGAGTGTGGTGGGTGGGTTTCTGCACCGCATGAATTGTAAATTCCAGACGGTTTCCTTGCGTTTTTGTCAGTAATTTTACCAGTTGATAAAAAAACAACCTGTGCAAGTCTTGTGTCAACAAAACGCCAACAGGGAACTTCTATGACAACGCCGATGACCCCCGGAGTCGTCTCAGGGCGGCTGCCTGCAGACGAGATCACGCAGAACTTCGACGATCTTCACGCTCCTCTAGATGCACACGAAGCGCGCGTAGCCGCGGATCGTTGCTATTTTTGCTATGACGCCCCGTGCACGACAGCCTGTCCGACGTCGATCGACATCCCGCTGTTCATCCGCCAGATCCAGACTGGAAACGACGCCGGTGCGGCCAAGACAATCCTGTCGCAGAATATTCTGGGCGGCATGTGCGCCCGTGTGTGTCCGACCGAGACGCTTTGCGAAGAGGCTTGCGTGCGGGAAGAGGCAGAGGGCAAACCTGTCATCATCGGCCAGTTGCAGCGATATGCGACCGATACGTTGATGGCGAAAGGGGTGCACCCGTTCACCCGCGCTGAAGCGACCGGGAAAAAGGTTGCTGTTGTCGGGGCGGGGCCCGCTGGGCTTGCCTGCGCTCATAGGCTCGCACTCAAAGGACATGACGTGACCCTGTTCGAAGGGAAACCCAAAGCTGGTGGCCTGAACGAATTCGGGATTGCGGCATACAAATCTACTGATGGCTTTGCTGCGAAAGAGGTGGCCTGGCTGCTCGAAATTGGCGGGATCACTGTTGAAACAGGTAAGGCGCTGGGCGACGGGCTGACGCTCGACGGGCTTAGATCGGATTATGACGCTGTATTTCTGGGCGTAGGTTTGGGCGGAGTGAATGCGCTCCGTATCGAGGGTGAAGATAACACCACCGATGCGGTCGCATTCATTGCAGACCTACGGCAGAGTGATGACCTGACGAAACTCCCCGTCGGTCGTTCAGTGGTGGTCATCGGCGGCGGGATGACTGCCGTCGATGCTGCCGTACAGTCGAAACTCTTGGGGGCGCAGTCGGTGACGATCGCCTATCGTCGCAGCCGTGAGGAGATGCCGGCGAGCCGGTTTGAACAGGATTTGGCGGCCTCAAAAGGTGTGCAGTTGATGTTCAACGTGATGCCGCAGTCGATTGCCGACGGGGCGATCACGCTGGAATACACCACCGTATCGGACGGACGACTGACAGGGGCGGGCGAAACCGTGACGCTCCCTACCGATCAAGTTTTCAAGGCCATCGGTCAGACGCTGACCACTGATGCAGGATTGAAAATCGATGGTGGCAAGATCGCCGTGAATGAAACGGGGCGCACCAGTATGGATCGCATCTGGGCCGGTGGTGACTGTGCCTCGGGCGGCGAAGACCTGACCGTAACGGCGGTGGCCGAAGGCCGTGATGCCGCCGAAGATATCCACTCTGTTCTGATGGGGGCGTAAATGGCTGACCTGACTACAAACTTCCTTGGTATCCAATCGCCCAACCCGTTCTGGCTCGCATCCGCTCCGCCCACGGACAAAGAATACAACGTCCGCCGCGCCTATGATGCGGGTTGGGGTGGTGTTGTTTGGAAAACGCTCGGTTCCGAAGGGCCACCGGTGGTGAACGTAAATGGTCCGCGTTACGGGGCAATTTACGGCGCCGACCGCCGGTTGCTGGGTCTGAACAACATCGAACTGATCACCGACCGCCCGTTGCAGGTGAACCTTGACGAGATGACGCGGGTGAAAAAGGACTACCCCGACCGCGCTCTGATCGCGTCGATCATGGTGCCCTGTGACGAACAATCGTGGAAAGAAATCCTTCCGCGGGTTGAAGATACCGGTGCGGACGGGATCGAGTTGAACTTTGGCTGCCCGCACGGGATGGCCGAACGCGGCATGGGATCGGCCGTAGGGCAGGTGCCGGAATACATCCAGATGGTGACGGAGTGGTGCAAACTCTATTACTCCAAACCTGTCATCGTAAAGCTGACACCCAACATCACCGACGTGCGCTTTCCGGCCCGCGCGGCAAAGCGTGGCGGCGCGGATGCGGTGTCTCTTATCAACACGATCAACTCGATCACTTCGGTTGATCTGGACGGGATGGCCCCGCAGCCGACCATCGGCGGCAAAGGCACGCATGGCGGCTATTGCGGCCCTGCGGTCAAACCGATTGCGATGAACATGGTGGCGGAAATTGCCCGCGACGGGGAAACCCACGGTCTGCCGATATCCGGTATTGGCGGGATCACCACGTGGCGTGATGCTGCCGAGTTCATGGCGCTGGGCGCAGGTAACGTGCAGGTCTGCACGGCGGCGATGACATACGGGTTCAAGGTCGTTCAGGAAATGATCAGCGGCCTGTCCCAGTGGATGGATGAAAAGGGATATACGTCGACCTCTGACTTCATCGGCAAGGCCGTGCCGAACGTTACCGACTGGCAGTACCTCGACCTCAACTACATCACCAAAGCCAAGATCGACCCCGATGCCTGCATCAAATGTGGTCGCTGCTACATCGCTTGCGAGGATACCAGCCACCAAGCGATCCTGATGAAAGAGGATCGTGTGTTCGAGGTGGATGATAGCGAATGCGTTGCCTGCAACCTCTGTGTTGATGTCTGTCCGGTCGAGGACTGTATCACCATGGTGGAAATGGAGGCCGGCTCTGTTGATCCACGCACGGGTGAAACCGTGTCCGGAGACTACGGAAACTGGACGACCCATCCGAATAATCCGATGGCAACCGCTGCCGAATGACGCACTGCGGCGAGAGATTTTGTTGCGCGACTGCCTAATTTTCGATCATCCTGAACGGAAATTGCCGCGCAACGGCTCAATCAGCGGCACGTGCTGCGAAAATGAGCGCTGATTTTTGACCGTGACCAAAGGGCCGATAGTCTGCCTTTGACCTCTTGGTCAAAACAGTGCGGACCCGACGACAAGGAGAAACTGATGCCCGCCTTAACCGCAAACCTCACCGTCAATGGCGACCGTCTATGGGACAGCCTGATGGAGATGGCCAAGATTGGCCCCGGTGTTGCCGGAGGCAACAACCGCCAGACCGTCACGGATGAGGATGCGGAGGGGCGTGCCCTGTTCCAGAGCT
>JBNKUW010000063.1:0-13658 GCA_050298835.1 Marivivens sp.
TCATCTTTCTCCAAATACTCATAGGTCTCGCCACCGGCGAGCGGATATTTGAAGTGCCACATGTGGCCGTCGACTTCGATATTCTCGACTTCGAGGTCGGAAATCGCGGTTTCGAAATGCGGGTCCCAGTTGACCAACCGTTTGCCACGGTAAATCAGGCCCTTGTTGTACATATCGACAAAGACTTTGATCACAGCGTCGTGGAAGTTTGCACTGTTTTCATGGCCAATACGCGGATCACCGGGGGCACCGGCCATGGTAAACGCATTGCGCGACCAGTCGCAGGACGACCCCAGACGTTTCAACTGGTTGATGATGGTCGAACCGTATTCGCCCTTCCATTCCCAGACCTTGTCCAGAAATGCCTCACGGCCCAGTTCCCGACGGCCCGGTTGCTGGGTCGCGGCGAGCATCTTTTCCACCTGCAACTGGGTGGCGATACCGGCATGGTCCTGACCGGGCTGCCAGAGCGTATCGAACCCGCGCATCCGGTGCCAGCGGACCAGAATATCCTGAATGGTGTTGTTGAACGCGTGACCCACGTGAAGCGCGCCCGTCACGTTCGGTGGCGGGATCATGATGGTAAAGCTCTCGGCCCCATCTTTGGCATTCGCACCGGCTTTGAACGCGCCAGCGTTTTCCCATGTTTCATAGATGCGGGCCTCGGCTTCGGCCGCGTTGAACGTCTTTTCCATCGCCATCTCAAGTGATCCCTTGTGGTCTTGGCAGGGACTTAGCCAATCAGGCCGCAAAGGAAAAGGGCGATGCGGGGATTCCGCACCGGAAAAGGGCGTCAGGTGGGTCTATCTATCTTGGTCGAGAGGTGAACGAGCGTTTCCATGTCCTCAACCCCGTCGATTGCGCCGATCCGGTCGAGCGTCTGATCGAGCTCTAATGTGGTCTCGGTTCTCAGTAGGCAGCTCAGATCGCACCGTCCGCTGGTGGTATGGGCGGTTTCCACCTGCGGGATACGCGCGAGGTGGGTCACAATCGCCCCTTGGGCTGACGGCCGAATATGGAGCAGCACTGTCGCACGGATCATTCCGCGCTTTACCTGTTCTGACAGCCGCAGCGTGTAGCCCGCAATCACGCCGTTCCGTTCAAGCTTGTCGATCCGCGCTTGGACAGTGGTTCGCGCAAGGCCAAGCTTTGTCGCCAGCTTTGCCACGGGGAGCCGCGCGTTTCGGGACAGTTCGGCGATTAGCCTGCGATCTGTGTCATCAATTTCCGTCATAATGACAGTATCTCCGTCATTTTGCCGAAAAAGCGAGTCCTTTTGTGCAAAGTGCTACGACATTCTGACCAGTCTCTCCCTTATCCTGATAATAAGCGAACAGGAGAAGCAGATGCTGCAACAGGCGATCACCGCGGAAACTATCCGCGAATTTCTGGCAACCCACGTTCATGGCGCTCCGGTCCATTTCTTTTCTCCCGAAAGATTGGATGAGCGTATGCGCGAATTCCGGCGGGGATTTCCCGGTGAAGTTACCTTTGCCGTTAAATCCAATCCAACTGACGAAGTGATAAAACATCTGTGTGCCGGAGGTTTGGACGGGTTCGATGTGGCGTCACCTGAAGAGATCGCTCAGGTCGGGCGTCTGTGCCCCAACGCCCCGATGCACTATAACAATCCGGTCCGTAGCCGTGATGAAATTGCGATTGGCGTCGCTGCAGGTGTCAAATCGTGGTCTGTTGACGCAATCGAAGAATTCGACAAACTCCTGTCCTGCGGATTGCCTGAAGACGCCGAAGTCGCCGTCCGGTTCAAGTTGCCGGTCAAAGGCGCCGCATATGATTTCGGCGCAAAGTTCGGCGCCGATGAAACCGAAGCTGTCGCTCTGCTCAAACGAGTCGCCGAAAGCGGTCGTCATGTTGCGATGACCTTCCACGTTGGAACGCAATGTACCGATCCGGCGGCCTATGTTGCCTATATCACCGCCGCTGCCCGTCTTTCCGCAACAGCAAATGTTCAGATCGAACGCCTGAATGTCGGCGGAGG
The DNA here is from genome assembly GCA_050298835.1 of Marivivens sp. Classification (GTDB taxonomy): domain Bacteria; phylum Pseudomonadota; class Alphaproteobacteria; order Rhodobacterales; family Rhodobacteraceae; genus Marivivens. The sequence continues at coordinate 2,000 of JBNKUW010000063.1, forward strand.
GTTCCCGTCAGGCCGCGACGGCCAACCACGACCGCTCGAGCCGTTTTTTGCAGCGATCCGTGGCGCCATGGATGCGTTCGAAGAAAGACCTGTGTTGTTGTGCGAACCGGGCAGGGGAATGGTCGGAGATGCATATTCCTATGCTGTTCGGGTGAAATCGCTTCGTGGTGATACGATCTATTTGACCGACGGGATCTATGGCGGTCTGTCAGAGATGGTTCTTCTCGAAGCGCCGGCACTTGCCGTTCTTGGGCATGACGGCAACTGGAAAGAAGGACCACGCCAAGGATACAGGGCCTTCGGACCCACCTGCGACAGTGTCGATCAGTTGAAAATGCCGTTGCACCTGCCAACAGACATCGACGAAGGGGATTGGATCGTCTTCCGTTCGATGGGGGCCTATGTGACTGGTGTAACAACCAGATTTAACGGCTATGGCGACTTTGTCTCGGCGACAGTCAAAGATTTGTCAGCCCCCTATCTGGATAGTAGACAGGTCTGAATGCGCCGCTACACTCAATCATAGATTATGTATGGTTGAGGTATGACACGTCCAAGTTCCAATCCGGTTTTCAATAGCCCTCCAAGTGAAAGGGAGGGCAATGGGAGTTCGTAATTGGCTTTTAGGAGTGTTTCGCCGCCAGCCCCGCCACGAAGAGGGGCACAGGCGTACCAGAGGCGCGGCGATCCATGTTGTGATCCTTGACGGGACCATGTCGTCGCTTGAACCGGGATGTGAAACCAACGCGGGCCTGACCTATAAGTTGATCCAAGAGGCAAGCCGCCAGTCAAACGTCACCATTCATTATGAGGCCGGTATCCAGTGGAGCGACTGGACCGAAACCTTTGGCGTAATTGTGGGTAAAGGCATCAACCGGCAAATCCAAAGGGCATACGGTGTTCTGTGTTCCAGATGGCGACCGGGGGATAAAATCTATCTGATTGGATATTCCCGTGGCGCGTTCGCGGTCCGATCTCTGGCCGGAATTATCGACCGGATGGGACTCGTCCGGCAGCATCAATCGACTGAACGGAACATAACCCTTGCCTACCGCTACTATTCCCAAGGAGGCATGTCCCCTTATGCGCGTCGTTTTAGGGAACTCTACTGCGATCGCTCGCCTGTGATTTCAGCCATCGGAGTTTGGGATACAGTAAAATCCCTCGGGCTGCGGCTCCCGGTCATTTGGCGGTTCGAAGAGAAACGGCATAGTTTTCATTCAGACGGTTTGGTGCCATCTGTTCGTGCGGCCTATCAGGCGCTTGCAAAGGACGAAAACCGCGATGCCTTTGTGCCAGAAATTTGGCGGTCTCCGGAAAACTGGGCCGGAAAGCTGGAGCAGGTCTGGTTTCGGGGTGGTCACGGTGACGTTGGCGGTCAAATCGGTGGACAAGACGCAATCCGCCCGCTGTCGAATATCCCGCTGGTTTGGCTCCTCGAGAAACTCGAAGCGGAAGGGCTCTGCCTGCCTGAGGGCTGGAAGGAACGGTTTCCGCAAGATCCCCAAGCTCCGGAGATCGGAGCTTGGTCTGGTTGGAACAAGTTTTTCCTTTCCAGACACCGTAGGGTCGTTGGTCTGGACCCGTCTGAAAAAGTTCACGAGAGCGCACAAATGCCCCCTCGTGAATCCAGGCGGGAGTTAGTCAAACGTCAGATCACGCAACGTTTTTCAACTTGGCGAAGGGGCTGACACCCAATGCATGACACACATCGCGTGTCAGTTCCGGTTTGTTGAGCGTATAGAAATGCAGATCATTTACGCCGCCTTGGATGAGTTCGTCACACAGTTCAGTAGCGAGCGCAGTTGCCAATAGGTCGGTGTTGCCGGACTTTGACGCGTTTTCGAATGCATCAGAGACAATCTGCGGGATTGCCGTTCCGCAGGACCGGGCGAATTTCTTGACCCCGCTCCAGCTTTCGATCGGTAGAATGCCCGGAATGATCGGTGCGTCGATACCTGCTTTCTCACAGGCGTCGCGGAAGCGGAAATAGGTTTCGGCTTCGAAAAAGAACTGGGTAATCGCACTGGATGCACCAGCGTCGATTTTGCGCTTCAACCATTCCACATCTGCCGCAGTGTCCCGCGACTCGGGGTGTTTTTCCGGATAGGCGCCGACGCGAATGTTGAATTTTCCGGTGTCAGCCAGCGCTTCAATCAACTCGATCGATGATTGAAAACCGTCCGCGTCCGGCTTGAACCCGTCGGTCCCTTTCGGCGCATCACCGCGAAGGGCAACGATTTCGGTTACGCCTACCTCTGCATAGGCGTTCGCGATTTCGAGCGTTTCAGCACGGGTTGCGTCAACGCAGGTCAGGTGTGCCGCGACCGTGGTGCCGATGTTTTGATGAATGGCACTCACCGCATCATGGGTGAGCTGACGTGTCGTGCCGCCTGCACCGTAGGTTACCGATACAAAGGTCGGGTCCAGCGGAGCGAGCGTGGTCGCACAGTTCCAAAGGCGGAAGGATTGGTCGAGCGACTTGGGCGGGAAGAATTCGAAAGAAACGTTGGGGCGGGACATGATTCACCTATCTGTTGTTGATCCTCTTTTCGCAAATCTGTAAATGTGAGACAAATTCATAAGTTTCACAATAAACATGAGGTTCGTTCATAATGCACATTGAGATCCGACACCTTCGGACGATCAAGGCCATTCATGATACAGGTGGGCTGGCGCGGGCAGCGGGATTGCTTAACATTACGCAGTCGGCTCTCAGCCACCAGGTCAAAGGGATCGAAGATCAGGCTGGGGTCGAACTCTTTGTGCGCCGGTCGAAACCCTTGCGGCTTTCTGCGGCTGGAAAACGATTGTTGGCGGCCGCAGAAGAAATTCTGCCCATTCTGTCCGATCTCGAAGCTGAGTTCGAAGGGTTGCAAGACGGTCGGAATGGTCGGCTTCATATCGCGCTGGAGTGCCACGCCTGTTTCGAATGGTTGTTGCCCGTGCTGGAACAGTTCCGGAAAATCTGGCCCGATGTGGACGTGGATATCCGGTCCAGTCTGTCTTTCGATGCGATGAAGGCCCTGCGTCGCGAAGAGGTCGATTTGGTGGTTTCTTCCGATCCGGAAGATCAGGGAGGGACGGATTTCAATCCGCTTTTTGACTACGATCCGGTTTTTGTGGCCTCCAGCCATCATCCGCTTGCCCAGAAATCCATGATCGAGGCAGAGGATTTCGAAGGTGAAACGCTTTTTACCTATCCCGTCGACCGATCACGTTTGGATGTGTTCAAGATGTTATTGGCTCCGGCAGGTGTGGAACCCGCCAAAATACGTCAGGTGGAGTTAACGGCTGTGATCCTGATGCTTGTTGCGTCGAACCGCGGTGTTACGGTCTTACCGGATTGGGTGGTACGACAGGTCCGTAGATCTGCAGATTATGTCACGCGGCCGCTGGGCAAGAACGGGAAGGCAGGCATGAGCCGACGTATGTTTGCAGCGACGCGCAGCGGAGAAAATACCCGCCCGTATCTGGCCCATTTCATTCGGCTGGCGCGGCAAGAGGCGGTAAAACTTCAAGGGTCTCTGTAGACCGGGACGTTTCAGCAAAAAGCCGCATGCGAGTTTCGTCAATTGGCATCGCTTTGCCAAACAAGAAACCCTGCCCGAGGGAACACCCCATTTTGCGAAGGTGGCGCACTTGTTCTTCGGTCTCGATCCCTTCGGCAATCACTGTAACGCCAAGGCCGCTGGCAATGTCCAGAAAGCCGCGGATCAGGACTTCGGTTGTTGGGTCTTTGCCCAAGTCGGCAACGAAAGAGGTGTCGATCTTTAGCTCATCGAAGTCCAATTCCCTCATATGTTGGAAGGACGCAAAGCCGGTGCCGAAATCATCCAGAGAAATCCTCACGCCGGCCTCTCTGAAGCGAGCAATGTTCGAGCGGATCGTATCCGCGGCACGGGCGATAAAGACATCCTCGGTGATTTCCAGCGTGATGCGTTTTCGCGCATCCGGATAGCGGTTGAGGAGTTGTTCCAGATCGCTGTGGCCAGATTGAGTGGCAAGGGCAACTTCGGGCACGTTGATCGATATTTGTCCCGGATCGAGCCCCTCTGCCAAAAGCGATGTCACATCGTGGAGAACGCAACTCGTCATATGGGTCAGGAAGTCACCTTGGAGGCCGAAGTCGTTTATTTGCGGTAAAAAACTACCGGGGTATTGGATACCTTTTTCGGGATGGACCCAACGTGCGAGCGCCTCAAAGCCAATGCTGGCCCCTGTCTCAAGATCGACTTTGGGTTGGTAAAACGGACGAATCTGACCGCTCCGCATGGCTGAAACCATGTTGTAACGATCCTCGAGGGAGGGGCGCTGTTCGAAGGTTGTTGTGTGATAAAGGACAACGTTAGGTCCCGTTGTTGTTTTCGCACGGAACATTGCCTGATCGGCATTTGAACATAGTTCTGCGACCGTGGCGTCAGCGTCGTTTGGAACGGCGACCCCGATGGATGCAGTAATTTGTAGTTCCTTTCCGTTCCAGACAATCGGTCTCGCGACCACGCGCGCCAAGCGTTCTGCAAATTTGAGCTTTGATGTGGTTGCACCGTTCGAGACAAAAGCCACGACGAATTCGTCACCGCCCAAACGGGCAACGATGCTTTTCCCAAGAGCGAGACGTTTCAGACGACGGGCAACGGCCTGTAGAACGCGGTCACCGGCTTCGTGGCCGTAGGTGTCATTGATCGGTTTGAATTTGTCGAGGTCGATCAGATAGACGGCAAGGTCGCGTTTGGGAACACATTTCCCGATCAAACGTTCTAGTTCGTCATCAAAGGCCCGTCTGTTCAGCAATCCGGTAAGGGGATCGTGCCGTGAAAGCTGTTCGAGTGCGCGAAGACGCGCGTAGGCTTCTTCTCTGGCGGCATTAAGCGCCCGCTGCGTGTCTTTCTGTTTGTGGAGCGTTTCGAAGGTATTGAAAATGTAGACGACCATCATGCCAGCGGTGATCGTCCACTCCAGATGGCTGGAGGGTAAAAACTGGTTTCGGGCGGCGACCCAGAACACGCCAAAGGCAGAACCGAAGGCGGGAACCATAAGGCTCCAGTTATAAAAGGACAGCGCAGCAAAGGTGTTGGTGATGTGGACGAAAACGCCGAACAACCACAGGAAACCACCCAATAGCAACGCAGCAGAGGGTTCGCTGGCCAATGGAAAAGCAGGCGCAAGGTAGAAAATCATGGAGGATGAGTTGATCAGCCAGACTGCAAAGACATAGAGTTTGCTCATGTCTTCGTCGCGTTCGGGAAGTATCCTCACCATTTCCCGCATCAGGACTTCGTAGGCGATAATACCTGCGCCTATCAAAACGCCGAGCTGTGTATATCCGATCCACAGCAGAATGGAGACCATCATGGCCGCTGCGGCAAGGCGTTTCCCAACGTCCCGAGAGGCGACATGCGCCGCAAATCGGGTCTGGTAGCGAATAATGTCAAAGCTCTGCGCGAACATGGGCCATACAATTGGTTTTCCCAAAACTACCGCCAAATTCCCAACAAAAGGTTAACGGAACGCTTTTCCGTCCAGAGCTGCACCTGAGGCCTTGCCCGTTGGCACGGATTTGCCTATACGCGCGGCTTGGACGGTGAACGGAGGCCGAAATGGTGGCAAGTGCAAACCTGAACGTGATGATCAAAACCGCACGCCGTGTGGGGCGCGCATTGCTTAAGGATTTCACCGAAGTCGAACAGCTTCAGGTGAGCACCAAAGGTCCGGGTGACTTTGTGTCCCGCGCTGACCGTCAGGCCGAAGAAACCATCCGCACCGCGCTTCTTGAAGCCCGTCCAACCTACGGGTTCGTTGGCGAAGAATACGGCGAAGTCGATGGCGAAGACCCGACCCGTCGCTGGATCGTTGACCCGATCGACGGCACGACCAACTTTCTTCACGGTCTGGGCCATTGGGCAGTGTCGATCGCGCTTGAACACAAGGGCCAGATCGTTGCCGGTGTGGTCTACGATCCGGTCAAAGACGAACTGTTCCATGCTGAAAAAGGCAATGGCGCGTGGATGAACGAAAGCCGTATCCGTGTTTCGGCTCGCCACCGCATGATCGAGTCCATTTTTGCAACCGGTCTGCCGTTTGCCGGCAGCTCCGACCTGCCGCAGACGCTCAAGGATCTGGCGCAACTATTGCCGGCAACGGCTGGTGTGCGCCGTTTTGGGGCTGCCTCTCTCGACCTCGCTTATGTGGCCGCTGGTCGCTACGACGGGTATTGGGAACGCCGCCTGCATGCGTGGGATATCGCAGCCGGACTGATTATCGCAAAAGAGGCCGGTGCGCTGGTCGAAGCGGTGAAAGAAGAAGGCGATATCCTTCAGGACGGATCGATCATCGTCGCCAACGAAGCGATCTTTTCAAAATTTGCCAAGGTTATTCGCGGCGCGGCTTCTTAACGGCGCCGCGCAACCCGGGGAATACGGGTCCGCGTAATCTCGTATTGTGCCGCCGGATGGGGCGGTTGTCCGTGTGTTCTGTTCCAGAACGCAGTGCCACCACGTTTGAAAAACAACGGTACGGTCAGGATCAAACCCATCACAAAGCCACCGACATGGGCCCAGTATGCGACGCCACCGGTATCCGCGTTGGCACCGATCCCACCGATAATCTGCATACCCATCCAAAGTCCGAGCATAATCCACGCGGGCAGGGGGATGATCCGGACAAACACAATCAGAAAAATGAAGATGTCCACGCGGGCTTTGGGATAGAGCAGGATATAGCCGCCCATCACACCCGCAATGGCTCCGGACGCGCCGACCATGGGCACGAAAGAGTCAGGTCCCGAAGCGACCTGCGCGAGACCTGCGGCAACACCGCTAGCCAGATAAAACAACAGAAACCCTACATGCCCGAAGGCATCTTCGAGGTTATCGCCGAAGATCCATAAATACAGCATGTTACCCGCGATGTGCATGAACCCACCGTGCAGGAACATCGAGGTCAAAAGCGTCAGGATGCCCTGACCGTTCATCAGTTCGTAGGGGATCAGCGCAAAATCATCATAGATTTTGAATGTCGCCTTTTCACCTGTGAACACCGTGCTCATCAGAACAAACACTGCGATGTTCAGTGCAATCAGCGTGTAGGTGACGAACGGGGTACGTTCAGAGGGATTGTGGTCACGTATAGGAAACATGGGTGCGTCCGGAAATCATTTGCCGCCATGTTAGCGGTTTGATCTCCGGACGCACCCGTTTTCTTAGTCGCCTTCGCTTGCGGCAACTTCGGCAAGAAGCGCAGCGTTGCCGCCCGAGGCGGTTGTGTCGATGCACACATGGCGTTCATGCATCACATGCGCCACATCGGGATAGCCGGTGATCAAAGGCGTCAGGGCATGGCTGCGCTGGGCGAGCGCCTTTTCGTAGGCCCGTGCCTCGGGTTCTTCACCCCACCAGATAGCTGCCACCATCGGTGTGTAGCTCGCCAGTTTTTCTGGAGACATGGTGGTTTCTGCGACGACTGGAATGCCACCAAGGCGCTTGACCATGTCTGCCTGTTCTTCTCGTTGCGCTTCGGTGGGGCCAAGGCAAAGGATCGGACCGCGTGGAACCAGCCGCAAGCGGTTAGACTCACCCGTCGGTCCGGGCATGGTCTGTTCCATCTCGGGAGCGGTACGCGGTTGCGGTGTCCTGCCAAAACGGGGGAGGTAGAACGGTCCGCCTGCTTTGGGACCCGTGCCAGAGAGCCCCTCTCCACCAAAGGGTTGGCTGCCGACAACGGCACCGATCTGGTTGCGGTTCACATAGGTATTGCCTGCATGGATACTTTCGACGAGGTTTTGCACACGGTCGTCAATGCGCGTGTGTAGGCCAAAGGTCAGCCCGTAACCCGTTGCATTGATGTCATTAATGACCTGATCCAGCTCTTCAGATTTGAACGTCGCGATATGGAGGACGGGGCCAAAGACCTCTTTTGTGACCTCTTTGATGCCGGACACACGGATCGCAACCGGCGCAAGGAAATGCCCGCCGTTCGGAGCCGTTAGTTCATGGATCACTTTGCCGTTTTCACGGGCCTTCGTGACATAGGAACTGATCGTGGCATGAGCGGTTTCGTCAATCAACGGACCGACATCGGTAGAAAATGCCCACGGATTGGCAAGCGTTAGTTCGTCCATCGCCCCTTTGAGCATGTCGATCAGGTGGTCGGCGATGTCCTCTTGCACATAGAGCACCCGCAGTGCCGAACACCGTTGACCAGCAGAGCGATAGGCCGACATCAGAATGTCGCGCACCGCATGTTCAGGCAGGGCTGTGGAGTCGACGATCATCGCGTTGATCCCGCCCGTTTCCGCGATGAGCGGCGTGCCGGGTGCTGCGTTGGCCGCCATGGCCTGCCGGATTTTCTGGGCGGTCGCCGTTGATCCGGTGAAGGCCACACCGTTGATTTTGCTGCTTGAGGTGAGCGCTGCGCCCACGTCTGCCCCACCCGGAATCAATTGCAGGACGTCAGCAGGAACACCGGCCTTGTACATCAGATCCACGGCGAGCGAGGCGATCAACGCGGTTTGCGGCGCGGGTTTGGCAACGACTGCGTTACCTGCGGCCAATGCTGCCGCAATCTGTCCGGTGAAAATCGCCAGAGGGAAATTCCACGGACTGATACAGGCAAACACCTCGTGGTGCGATATCATCACCAGCGGCTTCGGCCTCTGCTGCATAGAAGTAGAGGAAATCGACCGCTTCGCGCAGTTCGCCGATCGCATCGGGGAGACCTTTGCCTGCCTCGCGCGCCAGTATCGCAAAAAGTTCTCCCGCATTTGCCTCGTAGGCTTTGGCGACGGCCCGCAGGACTGCTGCACGTTGGGCAACGGGTGTTGTCCAGGGGGAGGCTTTATCCAGCGCGACGGCGACCCCTTCGGGTGTCGCAGGTGCGACGGTTCCGACAAGATCGGTTAGATCGGCTGGATTGCGGACTTCTGCTGCGGCTCCGGCGATATCCGACGCAACTCCGCGCGGACCACCTGTCCAGACATGGGGGGCGGCAAAGGGCGCCCGAGCCGCTTCGATCCGTTCCATCGTCGGACGGTGGGTCGGATCAAAGCCGATGGAGTTTGCACGATGTGGTGCAAACAGATCGGCCGCATGACGGATGGCTGGCGGATGACCCATAGCCGCGAACGGGCAGGGGGCGACCTCCTCGGGCGGGACGTTTTTATCCACGATCCGGTTCACAAAGGACGAGTTCGCGCCATTTTCCAGCAAGCGACGCACCAGATAGGCCAGCAAGTCACGGTGTGCGCCAACGGGGGCGTAGATGCGGCAACGGGTGGCTTCTTGTTCCATCACGATCGTGTGGAGTGCTTCGCCCATCCCGTGAAGCCGCTGGAATTCATAATCGCTCTGCCAGCGGCCCATTTCTTCGGCCATATGGAGGACTGCGGCGACGGTGTGGGCGTTGTGCGTGGCAAACTGCGGGTAAATCCGGTCGGTCATGCCAAGCAGCCGACGCGCGTTCCCGATGTAGCTCACATCTGTTGCGGCCTTTTCGGTGAACACCGGAAAGCCATCCAAACCTTCGACCTGAGCACGTTTGATTTCAGCGTCCCAATAAGCCCCCTTCACCAGACGGACCATGATTTTGCGGTCAAGACGCTCTGCCAGTTGGTACAGCCATTCGAGGACAAAGCCCGCCCGTTGCCCGTAGGCCTGAACGACGACACCGAAACCGTCCCACCCCTTTAGGCTGTCATCAGCCAAAACCGCTTCGATCACATCAAGTGAAATGGCCAGTCGGTCCGCTTCTTCCGCATCGATGTTGAGGCCCATCCCCTGTGCTTTGGCCGCTTGTGCCAGTTTCAGGACGCGCGGGACGAGTTCGTCCATGACGCGGGCTTTCTGCGCTTCTTCATAGCGAGGATGAAGCGCGGAGAGCTTGATCGATATGCCGGGGTTCTCTTTGACCGAAGCACGGGTTGCGTGACGACCTATTGCCGTGATTGCTGTGTGGAAGGCCACATCATATGCGTCAGCATCCGCGGCTGTTCGCGCGGCTTCGCCGAGCATATCGTAGGAGTAGGTGAACCCCTTTTCCTGCATCTTGGCGGCACGTTTCATCGCACTGTCAATCGACTCGCCCAATACAAACTGGCGCCCCATTTCCTTCATTGCGCGACCAACAGCAGTTCGGATCACCGGTTCCCCCAGACGTTTCACAGCGCCGCGAAGGACACCGGCCATACCTGGTTTCGGATCGTCCAGGACCCGTCCGGTGAGCATCAACGCCCAAGTGGATGCGTTAACCAGAGACGACGACGAGTGGCCGAGGTGCTTGCCCCAATCGGACGGTGCGATCTTGTCTTCGATAAGCGCATCAATGGTGTCCGCATCGGGCACCCGAAGAAGCGCTTCGGCCAAACACATCAGGGCGATACCTTCATCTGTTGACAGTCCGTACTCGGCAAGGAACACTTCCATCAGTCCCGGTGACGAAAGCTCTCGGATGCGACTGACCAGATCGGCCGCCTGTTTGGCGATCCGGTTCCGTGAGGTTTCATCAAGTGCCGCAAGGCGGACAAGATCAGCCAACACGGGTGTCGGGTCGGAATATGTGGCGACATCGAGGTCGGTGCGCAGGTCATTCATGTTCGAAAATCCGATTTGAGTTTTTCCTTTTGTACATGTAATATGAAGGTCAGTCTGGCTAATAATTGGCCTGATGATAGGCGAAATAACTTAAATACCGGGGTGAAATTGGGAAATTTGACTTCTGACTTGGATCAGTTCGATCGCAGGATTCTGGATATTGTAGCGGTAGAGGGACGTATCAGCGTAACTGAACTGTCCCGCCGTATCGGTTTGTCGAAATCGCCGACGCAGGCGCGACTCAAACGGCTTGAGGAAAATGGGTTGATCCGCGGCTATCGCGCATTGTTTGACCCGATCCGGTTGGGGCGGGATCACGTCGCCTTTGTTGAGGTGAAATTGACGGATACCCGTGAAAGCGCTCTTGCTGAGTTCAATGCGGCTGTTTTACGAGTGCCAGAGATCGAACAATGCCACCTGATCGCCGGGCAATTCGACTATCTGCTAAAGGTACGCACCGCGTCTATGTCAGCTTACCGGCTCGTCCTCGCTGACAAGATTTCGACCCTGCCGTATCTTGCGAATACGTCGACATACGTTGCCATGCAGGCCGTGAAAGAAGAAGGCGTCGGACCGGTTGAGACAGGAACCTGATGCGAAACCCGATCTGAGTGTTGATCGGGTCTTGGCCTTTGCGCGCACTATTGATAGCAACACTCCCGTGCCCGCGTGGTGGAATGGTAGACATCGGAGACTTAAAATCTCTTGGCCTTAGTGCCGTGCCGGTTCGAGTCCGGCCGCGGGTACCACCAAAAGCTCTATTACATCTTTCTAGCTGCTGACTGAGGGCGGGTTTCGAACCGCTCTGTACTTGCATTGTGCAACTCACAGGTCACACGATAAGCCATGGACAATGTTTCATCGTCTTCGGGGAGTTCCTGTAGCGCTGCTGCGCATCCTTGCCAGTCTTCCAGCCTAAACCGCACGCGTGCAAGGTTACGCCAGCAATCCGGATCACCGGGGAGGAGGCGTGCCGCCGTTCTGAAGGCGAATTCTGCTTCCGACAGATTACGACTCATTTTGCAGCGGCCCAGTTCGTACCAGGCCAGTGCATGTTTCGGGTCCGCTGCAAC
>JBNKUW010000064.1:0-13593 GCA_050298835.1 Marivivens sp.
GGTAGCCGCAAATTCTGCGACCGCATGAACAAATTCGCGCAGCAAGAAGGCCTGCCCGGCATGGGCTACATCTTCTGGCGCGACGGCGAAAATGGCATGGAAGCGGCTGGCCCGCTGGCGAAAAACATCGGCCCCGAACGGACCGAAGCCATCCGCCAGCAACTCGGCCTTGGCAAAGGCGACGCTGCCTTCTTCCTCGGTGGCAAACCCAAAGCGTTCGAACCGGTCGCTGGCCGTGCGCGGAACGTTATCGGCGAAGAGCTCGGCCTCACGGATAAGGACCGTTTCGCATTCGCTTGGATCGTGGATTTCCCGATCTACGAAAAAGACGACGAAACCGGTGAGATCGACTTTGAACACAACCCGTTCTCCATGCCGCAGGGTGGTATGGATGCACTGAATGGCGATCCGCTCGACGTTCTGGGCTTCCAGTATGACCTTGCCTGTAACGGTTACGAACTGGTTTCCGGCGCGATCCGGAACCACAAACCGGAAATCATGGTCAAAGCGTTCGAACTGGCCGGTTACGGCGAAGAAGAGGTCAAAGGCCGCTTTGGCGCTCTCTACAACGCCTTCCACTTTGGCGCCCCGCCGCACGGTGGCTGCGCTGCCGGTATCGACCGCATCGTCATGCTGCTGGCCGATCAGGCGAACATCCGCGAAGTCATGATGTTCCCGATGAACCAGCGCGCCGAAGACCTGATGATGAACGCGCCGAGTGACCCGATGAACGAACAGCTCCGCGAGTTGCACCTACGGGTCATCCCTCAGGACAGTTGATCCTCAGGGGTTTTGAAACACGAAAGCCGGACAGGAACCTGTCCGGCTTTTTTTGTGGTAGGTTATGCTTGTACATTCACCACAATATACCCGTAGTTCAGAACTGACGCGAAACTGACCCATGCCCAGTAGGGCAGGAATAGATAACCGGCCTTTCGCTCCACAACAAAACTCACGGCCACATAGGCGGTGATGCTCAGCCAGAGCGCGCAGATGATGTAGAACGCACCCCAGAGGTCGAAGGCCCCGAAAAACACTGGCGTCCAGAGTGTGTTCAGGCACATCTGCAGGCCCCACAAACCCAGCGCTACGGGTTTCAACTGGTGATCTTCGGCGACTGCTAGAAAAAAGCCGCTAGTTGCGATCATCAGGTAGAGCGTGGTCCAAACCGGTGCAAAAAGCCATGCAGGAGGTGCGATCGCGGGCTGGATCAGATTGTTGGGGTTCAGGGTGCCCACGAACCAGAAACTACCTCCTGCTGCGACTGCTGTGCATGAATAGAACAGAATCCAAGTGAGTATCTTTGACGCCATTGTGCTCTCTCTTTTGCCCCGACCCCTGCAAAAGATAGTCCAGGAAGGTGGTGTCGCCACAGAAAAGCTTGAAAAATTCGGTGGTGATGGGAACATGCTTCCAAAGGGGCGCAAATGTTCACATTCGATGAAATCGCGGAAATCCGATTTGGTCTTGGTCTGTCACCCGAGCACACACCTGTTTCTGACCCGGCGGCGATGATGGACCGTCTGATGCGGTTTGACAATGCCGCTGCCCGATGGCCCATTCCGAATATGGCGCATACGAGGCCGACGCTGCTCTATCAACAGGCCGTCATCCGCCGCGGGAACCTCGCTCGGCGGGAAGGAGACAATGAAGCGCTCGCCCTAGCCGAGGCGGAGCGCGACCAAGTGCTTGCAGCCCAACAGGAAAGACGGTGGGAAAATTTCCGGCACACGATCATTCGGAATGTTCTGGCTGAGGATGGACTGAGAGAAAGGCTTTCACTTTTTTGGGCAGATCATTTCACCATTCGTGTCCGCAACAGTCGGACAACTCATATGATTGCGGCCTTCACCGAAGACGCAATTCGTCCCTATTTGGCGGGGAGCTTTGCGGATTTGCTTTGGGCTGCGGTCACGCACCCGATGATGATGAGTTACCTTGACCAGATTACCTCGGTCGGTCCGAACAGCCGCTTTGGACGCCGAAAAGGGATGGGATTAAACGAAAATCTTGCGCGAGAATTGTTGGAACTCCACACGCTGGGTGTGGATGGGAACTATACGCAAACGGATGTGCGGCAGCTTGCAGAGCTGCTTACTGGTCTGACGTATGCTCCGGCACGCGGGATGTACTATGCCCCGAACAGGGCCGAACCCGGTTCGGAAACTGTTCTAGGGCGTACCTACGCATCATATGCTGACCTCAGCGTACTCCGTGAGGTGGTGACTGATATTGCCGTTCATCCTGATACTGCGCGTCACATTGCACAGAAACTCGCCGTGCATTTTGTGGCCGATACACCCGATGAGGATCTGGTCGCCTTTATGGCTGAACGGTTTGCGGCCACAGACGGCAATCTGGCAGAGGTCTATGCCGCTATGCTGGATCACCCTGCGGCGTGGTCAATGCAGCTACAAAAGGTCAAGCAGCCGTTCGGTTTTGTAACCTCGGCACTTCGGGCTCTGGGCGTTGGTGAGGACGCTCTCCTGTCAGCCCCTGTGTCAGCATTCCGGAGATTTGCCTATCAGCCGATGAAAGTCATGGGGCAGAACTGGGAACACCCAGTCGGCCCCGACGGTTGGCCCGAAGAGGCCGAAGCCTGGATCACACCGCAGGGCATGGCGGGGCGGATCAATTGGGCGATGGTTGTGCCACAGCAGGTCGTTCCCAAATTGCCGGAGCCATCAGATTTTGTCCGTGTCGCGTTGGGTCAGACCCCTCCGGAAAGCGTTGTTTCGATTACCCGTTCGGAGGCGCCTATTGCGGACAAAATCGGGATCATACTTGCGTCGCCAGAGTTTCAAAGGAGATAGCCATGACAACAAGAAGGCGTTTCCTGAAAAACGGGCTGATGCTTGGATGCTCAGCGGCGGCTTCACCGCTGATGACACCTGTTGCTTTTGCCGCAGCTCCTTGGGATCAGCGACTTGTGGTGATTGTTTTGCGCGGGGGGCTGGACGGGCTGCATCTGGTTCAGCCCTATGCAGACCCAAACTATGCTGCTTATCGCCCATCCCTTGCGTCCCCTGATCTTTATGACTTGGACGGGTTCTACGGTCTGCACCCCGACGCATCTGCTCTCACCCCTCTTTGGGAAGTCGGGGAGTTGGGGTTCACGATGGCCGTCTCGACCCCGTATCGTGACAAGCGCAGCCATTTTGACGGGCAGGACATACTACAAGCAGGGGGTGCGTCCATCAACGATGTCTCCGGAGGATGGCTTAACCGGCTGGTTGGCGCAATGCCGGGGACCGAAGCAGATATCGCCTACGCGATTGGTCAGGAACAAATGTTGATTCTGTCGGGACAGGCGAGGGTCAATAGCTGGTCACCTGACGTGAGCCTTGACCTAAGCCCGCACACCCAGCGTCTTTTGGCAGAAGTCTATGACGGCGATTTCTTGTTTGAGCAGGCAAGCTTTGAAGCGATCGAGATCGCGCAGAGTATTGCCGACAGCAGCCCGCAAGACATGGCGCTGTCAGATGATCCGATGATGGAGGCGGTTGGCACCGGAGGGCATGTCAAACTGGCGGAATTTGCTGCAGACCGTCTGGTTGGTGATAGCCGGATTGCCAGCTTTTCGCTTTCCGGATGGGATACACATCGGAACCAGAGTACCGCACTTCGGCGATCTTTCAGATCACTTGCGGATGTGATTGTAACCCTACGCCACAAACTCGGTCCGATTTGGTCCAAGACCACGGTGGTCGCTGTTACGGAGTTCGGCCGCTCGGTCGCAGAAAACGGTTCGCAGGGAACCGATCATGGAACAGGGGGCGTGATGATAACCGCGGGTGGCGGACTGCGCGGCAGGCGGGTCGTAGGAGATTGGCCCGGTTTGGCAGAGGTTGACCTCTATGACCGGCGCGATCTACTTCCAACGCGTGACATTCGGGCACATCTAGGTTGGTTGCTCAGAGGAACGACAGGTGTGGCAGCAGATGTCGTCCGTGAGGTGGTCTTTCCAGACGTGGAGCTCGGCTCGGACCCCGGGTATTTCGGGTAGGGTGATCAGACGCCCACAATGCCCGAAGCGGCCAGCAGCTGGTCGGTGGCAATCGTGTCCTGACCCGCGCCGAAGGCTGCAACCAGCGCAACGGATAGCATAACCAGACCTGCGGTCAGTATCATCCAGTCAATGAAATTGCTGCCCTTATCGGCAGTCCAAAAACGCTCCATGATTTTTGCCATTGCGTCGCATCCCCTAGGTTTTTCAGTTGGCAGAACATCCTCTGCAAACTTCTTGCCATTGGATTTGGACGCGGAATGGCGTGTTTTATGACCTTTTTAGGGCATTTGGCTTAGTGGAGATGAAACCACAGCTTCCACCGACCGGCCGATGGTGGACCCGAAACCAGGAGTCGTACGCGCAGCGATCAGGTCTGTAATCCGGTCAATATATGGGCGGTACTGCTTTCCACATTGTTGGGCTTTGGACAGATTGACCGTTGCGGCGAACAGATCGTTGTCACCAGCACTTTGCGTAACGCCGGTTAGAAACTGGATCACATAGTTCAACGTTGATTTATCCGGTGTTTTGGACAGCACCGCGCCGATGTGGGTCAGGTCGTCCAAATACGCCAGCGGGTCCGGTGTAACACGGGATAGTTTCACAGAACGCGGACCGGTCGGCACTTTGTCTTTCGGGAGACGAGACAAGATAGCGTCTTGAAAATAAGCGATATTGGAGAGCGGCTTTTGCAGAAAACCGTCCGCGCCAGCCACTACCGACCGCATTTCTCCATCAGGGTCACCGCTGGTCGCCAGAATGGTTTGAATTCGTGGTTTGCTTCGGGCAAGGTCCGCGATCAGCCCCTCTCCATAGCCGTCAGGCAGGCCGAGGTCGATGATTATAACCGATGGACGATAGGTCCGCAGGTGTTGTCGGGCGTGTTGCAAGGTATCTGCCCGCCTGAGGCGAGCGCCTGAATGTTGCGCCATCAGACGGAAAGCTTCACAGGCGAAACGGCTGTCTTCAACCAACAGGATTGTTAGGCCGAGCAGGGGGTGCGCAGCCGTGGGCGGGCAGGTCATCTGGAATTCGTCATGCGGGTCCATCGGATTTCTCCCGGTGCAGCTAGGGACGCGACTCATCAAACCCGGTTTCGGTTGACAGGAGGTTAACCGCGACGAAACGACAGCTTTGCCAGAGGGGCAGGTTTCCGCGATAAGACAGTCACGTGAACAGGGAGTGACCATAATGATCGGACGTTTGAACCACGTTGCTATTGCCGTACCAGACCTCGAGGCCGCAGCAGCGCAATACCGCGACACGCTTGGTGCCAAAGTGAACCCGCCACAGGATGAACCGGACCACGGCGTGACTGTTGTGTTCATCGAACTGCCGAACACAAAGATCGAGCTTCTCTACCCGCTTGGTGAAAACTCTCCGATTCAGGGTTTTCTTGATAAAAACCCCTCGGGTGGGATTCATCACGTTTGCTACGAAGTTGATGACATCCTTGCCGCTCGTGACAAGCTCAAGGAAAAAGGCGCTCGCGTTCTTGGCACCGGAGAGCCGAAGATTGGTGCTCATGGGAAACCTGTCCTGTTCTTGCACCCCAAAGATTTCCAAGGGACGCTTGTCGAACTGGAACAAGTCTAACGCCTTGCCCACAAGGGCAGCAGGTGTAGAAGGACGGCAATTGGGGTATCCGCCCCATTCATCAACAGGAGAATCCCATGGGTCCGACATCCGCACTCGTTCTACTTGCTGTGATCTGGTTCATGGTGTTCTTTATCGTGCTGCCGCTGCGGCTTGAAACCCAAGGCGAAGCAGGGGACGTTGTTCCAGGAACACATGCGTCTTCTCCGGCGAACTTTAGTTTCAAGCGCAAGGCATTGCTGACAACGGCGGTTGCTGTGCCTCTTTGGGGGATAATTGCGGGGGTGATCTTGTCGGGTGTGATTACGATCCGTGATCTGGATTATTTCAAGCGGATGAGCACGCCCGAGGTCAGCGAGCAGACGCAGTAACTAGCGTCTGGCCAGCCGGTGATACATGTGCGTAAAACTTGCCGCACCTAAAACCGGAATGATCAAATTAACCAGTGGCAAGCTCAGCGGAAGCGCCATCAGACAGCCGGCGACCCAGATTTCAATCATGTTTTCTTTCTGCAAGGCGCGTGCACGTTCGCGCCCCTCGCGCCGCATCGCAGCCAGCGTGAAATATTCGCGACCGAGTAGGAAACCATTCAGCGCATAGAAAATTGGGACAGCGAAAAACGGTAATAGCGCTGCCAGAACGAGCGCGAGAATGTTTCCCACAATCAAAACACCCATGAAATTCACCGTATCCTTCACACCGTCCCAAAAGGACACATGTGGGACAGTGGGCAAATGTGCGTAGTGTTTGTCCTCAACCGCTTGGGCGACGTCATCCAAGAAAAACGACGTAATTGCCGAAGCGACCGGTACCATGAGGAACATGGACATCACTATCATCAGCAAAAGTGATCCCCACGACAGAAGATCGCCCAGCCAAGTGATTTGCCCGACAATCGGAAGCTCGAGGCTCGACGGATCGGCCCAGTCAATCAGCATCAGGAAACCGGCGTAAATCGCAAAAAGCAGTGCAATGGTCAGCCCCAGTCCCAGCAGGACAACCCGCTGGAACCGGCTATCCCCGAGTTGCCCGAGGGCTTTGATAAAGTCGGTGACGATCATGTGGCTTGGTTATTTCCAGGTAACGATATCGTTCAGATCAGGACGCGGACGTTCAGGAGGAACAGTGTCTTCGGTGCCGATGTGGATGATGCCAGCGACCTTTTCACCGTCTGCCAGCCCCAGACGTTCCTGTGTGAACTGCGGATCATGGCTGTGCCAGCCGGATACCCAAGTTGCAGCCCAACCGGACGCCAATGCAGCGTTCACGAGGCTCAGGCACACCGCTCCAGCGGAATAGAGTTGTTCAATTTCCGGGACTTTCGCGGCTTCGACCGGTTTGAATACGACGAAAACCGCGCAGGGGGACGATGTTCCATAAACACCCATCGGTTTGTCAATATTGACTTGCTCCTGACCCAGACGCTCTCCGGCTGCTTGCAGATGAGAGGCATATTCAGCAAGGGCTTCGCGGCCCATCACAATGAAACGCCAAGGAACCAGCGCACCATGGTCAGGGGTGCGTGCTGCAGCGGTCAGGATCGTTTCCAGTGCAACACGGTCGGGGCCGGGGGCCTTGATCGTTTTGGCGGGGCGTGACCGGCGGGTCAGCAGGAAATCCAGTGCTGCATCGTTGCGGGCAAGCGGCTCGATAGTGTCGGTCATTGTACTCTCCTGTCCTGACAAAGATATTGCCCTTTGGTGATGTAATTTCAATCGGTGGTCAGCAGAGAATTGTCGATATAAACCATCAATATGACCGATCTGACCCATCTGGCCCAAGTGGGCGCTGAAATCTCCGTCCGCGTAACTCCGAAAGCGAGCCGCGACCGCATCGTCGTCGAAGAGGAAAGCGTCCGTGTTTATGTGACAACGGTTCCCGAGGATGGCAAAGCGAATAAGGCGGTGGTCAAACTGCTGTCCAAGGCGCTGAAGGTGCCGAAAACACGGTTGGAACTAGTGCGCGGTGCGACCAGTCGGGACAAGGTCTTTCGGATCACCTAACTCCCCTTGCGAAGCCGGTATACTCCCTCGGGAAGGTCCAGCGCAGCTTCAAGGTCTTGAAGTTGCGAAAAGGACAGGGTGATTTTCATCACAGTATCGGTACGCGGGTCCAGTTGTTCGACCGTAACGCAGTCTTCGAATGCAGACACGGTAATATCTTCCTGAAGGTGTGGGCCTTCTTCATCGACGAGCGTGACGACCGTGGCGTCGAATTCGTGTTCGATTGTAAACATAGGTCCATCCTAGCCATGCGCGGGCACCTTGGAAAGAGCATATCGCGTCTGTGTGAACGGCGTTGGATTGGGACTGTGCGGGACGTCGTTTGATGCTATTTAGACGCTGACTGTTCAACGGAGACCATATGCGTACGCTGGTTACACTCATCGCCGGATGTTTTGTTCTGTCCGGGTGTATGACTTTGCCGGACGGCTCGTCGCTTCCAAGCAAAGCAGACGTGAGGCCGCAGATTGCGATACCCACTCGGGTACATTTCAGAAGTGTAGTGAGCGACGTAGAACCTGTGGTCGAAACGCTGTGCCAGCGAGTGGATAGTTCGCGCAATTGCGATTTCCTGATCACAGTGGATGATACACCCGGAGCACAGGCAAATGCCTACCAAACGATTGATGTTCGTGGGCGTCCGGTGATTGCGTTTACGGTCGCATTGTTAGGGGACATGCAAAACGATGACGAGTTTGCCTTTGTCCTCGCCCACGAAGCTTCCCACCACATCGCAGGTCATTTGGAACGAACACAGCGGAACGCGGCCTTGGGCGCCATGATCTTTGGGGAGCTTGCCGGCGCATTTGGCGGTGGTATTCCATCGGACGTCCAAACAGCCCAGAAAATCGGGGCAACCGTTGCCTCAAGGGCGTATTCCAAAGATTACGAGCTTGAAGCGGATTCAATGGCTGCACGTATTGTCACGATCGCGGGGTATGACGCGCTACACGGGGCTGAATTCTTTGCCCGTATACCCGATCCCGGAGACCGGTTCCTTGGCACCCATCCTGCCAATGCAGATCGGGTGGCCGCAGTACGCCACGCTCTTGGTTCAATGTGATGTGATGAGAATGTATTCTTACAATGGATTTTCACTCGATTCCAGACAATGCCTCGCTTAGCGTGCTGGCGCAGAAGCTGGGGAGTAGGCGCATGTGGAAGGAACTAGAACGTATTAAGCAGCGCGCGATCTGGTCATGGCAGGGGTGGACCCATGTCTGGCGGACCGAAGCATCCCTGATGCAGTGGATATGGGCCAATTCCGTTTCAGGCCTATTGGCTCTTCTGCTGCCTCTGACCGGCGGTGAACGTGCCGTGATCCTGATGGGCGGAATATTTGTTTTAGCTATGGAATGCGTGAATACCGCTATCGAACGCGTAGTTGATGATATCTCCACGGAAAAACGTGACCGCGCTGGTCAAGCGAAGGACGCCGGCAGCGCCGCGGTTGCGGTTTCTGCTGTCGGCGTCGGTGTTGCTTGGGTTGTCATTATTTGGCGGCTGGCTTCGGGTTCTTAGTCCGGGCCCCTTTTGCCTTTCGGTTTTCGGGATGCAACGCTTTGCCCAAAATGTGGTTGTCATCGTGGATGGCGTGTGCGGCTGAGCTAACGATTTCCGGTTCCGGCGCCAATGCGATTGACGGATCCTTGTCGGGATAGTCCAAAGTGGACAGGAAGTGACGCATGCAATTGATGCGGGCGCGCTTCTTGTCATTGGATTTGATTACGGTCCAAGGAGCGTCGGCGGTGTTCGTATAAAAGAACATCGCTTCTTTCGCTTCGGTGTAGTCGTCCCATTTACTGAGCGAGGCTTTGTCGATGGGCGACAGCTTCCATTGTTTCAGCGGGTCGGTTTCGCGTGATTTGAACCGGCGTAGCTGTTCTTCGCGCGTCACCGAGAACCAGTATTTGTACATTTTGATCCCGGAACGGGTCAGCATCCGTTCCAGTTCGGGTGTTTGACGCATGAACTCCAGATATTCGTTGGGTTCGCAAAAACCCATCACACGCTCCACACCGGCACGGTTATACCAACTCCGGTCGAAGAACACGATTTCACCGTCGGTAGGCAAATGCTCAATGTAGCGTTGGAAAAACCATTGCCCTTTTTCGATTTCGGTCGGTTTGTTCAACGCAACGACACGAGCATGTCGAGGATTCAGGTGCTCCATAAAACGTTTGATGGTACCGCCTTTACCGGCGGCATCACGACCTTCGAACAATAGGACGAATTTTTGGCCAGTCTCCTGTGCCCAATGCTGAACCTTTAAGAGCTCCGCCTGAAGACGTGCCTTTTCAGCCTCATAGGGTCGGCGTGCCATCCGCTTTATGCGACGGCGCGGTGGCTGCGGCAACGGAGCATCCGGATCAGCTTTGACCGCTTCGATCACCTCTTCGACGGTTTCGGCGGTTTTTTTGACATCAATCACCTCCGAAGGCTCGGCAGCCTCTTTGGGTGCCGGTTCGGCCGATTTAGCGTTTTTGGTGGTCTGCGCGATCTGTTCGTCTTTCATCCGGTCATCCTGTGCAATTGTAAGCTGCCCCGGACGCTAGCAGGAAATGTGCCAATTCGCCTTGACGTGAGTCAACGGATTTGGGCCGGTTTGATCCAGCGCAAGGCGCGAATGAGCGACTCCCTGCATCCATTCGCGCGGATAGTCTGCAAGAAGGATAGGGGAAATGAAGCCACTGGGCGATATACGTGATCACTTCTGGCTCACACTCGGCATGGCCAAGCATTTGAAGGTCGATCTGGGTCAATTTCTAGAAACTGGCCGGATTTCCCAAGCCGAATACGCTGACCACGTAACCCGCTGCCGTGCTTGCCCATCACCGGATCATTGCCGTGAATGGCTGAGCAACGCAAAAGAAGGGGACATTCCGCCCGCGTATTGCCAAAACTTGGCATCGTTTGCAGAGCTTTTGGGCGAACCCGCTTAGTTCCCAATTATCCCCAATAGAGTGATAGCCTGCCTGATGTCTCCGTCCGCAAGGTCATGGAGCGTTTGATCGGCTGTCGCTGTGACGCCTTGCGCTGCCAACCGTGAGATCAATGTGTCAGTGTCGCTTTCGATTAGTGGGGCTATCACACTCAACGGGGCGTTTGTTACAATCTGGATAGCAACCATATCGGGCCGTCCACCTGGTCCGTTCCTGTCGGACGTGCTCAATGTGGAAAAAGATAGCCCCAAAAGCACCACAGAAATTCCCATCACAGCCAGTGCGACCGGACGTTTGAAGTAGCAAGTGAACGCCCGCCAGTTCGGAACAAGGTGGAGCAACACCGCAACCACCATCAGTAGCCCAACGAATTCATGAACCACTTTGTTACCGCCGGTATTGAGGTGGAAAAACATCAAAACACCTGTGATCCCCATGATTACAAAGGTGCCGATTGTTAGTGGAGTGGCAAAGCTGCGTAGTTTGGACATGGTCCTATCCGTTCGAAATTGCCTTTACTGCAATCTGATACGTTGGAACCTCACTCTTCCGTCGAATTTTGGAACATTCGGAACAAAATTTTTTGACCAAAGTGTAAAACGGCCCCTTCTGGCACCGTTACCTTACCTGAAAGAAGCAACAAACAAGCCAAAAGGGTGTGATATGCGTATGCTGAAACAAAGCGATTTCGAAGAGCAGCTCCTGCTTCCGCTTTGCACAGCGGATATCACGGAGATTCTGAAGAGCAGCACCCTGACTGGTGAAGACCGGGAGGCGCTTCTCTCTAAATGTCGGGTCTGTGCACGCCGTTATACTTCCCGCGGATGGCTGAGCGACGACAGCTCTTGCGGCATCTGGGAGGGGTGCGCCCACTTGTGCCGCTTTCAGGCGGCGATTGTGGATTAATTCATAACAAAAGGAGGCCGGGGGGACCTCCGCACAGACATAAGTGGTTCAAATGACTGGATCGCAGTGGGTCGAAAGTGGCCTCCCTCTCATTTCGCGTGTGCAACCAAAGGTTGCGCAGGCCGGTTGGCACGTTTGCTGCAGCGGGTGCGCGAAATGAGCTATACCGTAAAAACCGTGCTGCCAGCCAAGGTGGTCCATGACGCTGGCCGCGAGGACAGCCCGACCGATGATGTCACGATCATCGGTTTTGACGTCATTGATACGTCAGTACTGGCGATGACGGTTGAGGATAAGGACGGAAAGCTCAGTGAATTTCCGCTATGGCCGACGGTGCGGATCACATCTCAATACGGGCGGGATATGACCGGAGACCAGCTTTTGCAGGTTCTGCTCGAGGCGAAAAAGGTCAACATGATCAAACCACCAAAACCTCGTGTAGAATTCCACAACCCGCCCCCGCAACCGGTTAAGATGGTCCGGCTAAAACGGTGGGAGGTTTATGCGCTCACCTTTATTGCGATGTACTTCATGTGGGAAATTGTCCACCGGCTCTGATCCGGTTAGGGTCCGCACCATGAAGATCATGGACAACATTATCTCGGATAGGGGATCGAAATATGCGGTCTCCGGTGCGCCCTGCGGTTCAACGGACGAAGCCAAGGCGCTGATCCGCGACCTTTGCCGGAAAAAGAAATTCGCCAAGGCGACGCATAACTCTTGGGCGGTGCTTCTGGACGATGGGCCGATCAAGAATGATGACGGAGAAAGCGGCGCAGGAATGGTGATCGTCCGCATGCTCGAACGCGAAGGTCTGCGCGGTCACCTCATCTGTGTCACTCGCTGGTTTGGCGGTAAACACCTCGGAGGAGACCGTTTCCGCCACGTCCAAGACGCTGTTCGCATGTATTTGGAAGAGATGTAGCGGCTGAATGCACCGTTGAGGTTTTGGTCTTTGACCAACTGGTGGCTCGGAAGAGGTGTCACAGGCACGGGAGAGCACGCCGGTGACTGGTTGTCAGCGCATGTTTTTGCCGACGTTGAAAACGAACAACAGGATACCAACGAGGATCGCCAGCTCTGATATCGGTGCCAGCGGAACCATCGCGGCCTCTGTAATTCTGCCTGACATAAGCAGAAACAACAGTGCTAGGAGCACTAACGTCCCCGCGAGGTGCAGCCAGAAGTGCGTAGAGGCGAGGGCGGATGATCCCGTTTCGGGTACCAGACGGTAGATAATCCCGAAGATTGTCATCAGCGCAAAGCCCAAGAGGTTGATATGGGCATGAACAGGAGCAAGGTCATGTTTGCCGCTCGCTGACATATACATCCCCAACAGGATGCCTAGAACCAGATACAGAGAACCGCATAATACAAATCGTTTTGAGTTTGACATGCTTATCCTTCCCCAATTGGATATGAGCGTGAAGAACACGATCGGGGTCAGAATATCACAAAATATGTATTATAAATATTGGTTTTGAGGGTGATTTGTTCGCTGTCTAGCTGGGACTAGCGGACGATTTGCCCCCACAGGTCGTACTCTCCGGCTTCGTCAACTTCGACATTGACGATTTCACCAACGGACAGTCCTTCGGTGCCTTCATCGATAAACAGGTTTCCGTCGATTTCCGGCGCATCGGCCCAAGTCCGGCAGGTGGCGATACCATCTTCGTCGATGTCGTCGATGATGACCTCTAGTGTTTTTCCAACCTTGGCGGCGAGTTTCGCTTCGGAAATGGCCTGTGCCTTTTCCATAAAGCGATCCCAGCGGTCCTGTTTGACCTCGTCCGGCACATGGTCGGGCAGGTCGTTGGAACGGGCACCATCAACGTTTTCATATTGGAAACATCCGACCCGATCGAGCTGCGCCTCGTCCATCCAGTCGAGCAGGGTCTGGAACTCTGCCTCTGTTTCGCCGGGGTAGCCAACGATGAACGTCGACCGCAGCGTAATGTCGGGGCAAACCGACCGCCAGGCCGCGATTTCGTCCAGCGTTTTCGCTGCCGCCGCAGGACGGGCCATACGTTTGAGCGTGTCGGGGTGTGCGTGTTGGAACGGAATGTCCAGATAGGGCAGGACCTTGCCGTCGGCCATTAGCGGAATGAGTTCGTCGACGTGCGGGTATGGATATACA
>JBNKUW010000065.1:0-13505 GCA_050298835.1 Marivivens sp.
ACACAGTTATGTCGGAATGAGCGCAATTCCCGATTGGAGCATCCATATATCTTCCGCCGATAGCATGTGATGCGTCTTCGATGATGCGGACCCCAAATCTCCGAGCCAATTGACCAATTTTGACCATGTCACAGCTCTGGCCTGCAAAGTGAACTGGTACTATGATCTTTGGAAGGCGCCCTTCAGTTTCAGCAGTCAGCAGCTTTGCTTCCAGTGCGTCAGGGCACATCAGATAAGTGTCCGGTGTAATGTCGACAAAGTCGACATCCGCTCCGCAGTAAAGCCCCACGTTTGCTGAAGCCACGAAGGTGTTTGGAACGGTCCACAGAATATCACCAGGCCCTAAATCCAAAGCCATGCAGGCAATGTGGAGCGCCGAAGTAGCTGAATTAACCGCAACTGCAAACTTCGCCCGAGTGTAGTTTTTAATAGCCGTTTCAAAGGCAGGTACTTTTGGTCCCTGCGTTAGGAAATCGGAATGTAGAACGTCGGTGATCGCTTGAATGTCTTCGTCAGAAATATCCTGACGACCGTAGGGGATCATGGTCAAAACTTTCCAATTTTCGCGCGGTTGCTTTCAATCCACTGTTGGAGTTCTTCTGTTCCCATCCAGTCGGAGTTGTTGTCAGACGAATAGTTGAAATGCTCTGGTACGGGCTTCCCGTCTTTGATCCGAATTGGATCGCTGGACCAGTTATGAATTGCCGGAATTATTTTGAAATACTTGTCGTATTCGTAGGTGTGGGGTGCATCTTCCGGGCCGATCATCTGCTCATGGAGTTTTTCTCCAGGGCGGATACCAATCGTTTTTTGCGCACGACCAGGAACAACGGCGTTTGCAATATCAACAATGTTCATTGAAGGGATCTTGCGAACGTAAATCTCTCCCCCCATGGAATCGTCAAAGGCATGCCAGACAAGCTCCACACCTTCCTCCAGACTGATCATGAAGCGAGTCATGCGCGTGTCCGTGATTGGAACCTCAGCGTCATCATCCAACGACATGAAGAAAGGAATGACAGAGCCTCTCGAACCCATGACGTTCCCGTAGCGGACGACTGAGAAGCGGCATTTGTCAGCGCCAGAGTAGCTATTTCCCGCAACAAACAGTTTGTCTGATGCAAGCTTGGTCGCACCATAAAGATTGATGGGGCTAGAGGCCTTGTCCGTTGAAAGTGCTACGCATCGTTTAACGCCCTTATCGATACAAGCATCGATGACATTCATGGCACCGTTTACATTCGTCTTGACGCATTCAAATGGGTTATATTCGGCTGTCGGGACGATTTTTGTCGCGGCAGCGTGCACGACATAATCAACGCCATCAAGGGCCCGATAGAGACGTTCACGGTCACGTACATCACCGATGAAAAATCTCACACGCGGATCGCTACCGTAGGTCTTCGCCATTTCCCACTGTTTCATCTCATCACGAGAATAAATAATGATCCGTCTGGGGTTATACTTCTCGAGGGTCATCGGAACGAAGCGGGATCCGAACGAACCAGTGCCTCCAGTCAAAAGAATTGTTGAACCCGTGAGCACGTCGAACCTCGTTTCGTAAATAGTTTAAACTTAGTAGGGTGTTGCGTAAAAAACCAATTAATGCAAGACACCGCAACGGATTTGTGGACAGGTTCTGCAGTGGATCTGAGTATCAAATTGCGCTTCGAAACGGGCAGTGAGGACAAAGCATTTATGGGTTTGGGTCGTCTCATTGAACGTCTGCAAGCTTGGGAAAAGAAGTCTCGTGAAAAATATACGCACGACATTCAGGATCCTGAGGAGCGAAGGAAGTCACAGTTTTATATGGACTGGATCGATCACGGTATTCTGCGATACCGGTGGCACAACTTTTCCGAAATCTCGGTAGGAGTATATCGGTCAAACCACCCGACGAGAGAGCGCTTTGAAGCCTATGCTGCCAAGGGAGTGCGGACGATCCTAAATTTGCGAGGTGCGACCAAACACTCCCACTACAAATTCGAGGTAGAAGTTTGCGAACAACTTGGACTCCAGCTTATCGATATTCCTCTATCTGCAAGGAAAGCTCCTGAACGAAATAGGCTACTGGAATGCTTGGATATTTTGGAGACCATCGAAAAACCGTTCCTGATGCATTGTAAATCCGGTGCAGATCGTACGGGCCTCATATCTGCGATTTATCTACTTCATGTCGTTGGCACACCAATAGAAGAAGCTAGGAAGCAGCTTTCTCTTAGATTTGTGCATCTGAATTTTACGAAAACTGGGATCCTCGATTATCTTCTATACTGTTTCGCAAAGAGGCAGGAGGCAGGAGCGATCTCTTTCAAAGACTGGGTGACCTCCGAGTATGACCAGGTCAAGCTGCAGGAAGAGTTCAACGCGACCACGTTCTTTGAGCGCCTGAAATTCTAGTGGACATATTTGGGAAAGAGGCCAGATCGTGAAGCCTTTGCTTTTAGAACTTTACTTAGGCTTTAGCAAAGTGAACGCGGGCCTTTATCGTTACGTTCTCAAACGCAGGTTCTCCGCCGGGAAAGAGGACCCACAGAGGATCGCCGAACGCTGGGGTGATGCATCTGTGCCTCGCCCGAAAGGAAAACTTGTTTGGTTTCATGCTGCCTCTGTGGGCGAAACCCTTTCACTTGATCCCGTTGTAAATGGTCTACTTGAGGCAAATGCAGACCTGTCTATTCTTGTCACCAGTACAACGATGACCTCTGCAAAAATAATGGCGCAGTCGTTACCTAGTCGAGCGATTCACCAGTATTCGCCAATAGACAACAATCGCGTTGTTCAGAAATTTCTCCGATACTGGAAGCCCGATGTCGCAGTCTGGACTGAAAGCGAACTATGGCCTGCTTTGATGACCGGAGCTGATGAGGCAGGGATACCAATGCAGCTCATCAATGGGCGGGTATCAAATAAAACAGCCGACAGTTGGCGTCGCCATCCAAAAACGTTTGCATATCTACTGAATCTTTTTGACAAAATCGCCGTTCAGGAACAGGCAACTGCAGATGTGATGACCCAAATAGGTGTCGCAAATGAACGCGTAACTGTTACAGGCGGGACCAAGGAGGACGCGGCCCCACTTCCATTCAGTCCAGACGATCTTGCAGAGCTGAAGAAGTCTATAGGGCATCGTAATACTTGGTTCGCTGGGTCCACGCATCCCGATGAAGAGGCTTTCGTTCTTGAGGCCCATCTTCGTGCTTTCGTTGGAAAGAAGACTGCCCCTTTGCTGATTATTGCGCCTCGACACCCTGAACGCGGAAATGAAGTAGCGGAATTGATCCGTTCGCATGGTCTGGTCGCTGCCCAAAGATCAAAGAAAGAGCCAATTTCAGAAGTAACACAAGTCTACGTAGCTGATACCATTGGCGAAATGGGACTGTGGTATCGTCTCTCCAACATATCTTTTGTTGGTGGATCTTTAACCGAAGTTGGTGGTCACAATCCCTTTGAGCCCGTTGTCCTAGGCTCGGCAGTGATTCACGGTCCACATACTTTTAACTTTGCGGAAACCTATCAATCTCTCGCTGATGTCGGCGGATGCTTGTTGGTTAATGACTCAAAAGAATTGGCTAACGCAGTTGTTGCACTCGAAGACGAGGACATGCGTTCAAAAATGACTAGCAATGCAAAGCGAGCCAAAGGGGACGCGAATAGTGCAACGTCTCTGGTACTGGAAAGTATTCTGGGCGCTCTAACCTAACCCCCGGTATGGCTCATATGTCGGCTCACGCGGCCGTCGACGCTTTGGCGGGAATAGTCGAAATCGTGGCCCTTGGGTTTCAGGCCGATTGCTTTGTGGATGGCTTGTTCCAGAACTGCGTCGTCCTCGGAGGACCGCAGAGGCGCGCGTAGGTCTGAATGCCCTTCTTGACCCAGACAGGTGAAAATCTCGCCCGTGCAAGTGATCCGCACGCGGTTACAGCTTTCACAGAAATTATGGGAAAGAGGTGTGATAAAACCGATCTTCTGCCCTGTTTCCTCAATCCGCACATAACGCGCCGGACCTCCGGAGCTTTCGTCCAGATCGGTCAGGGTAAATTGCCCGGAGAGTTCCGCGCGCAGGTCTTTGAGTGACCAATACTGGCCAAGCCGGTCTTCATTTCCGATATCGCCCATCGGCATGACCTCAATAAAGGTCAGATCCATATCACGTTCGGCGCACCAGCTCTGAATCTTGAACAGTTCGTCGTCATTGACGCCCTTCAGGGCGACGGCGTTGATTTTAACCCGCAGGCCGGCTTTCTGAGCGGCATCAATACCTTCAAGGACCTGTTTCAATCGGCCCCAACGGGTAATCTCTGCGAATTTGGCCTCATCGAGCGTGTCGAGCGAAACGTTGATACGTCTGACCCCCGCTGCATACAGGTCAGCTGCATATTTGCCGAGCTGGCTGCCGTTGGTCGTCAGCGTCAACTCTTTCAGCGCGCCGGAGTCCAGATGCCGCGACATCGCGTTGAAAAACGTCATGATCCCGCGCCGTACCAAAGGCTCACCGCCGGTGATCCGCAACTTTTCAACGCCAAGCCGGATAAACGCGCTGCACATACGGTCGAGTTCTTCGAGCGTCAG
Organism: Marivivens sp.; assembly: GCA_050298835.1. Classification (GTDB taxonomy): domain Bacteria; phylum Pseudomonadota; class Alphaproteobacteria; order Rhodobacterales; family Rhodobacteraceae; genus Marivivens. Next base: position 4,573 of record JBNKUW010000065.1, read on the forward strand.
GAGGTCTTTCTTGGGGAGAAACTGCATATTTTCGGACATGCAGTAGACGCAGCGAAAGTCACACCGGTCCGTTACCGAAACTCGGAGGTATTTGATCGCGCGGGCAAATGGGTCGATAAGCTGTGACATGACCTAGTAACTAGGGCTGGGCCATAGGTCGCGCAAGGTGATTTGCGACGGTTGTCTCTCTGTTTACACCAAAGTAGCCTGCGGATGGATCAACCCAAAGGTGATGGTATGGTGTCTCTTCGCAAATCCGGACTTGTTCTTGTCCTTCTCATGACGGCGGGCTGTTCAGAGCTCGGCTCTGGTCCCTTCGGGTTCATTCCCGAACCCGAACCTGTTGCAGTTGATACCTACGAAACCGATGTCGCTGCCCCGCCCGCAGGGGCGACGACGGTTGGTGAGTTTGATACCACCACAGCAGCCGATAGGGCAGAGGCGCTTGATACCGATACCGGCGGTTCTGCACTCGGCACGGTTACAGCCACCCTTGGTGCGCCAACCGATCCGGGTATTTGGGTGAAAACCGCGCTTGTCAGTGAAGTCACTCAGGGTCGTGCCGATTACAACGGCCAGTCCATCAACGTCGAACTGCGCCCGCTGTCCGGTAGTGCCGGTGCCCAGATCAGCCTGCCCGCAATGCGGTTGCTCAATGCGCCGCTCACGGGGATCATTTCGTTGACGCTCTATCAGAGCTGACCGGCTGGCGTAGCGCCCTCAGCCTCTACAAATATTTCGACGCTTCTTTGCGGGCGAATGGTTTCATTGCGTCACCGTGTTCTGCCAGAAACGCGCGAACCCTGTCAGGGTCGTGTTTCGACAGATCGCGCAACCACCAGCCGATGGCTTTCTGGATGAACCATTGCCGGTCAGGCACGTAGCTCGCCGCCCACCCAAGGACGCGTTCCCGGATTTCGAGGTCCGCCGGTTTCGGGTTGTTCATTTTGGTCCAGGGCAGGGTGATCACCAGAGCCGCCCTGCGGGTCCACATGTGATCGACGGTCGTCCATCCTTCGACCTCATCTATTCGCGACGGATCGGTCATCAGCCGTTTGGCTCCTGCCATGCAAGTGTGGTCGGCAATCGCCCAACCGTCAAAATCGGGCACCCAAGAGGCGATTAGCCGCCACGCGCCGGTGTCATCGGGGCGGATGCGGGCTTGTTCCAACAGTTTCGCGGCCAGAATACGACTTTCGAGGATGTCTGCCTTCCACAGCCCGTCACACAGCGCCAACCGCTCCTCCAGAGAGATCGCCGGACGGATTTCGCGGACGAGGTCGGTCAGGACCGGATTTCGGAGCCCCAAAACCTCGCGGTCGGTCTTATGATACGCTTTCATTTTCTCAGCGTATTCGGCATTCGACAGCGTCCGAAGGCGTTCGATGATTTCAAGTGTTTCCATCAGTCGCGGGGCTTTTCGAGTTGCCAGTCCAGATGCGTCCGCACCATCGGCCACTCGTGGGCGAGGATGGAATAGACGCAGGTGTCGCGCAGCGTGCCGTCCGCCGTGACCGTGTGATTACGCAAAATCCCGTCAAGCTTGGCGCCAAGGCGTTCAATGGCGCGGCGGCTCTGGGTATTCAGATAGTGGGTGCGGAATTCAACAGCAACGCAGTCGAGCGTATCAAACGCATGCCCCAGCAACAGGCGTTTTGCTTGGCTGTTCAGTGGCCCGCGCTGCACGGACGTCCGATACCACGTATGGCCGATTTCGACCCGCCGGTTGGTCGCGTCGATGTTCATGTAGGTGGTCATTCCCACGGCTTTACCGTCCGGTGTCAGGACGGTGAAAGGCAACATGGAGCCTGCCTCTTGGAGCCCAAGTCGCCGGTCAATCTCTGCTTCGATCCCGTCGGGGTGGGGGACAGCGGTGTACCAGAGTTTCCACAGGTCGCTTTCGGCGGCAGCTTCTTTCAGATCTGCGGCATGGTCCTGCGTGGTGGGTGCCAGCGTGACGGCGGTATCAGAAAGGGTAACAGGGGTGGGCCACATTAGATGTAATCCTCTATTCCGGTGGATTTGCCATCGATTGTGACGCGGTTCTTTTCCTCCCAATAGTCGTGAATGCCACCCTCACCTTTATTGTCGGACCACGTGTCGAGCGTGTCGCGATGACCCTGATGATCGAAATAGGGAACGGCATAGCCGCAAGAGGTCTGCACCAGATCAATGGCGAGGTCGTAAATCTGCCGCGCTCCGACGTGTGGTTCGAAGTGGGCGTTTAGCTCTGCCCAATCCGGATCACCAACATGCACCGCGCGGGCTGTGCCGTAGACGCGCAGGATCAGCGGGCGTTTTTCAAAACCGCACCACATAACCGTCATCCGAGTGTTTTCGCGCAGATGACCAGCGGTTTCATTGCCGGACCCCGTCAGGTTCCGCCAGATGAGCCGGTTCGGGCCAAGGATGCGCAGGCTGTCGCCGCCCTTTGGTGACAGGTTCACCCGTCCGTCCGCTGCGGCTGTCGCAACAAAAAAGATGTGCTGTGCTTGGGCAAAGCTACGGGTGTTGTCGTCAAAGGACGGAAACTGTTTGGCCATTATTCCACCGTTACGGATTTCGCGAGGTTGCGCGGCTGGTCTACGTCAGTACCCTTTGCGACCGCCGTGTAGTAGGCAAGCATCTGCGCCGGAACCGCGTAGAGGATCGGCGCGAGGAAAGGGTCGACCTCGGGCATGATGAGGGTTTCCCACACGCCGTCACCAGCCTCGTCCGCGCCTTTTTTGTCGGTAATCAACAGGACCTGACCGCCACGGGCCATGACCTCTTGCATGTTGCTGACCGTTTTATCGAACAGCACATCACGCGGGGCCATGACGATCACCGGAACGTGTTTGTCAACGAGAGCGATGGGACCATGCTTGAGTTCGCCAGACGCATAAGCCTCAGCATGTATGTAGCTGATTTCTTTGAGTTTCAACGCACCTTCGAGGGCGAGGGGATACATCTGCCCACGGCCAAGGAACAGGATGTCGCGCGCCTCGGCAAGTTTGATCGACAGACGTTCGCACCGCTCTTCGATGCCCAATGCTGTGTTCACCACGCCGGGCAGACCACGGAGGGCTGCAATACGTTGTGAAATATCGTCAGGGGTGAGACGGCCACGTTGTTCGGCAGCCTTGAGGACCAGCATCGCCAAAGTCATCAGCTGGTTGGTGAACGCTTTGGTCGACGCAACGCCAACCTCAACACCTGCGAGGATCGGCAATACCAGATCGGCCTCACGGGCGATGGTGCTTTCGGGGACGTTCACAACGGCGATGATCTGATCGGCTTTGCCTTTGCAATACCGCAGCGCGGCGAGCGTATCGGCAGTTTCCCCCGACTGGCTGACAAACAGAGCAACCGTTCCGTCGGTCACGGGTGGTTCACGGTAGCGGAATTCCGAAGCCACATCGATTTCAACGGGGAGTCCGGCAACCTGTTCGAACCAGTATTTGGCGACGTTACAGGCATAGAATGCCGTCCCGCAGGCAACCATGGTAAGCCGGTTGATCTTGGTAAAATCGATGCCGTCATCCGGAATGTTGACGCCGTCATGCTTGACATAATGGCCAAGCACTTCGGTCATGACCACGGGCTGCTCCGCGATCTCTTTGGCCATGTAGTGCTTATATCCGCCCTTATCGACACGGGCGGCGTCGATGTTGACGGTTTTGACGTCGCGATTGACCTGTTCGCAATTCACGTCACGGATTTCGAGGCTGGTGCGCGTAATAATCGCCCAATCGCCTTCGTCCAGATAGGTGATGCGGTCGGTCAACGGTGCCAGCGCAATCGCGTCCGATCCAACATACATTTCGCCATCGCCGTGGCCGATTGCCAAAGGGGAGCCTTTGCGTGCGGCGATCAGGAGGTCTTCTTCGCCTTCGAACAGAAGGCAGAGCGCGTAGGCGCCCTCAAGCCGCGCAATGGTATCACGGGCTGCGTCACGCGGGGAAAGGCCCTGGGCAAGGTAATACTGAACAAGAAGGGCGACCGTTTCGGTGTCCGTCTCTGTTTCGTGAGCGATGTTTTGGGACGAAAGGAATTCGCGCAAATCACGGAAGTTTTCGATGATCCCGTTGTGAACGACGGCAACGTTCCCGGATCTGTGCGGGTGGGCGTTAACCTCGGTCGCGGAACCGTGGGTGGCCCAACGTGTATGACCGATCCCGGCCTTACCAGCGAGCGGTTCGTGTACCAGTTTGTCCGACAGGTTAATCAGTTTGCCAACAGCACGGCGGCGGGCGAGGACACCGTTGTGCACGGTCGCAATGCCAGCACTGTCATAACCGCGATATTCCAGCCGTTTCAGAGCCTCGACAAGGATCGGTGCTGCTTCGTGGTTACCCAATATACCTACAATTCCGCACATTTTCAGGCTCCTTTCGCCTGTTTGGCCTTCTTGGCCTTTAACATTTCGAACATTTTGGTGGCGAAGCCCGCTTTGTTCTCTTGTTTGACGCGGCCAATGGCCATTGCGTCATTTTCAATGTCTTTGGTCACAATTGTACCTGTGGCGGTCATCGCTCTGTTCCCGACAGTGACAGGCGCGACGAGCATCGTATTCGACCCGATAAAGGTATTCGCACCGATGGTGGTTTTGTGTTTGAACACACCGTCATAGTTACACGTGATCGTCCCTGCACCGATATTGGTAGCTTTGCCCACAGAAGCGTCGCCGATGTAGCTCAGGTGATTGACCTTGGCACCTTCGTCAATGGTGGCATTCTTGATCTCGACAAAGTTGCCGATGTGGACGTCTTCGGACAGTTCCGCGCCGGGGCGCAGACGGGCAAAGGGGCCGACGGTCGCACCGCGGCTCACGTGGCATCCTTCAAGATGGGAAAAGGCACGGATCGTTGCGCCGCTCTCAACCGTGACGCCGGGGCCGAAGTAGACATTCGGTTCAATGATCGCGTCACGCCCGATCACCGTGTCATGGGCAAAGATGACCGTCTCCGGCGCATAAAGCGTGACGCCGTTTTCCATCGCTTCGGTCCGCATCGCTGACTGGAACATCTGTTCCGCACGGGCAAGCTCTGCACGGGTATTCACACCGAGCGTTTCGGCTTCGTCACAGCGGACGACCGTGGCGCTATGGCCTTGGGCGCGCGCAATACCCACGATATCCGGAAGATAGTATTCCCCGGATGCGTTGTCGTTGCCGACCTTGTCCAACAGATCGAACAGAAGTCCGGTGTCAGCGCAGATTACGCCCGAATTACACAGAGTGATCGCACGCTGTTCGTCGGTTGCGTCCTTGAATTCGACAACATCAAGCAGCGCATCGCCTTCGGTAATCAGGCGACCATATCTTTCAGTCGGGTCGAATACGTCAAAACCCAAAACGACGATATCGTGCGAAGACCGTGCCTCGCGCATCGCGTCGAGCGTTTCGGTGCGAATGAACGGGGTATCGCCAAACGCGACAAAAACATCCCCGTCAACGCCCGAAAGGGCATCGCGCGCCTGTAGGGCGGCGTGGCCGGTGCCAAGCTGTTCTTCCTGAACAACAACGGTCGCGTCTGGGTTCCAGTCTTTGACAGCTTTTTCAACCTGTTTCGCACCATGGCCGACCACAACAACGGTGTGATCCAAACCCAACGGTTCGGCAGACTTCATTGCATGAACGACAAGTGGCGCACTGGCAATTTTATGAAGAACTTTGGGGAGGTCGGAGTTCATGCGGGTCCCCATGCCCGCAGCCAATACGATAAGTGAATTACTCATTGCCGTCTCTATCATTTTTGCCCTGTATGACCTCGGGTGGGTAATACCGCAAGGATTTGGGCTTCACATCAGTTTTCGGTTCGTTACACCAGTGACCACATGCGATAAAGGGGACGACATGCGCACGGTGATTTTCGATCTTGACGGAACCCTAGCCGACACAAGTGTCGATCTTATAAACGCAGCGAACGCATGCTTTAACGATTTGGGGCTTGGAAACCTGCTGGATCCGGCGAAAGACGCGCGGGTCGCGGTAAGGGGCGGGCGGATGATGCTGACCGAAGGCTTTCGCCGTGTGGGGTGGCAAGACCTGAGCGAAATCGACCGTCAGTATCCCCGATTGCTCGAAGCCTATGGGCAGGATGTTGCCACTCATACAGTCCTCTATGACGGCGCCTTGGCAGCGGTTGAGCAGCTAAAAGCCAACGGTTTCAAAGTTGGCGTTTGCACAAACAAACCCGAAGGACTGGCCGAAGCGGTATTGCAGAGCCTTGGGGTTCGAGACGCCTTTGGTTCGATGATCGGAGCGGATACGCTTCCCGTTCGCAAACCTGACCCGGCCCCCTTCCGCGAAGCGGTGCTACGGGCAGGGGGGAATCCCGAAAGGGCGCTTCTTGTCGGAGACAGCGAAACGGATCAGAACACTGCCCTTGCTGCGGGGGTGCCGTCGGTCATGGTCGGGTTTGGTCCTGCTGGAATGGAGGTCGCCAGTCTGAAACCTGATGCCATTATCACCCATTTCAATGAGCTCTTTGACGTTGCCACGACGCTTTTGCCGTAGGCCATTGACGGTTTTCAACGAATAAGCGACCGTGCGCTCATGACCGATATTTTCACCGGCTCCTTCACCCAACAAGAACCGATCCCCGAAGAGGCGATCGAGGCCGCGACCCGCGTTATGCGGAGCGGACGTTTGCATCGGTATAACACCGTTGGTGATGAAATTGCCGAAGCTGCGCTGCTGGAAGAAGAATTCGCTGATGCTATGGGCGTGAAATACTGCCTTGCTGTTGCATCCGGCGGATATGCGATCACCACGGCGCTTAGGGCGGCGGGGGTCAGGACAGGTGATCCGGTTCTGACCAATGCCTTTACGCTAGCGCCTGTACCGGGGGCGATTGCTGCGGTGGGCGCGAAACCCGTCTATGTCGGTGTGACCGAAGGTCTGGTGATTGACCTTGACGATTTGCGGACCAAACTTGGTCAGGCGCGGGTTCTTCTGCTAAGCCACATGCGCGGGCATATCTGCGACATGGATGAACTCATGCGTATGTGTGGTGCAGCAGGCGTCACAGTGATCGAAGATTGCGCCCACACGATGGGGGCGACGTGGCATTCTATTCCGTCGGGCCGGTTCGGTCTGTTCGGATGCTATTCCACCCAGACCTACAAGCACCTGAATTCGGGTGAGGGCGGATTGCTCATCTCCGATAATGCCGAAGCGATGGCGCGCGCGATCATGCTTTCGGGGAGCTATATGCTCTTTGATCGTCACCGCGCGGCACCTCCGCCCGAGACCTTCGCCCAGATCAAGTATGAAACACCGAATATTTCCGGCCGGATGGACAACCTGCGCGCGGCAATCTTGCGCCCGCAATTGAGGCGTTTGAGCGAACAATGCGGTAAATGGAACGCGAGATACCGCGTGGTTGAGGCCGGATTGCGGGGCACGCCGGGGATGACGTTGATCGACCGGCCCGAAGAAGAAGGCTTTGTCGCATCATCTTTCCAGTTCCTGCTGCTGGATTGGGAAGAGGCGAAAATCCGCGAGGTTATCGGGCGTTGTGCTGCACGCGGGGTTGAACTGAAATGGTTCGGAGAGGCAGAGCCGGTCGGCTTTACCTCTCGTTACGATAGCTGGCAGTACGCTGATTTCGAACGGATGCCGCAGACAGACAGGGTGTTGGCTGGCATCATCGACCTTAGGCTTCCGTTGACCTTCACTCTCGAAGACTGTGCAATGATCTCTCGGATTATTCGCGCCGAAGTGGGCTCTGTTTGGCAGCAGGAGGCGACAGCCCCGTGACCCGCGAAGAAGTTGAGGAAGAAATTCGCAAGGCTCTCGAACGTCTGCACATTCCTCAAGCCGATTTTGCTTTGCCCGACGTATCACCGGACGACGGCACCCCGTCAGTCGAAGGAAAGGGGCCGGGGTTTACTTGGGTGATCTTCGAAAACGGCGTGGAACGTGACCGTCGGGTGGTAGAAGGAATGGAAATCGTCTTTCTGACGCTCAAACGGATCACCGGTAAAATCGTAAGAGACCTTGAAGAGCAGACGCGTTCCCCGAAGAAAGTCGGTCTGTGGAAACGGCTGACCACCCAATCCGGAGAGTATGGCGCAGGGCTGGATGACTATTCCCGTTGGACATGGATGGGAGCGCACATTCGCATCATGGAGTACATACACCGTGGCTGGGGCAAGCGGATGCATCTGCACTACGACATGATGTTAAAAAGGTATCCGCTGACTGCGGAAGAACGTCTGAATGCACGCGAGTTGGATCTATCGGTATGGCTGGGTGAAAACTAAGTTGTCAGTAGCCCGATCGGGAAGGTCCCGTTAGGGTGCCTTTATGTCCAACGTTCCCGCAATAGACGATCCTGCAGTTGCAGCAGTTTACGCTGCATTTCCGGAACCAGCGCGTCTTGGCCTGCTGAAGTTGAGGGCGCTGATCTTTGAAGAAGCGCACCACGTTGGGGTCGGTCCTTTGGTGGAGACGCTGAAGTGGGGGCAGCCGTCCTATCTTACGGAAAAGTCCAAGGCGGGAACGACCCTTCGGCTGGGTGTGCCGAAATCTGGTGGTTTTGCGATCTATGCACACTGCCAAACCACGGTTATTTCGGATTTCCATGCTATTTTTCAAATGATTTCAACTTCGAAGGCAATCGGGCGATCCATTTTGACGACCCCGATAACCTCCCCTTGGATCAGCTTTCGGGGCTAATCCGGAGCGCTCTGACCTATCATCGGAAGTAATCCGGAACGTCAGGAATTGACGCGACTCGTTTTTTGCGTCAAGAAATGAACAAGCGTTCAATAAACGCATGGGAGGGAAGCGCATGTTCAACGCGTCGATGAGGTTCGACCTTGGGGAAGAGGTCGATGCAATCCGCGATACCGTTCATTCTTGGGCGCAAAATCGGGTAAAGCCGATGGCGGCTCAGGTGGACCAATCCAATGAAGTTCCGGCAGAGCTGTGGAAAGAAATGGGT
>JBNKUW010000066.1:0-13478 GCA_050298835.1 Marivivens sp.
GGATAGCCAGCCAGCGTCGAACGTATCGCGACCTGACGGCCCTCTGATCTGGTTTCACTGCCGGAACATCCGTGACATGGATAACGCTCGCAGAGTAGTTCAGCTACTTGCGGACGAAAACGATCAGATCGTTTATCTTTTCACCGGTACTGGCACCGGCCCCGATGAAAGCGCCGACGGGTCGATAATCACCATGAACGGCCCGGGTACGACACACCGAGAAATCCGGGATTTTATTCAGCATTGGAAACCGGACGGGCTGATCTGGATGGGTGGCGATCTGGATCCCTTGATTTTGTCTGCTACCGATCACGCTGACATCCCGCGGTTTCTTATCGCAGCAGATACCAACGGTTTGATACCTCCGAACCGGCGTTGGTTGCCTGGAATGCGGCGCGCCCTTCTATCCCGCTTTGATCGTATCTTAGCAACCTCCCAACAGGCCGCTTCGAGGCTTCAACGGTGGGCTGGCTCAAAGGATAAGATTGAAGTTGCCGGTGCATTCGAAGAGGATGTCCCACTGCTGCCGTTCAACGAAGCTGATTACTCAGATGTGGTTGCGACGACAAATCTGCGCCCCGTCTGGCTCGTGGTAAATGCAATCGTATCAGAGCTTCCAACGATCATAGCCGCACATCAAAATGCATGTAGGCGTTCCCACCGTTTGTTGTTGGTCGTATCGCCCAGAGACATGAACCAAGCAACTGATATTGCTAACATTTTGTGCAAATCCGAGATTGCGACTGTTTTACGGTCAGAAACTGATCCAGATGAATCTACGCGCGCTCTGGTTGCTGATCTACCAGGTGAACTTGGCCTATGGTATCGCCTCGCGCCACTTACCTATGTGGGTGGCACTCTGACCAGAGGCGGTAGGCACCCATATGAGGGCGCGGCATTGGGAACTGCAATTATTCACGGACCGCGCACATCACCGTACGAGGAAGCTTACAAGCGCTTGGATGCTGCAAAAGGGGCCTACCCTATCGCAAAGGGTGACGACCTTGCTCATGCTGTTGAAACTCTTTTGTCCCCTGACAAAGTTGCTACAATTGCACATTCAGCATGGGAGGTGACCTCCCAAGGTGCAGAGGTCAGCAATAGGGTTTCCGAACTGATCCTTGAGATCACGACAGAGGATGCAAACTAATGCCTGCTCCTCGTTTCTGGTTTCGTGACGCCAATCGTCCTGGACTACTTGCCCGTTTATTGTCTCCTCTTGGTGCGCTCTATGCTTTTGCAACCGCAACACGGGTTCGACAGACAGGTTATCGCGCCTCTGTCCCGGTTATCTGTGTCGGAAACATCAACGTCGGTGGCACCGGAAAGACACCGACCGCTATCTATCTTGCGCAACATCTTCTTTCGATCGGGTATCAACCACATATCGTCACCCGTGGATACGGCGGGACTCTGTCGGGCCCAATACAAGTAGACGAGCGCTCCCATACGGCCTCTGAGGTTGGGGACGAGCCACTGCTCCTCTCTGCGTTCGCGCCAACTTGGGTCGCCAAAGATCGCGCAGAAGGAACAAAATCGGCCGAAGCAAATGGTGCCGAAGTCATCCTTCTAGACGACGGCTTCCAGAACCCATCCGTGGAAAAGGACCTTAGCATTGTGGTGGTTGATGCCACACGAGGGTTTGGGAACCGGCGTGTCATGCCTGCGGGTCCCTTGCGTGAACCGGTGAATGCAGGACTGAAAAGGGCTGATCTGGTTTTAGCAATCGGAACGGATTGTGCCCCATTGGGTGAACTACCCGTACCGCTGCTTCGCGGACATCTTGCCCCCCTTCAAACCGGGATGCCTTGGCAAGGAATGCCTGTTTTGGCCTTTGCTGGCATCGGAAATCCGGCAAAGTTCTTTGCCACGCTCGCGGAGCTTGGTGCAGTCGTCGTTCATGGAGAACCGCTAGAGGATCACCAACCGCTAACCCCTCAGCTAATGACGAGACTGGAAGCCGAAGCAAAGCTGCGGGGCGCTCAACTTGTCACCACCGAAAAGGACGTAGCGCGTATGCCTGCGGCTTTCCTGCCCAAAGTTCTGGCAGTTCCCGTTTGGCTGGAGATTGATGATCCGTCATCGTTGACACTAGCCCTCGAACGAATCGGGCTCGGGAAAAAATAGGGCGGCAAAAGTGCCGCCCTTAGATCTTTATTCAGAGGCGGTGTCTTCCATTGCCCCTGCTTCGGCCAATTTTTCGTCCAGAACGGCTGCAAAATCTTCGTAGCTCATGTTCGAATACTTTTGGCCCTGAATGATAAAGGTCGGGGTGCCTTCGATGTCGTCGTTCACGCGGTTCTCTTCGTACCAAGCAACAAGTTTCTCAGCCTGATCCCCATCCTGCATACAGGCGTCCAGATCCGCATCAGACAAACCAGCGACCTTGCCGATATTGCGTAGATTTGCGGCGATCTGAGCAGGCTCACCCTGCGCCCATTCACTTTGACGTTCAAAGAACATCGACTCGATTCCGAAGTAGCGCATTTCACCGCCGCAACGAGCAATCATGGTTGCCCAAAGACCGTACCGGTCAAAGAACACTTCACGGAAAATGAACCGCACCTTGCCGGTGTCGATGTAGTTTTCCTTAATCTGCTGGAACTGGTTTGCGTGGAAGCGCGCGCAGTGCGGGCAAGTGAAAGATGCGTATTCAATCACTGTCACCGGTGCATCGGGATTACCGAGCGCCATATCGGGAATCGTGTCGACAGCAGTTTCTTCAGCCAGCGCAGCCGTGGTCCACATTCCGCTGGTCATCAGCGCGGCACCTGCTGTGCCTAGAAAAAAACGTCGTTTCATAATGCCTCTTAGCCTTTTTGTTTGCTGAGTATGTTGGTCGCGAGCAGTTCGATCATTTGTCGCAAACCTTCGTCCTTGACCTGCTCACCTACCTTGTGTGCCTCTTTCAGCACCTGAGGAGATGGGGCAGGTTTTTCCTTTTTCGGGGCGTGGGCAAATTCCACCTGCCCTTCGGAAAAGCCTGTCGGAGCTGTTTGGGTGACACGAATCCTGGAAATCGCCTTATGCCCGTAGCAAGCGTTCACTTTCTCCAGAATTTGCTCTTTTTGCATTTCAAGAATGGGTGCCATCGCTCCGGTCGTAAGGAGTGTAAGAGTCGCTCCCATACCGCCGCGCCCATAGGATACATTTACGGGACGCGCAGAGCCTGCAACGTCTTTACCCACGATCTCTTCCCAGTGGGTCAAAAGTCGGGATACCGCAAAGCCGCGCGTTTCGCTGGCCTGCCTGATACGTGACTGCATCAGACTGGACGCGCGAGAAAATCCTCGTGTGGATCCGGTTTTACGTGGCTCTTTCATCTTGGTGACCTATTGTAGTCACCCGCGCGGGCCTTACCAGCGAAACCGAAGTTACAGGAGCTAAAGATTGCGTGAAAAGCTGAGTGACAAGTTGCTTGAGTGGTACGACGCTCATGCCCGCACCCTACCTTGGCGTGTTAGTCCCGCAGATCGAAAAGCCGGAATAGTACCCGATCCCTATCGCGTTTGGCTTTCCGAAGTGATGCTGCAACAGACAACTGTTGCGGCGGTGAAAGATTACTTTCACAGGTTCACCGAACTTTGGCCAACGGTTCACGATCTGGCCGCGGCCGAGGATGCCGATGTCATGGCTGAATGGGCAGGACTTGGGTACTATGCACGCGCGCGCAATCTGTTGAAATGTGCAAGGGCGGTCGTGTCTGTTCATAACGGGCACTTTCCCAACACGCGCGAAGGCCTTCTCTCTCTTCCCGGAATCGGGCCGTACACTGCGGGCGCTCTCGCTTCTATCGCCTTTGACCAACCCGAAGTCGTTGTCGACGGCAATGTAGAACGCGTTATGTCCAGATTGCACAACGTACAGACCTCTCTTCCCGAAGCAAAACCCCTGCTCACCGATTTAGCACGGCAAATGACTCCAAACCTCCGCCCGGGAGACTATGCTCAGGCGGTTATGGATCTTGGTGCGACGATCTGCACACCTAAGAAACCTGCTTGTGGTATCTGCCCGTGGCGAGAATCTTGCGCAGCTAGGATCGACGGAACAGAAACAACACTCCCCCGCAAGATACCCAAGAAGCCCAAACCCGTTCGGATTGGCTACGCCTATGTTGCACGCAGAGCAGACGGCGCGTGGTTGCTTGAAACTCGACCGGAGAAAGGGCTGTTGGGTGGTATGCTTGGCTGGCCGTGTTCGGACTGGAACGATGATCCAGCACCAAATGCTCCAATCGAGGCATCTTGGACCGCCCTGAATTCAGAGGCTCGCCACACGTTTACGCATTTCCACCTTCGGCTATCAGTGAACATAGCTCGTGTCGGAAATGATGTATCACCATGTGTCGGAAAATTTGTCTCTGATCAGGACTTTAACCCGTCTTCACTCCCAACTGTCATGCGCAAGGTCTTTGATCTTGCGTCTGAGACACTTCGGACAGTTGATGCGGTTCCCTAACAGGAGTAGCGTTCGCCCAATCGGGAAAGGAGCGCCCTATGACCACGCGCACGAGTATCGGAACATTCCGCAACGCAATGCCATTTTGGCTATCACTTGCTCTCATTCCACTCCCCGTCATTGCAGCGATCTATGGTGGGTGGACGATCATCCTAACCCCACTAATCGGATGGCACCTGTTTACGGTAATTGACGGAATTGTCGGGCAGAACGAATTCAATCCAGATCCTGAAACGCCAGTATCAGACTTGTTTTGGTACCGTTTGGTCACCCTGCTTTGGGTACCGATAGAGTTCATTCTGATTTTCGGAATGCTCTATTTCCTGCCACAGGCAACACACCTGACAACGGGTGAAAAGATCGGCGTCATGATGGATGTTGGTGTTCTAACTGGAACTGTAGGGATCGTGTATTCTCACGAACTGCTCCACCAAAAGAACAATTTCGAACGTTGGCTGGGGGACATCCTATTGTCGATGGTTCTTTACTCGCATTTCCGCACCGAACACTTGCTCGTCCACCATGTCTATGTCGGCACACGCCGTGACGCCGTGACAGCACGTTACAACGAGGGGTTTTATCGCTATTTCCCAAGAGTGTTGATCGAGTGCCCCCAATCCGCATTTCGGGCTGAAAAACAAATGCTCGCACGCAGGCAGCTTCCTGCATCGCATCTGTCAAACCCATTCTGGCGCTATGCAGCTCTACAGGTCATCATGCTTGGAATTGCGTTCTGGGTCGCCGGCATAGTGGGGATCGGGTTCTTCGTCATACAAGCTTTCGTGGCAGTTCTTGCGCTCGAATTGACCAATTACGTTGAACACTATGGGCTAACTCGACAACACCTTGGCGAAGGGAAATATGAACACGTCAAACCCCATCATTCATGGAACGCGTCTCATACTGCGAGCAACTGGTTGTTGATAAACCTCCAACGCCATTCGGATCATCACTACCGGCCAGACCGCAGGTTCCCTCTTTTGCAGACCTACGACGAAACTGAGGCGCCCCAGCTACCTTTCGGATATCCGATGATGGCTATGGCAGCGCTCGTCCCACCTCTATGGCGCCGTTGGATGAATCCGAAAGTCCGCTCTTGGCGTAAACAGTATTACCCCGAGATCGCGGACTGGTCAGCCTATAAGGCTGGCACCAATCCCATGCCGCGCTAAACAAAAAACGAAAAAGCCCCGCCGAACAAACGGCGGGGAGGTATGAGCCTACTTCGACCGAGCAGGGCCGGAGGCTCTGGCGGTAAACTATTCGTTTACTTACTGATCACGCATTTCCGATCGGATCTGCTGACGTAGCAGGTCGATCGGCACGGTTTGTCCGTCACGTTTGAAATGCCAATAGGTCCAGCCATTGCAGCTCGGTGCGCCTTCGAGATGGGCACCGACCTGATGGATCGATCCCTTCATGTCGCGACCTACAATCGATCCGTCAGCGCGTACTTTGGCCGTATGACGACCGTTCAGGCTGACCAGTTCTTCTCCTGGACGTAAAAGTCCGCGTTCAACGAGAACTCCGAATGCGACACGCGGTTCGGCCCGTTTCGATTTGGAGACTTCTAGCGCCTCTTTGTCGAACTTGCGGATATTGCCGATGCGTTTCTCGGCGACCTTGCGGTAGCTTTCCTCGCGTTCGATCCCGATGAATTCACGGCCCAGCATTTTGGCAACCGCGCCGGTCGTACCAGTTCCAAAGAACGGATCGAGGACCACATCACCAGGATTGGTTGTTCCCAACAGAACACGATGCAACAACGATTCAGGCTTCTGCGTCGGATGCGCCTTGTCGCCCGCCTCGTCCTTGAGCCGTTCGTGTCCCGTGCAAATCGGGAGAACCCAGTCGGACCGCATTTGGACACCTTCATTCAGCGCCTTGAGTGCCTCGTAGTTGAAGGTGTACTTGCTGGCCTCTTCTTTGGACGCCCAGATCAACGTTTCATGCGCATTGGTAAGCCGTTTGCCACGGAAGTTCGGCATCGGATTCGACTTGCGCCAAACCACGTCGTTCAGAATCCAGAATCCTTGGTTCTGAAGCTCTGCGCCCATGCGGAACACATTGTGGTAACTGCCGATCACCCATATCGCGCCATTCGGTTTAAGCAAGCGGCGCGCAGCCGCCAGCCAGTCGCGGGTGAATTCGTCGTATGCGCGGAAGGACGAAAACTGGTCCCAGTGATCATCAACCGCGTCAACTTTGGAGTTATCGGGGCGATGGAGATCGCCACGAAGCTGAAGGTTATATGGCGGGTCTGCAAAAATCAGGTCCACGCTGCCTTCGGGCAACGAGTTCATAATTTCAATGCAATCACCCGCGAGAATATTATTCAGGGGGAGCGCAGCCGCGCCCGTCTCCTGCTCTCGGATCATTTTTACTGCCTCATGTAACCGGCGGATTTTTCCGCTCTCTGGTTGGTCCCTAGGATGAGTCAGTCGGAGTCCAGTGTCAAAACGTTTTTTGATTCAGCAGGTTACGTTTTACTCTTGATACAAGATATTGTGCACCGGTTTGAAAGACCGTCTATGATGTGGGGTAACCCCCAATTCTTTAAGTGCTTCAAGGTGTTGCGCCGTTCCATATCCCGCATTTTTCTCCCAACCATAGCCGGGAAACTGTTGCGCCAAGTCCACCATGATCTGATCACGACACGTTTTCGCAGCAATCGAGGCGGCTGAAATCGACACTGATTTCGCGTCACCTTTGATGATCGCTTCCGATTCTATGGTCAGCCCTTTCGGGATCTTGTTTCCGTCAATCAGCGCATAGTCGGCAGGGCTTGAAAGCCCGTCAACAGCGCGCACCATAGCGAGGTGCGATGCGTGATAGATATTCAGTTCATCAATCTCTTCGACGCTCGCATGACCGATGGAAATCTCAGCAACCTTCAAAAGATCCTCCATCAGCAATTTGCGTTTCTTAGCCGTAAGCTTTTTGGAGTCGTTCAACCCTTCTGGTACCCGAGAAAGATCGAGCACCACAGCCGCAGCGGTCACAGGACCGCACAGCGGGCCTCGGCCGACCTCGTCAACGCCAGCTATTCTGTTGAACCCTTGGGCTAGGGCAGCGTGTTCGAAAGAGAGATCAGGAAAGGTTTTCGTCATACCTTCCATTAGAACGGGGCGGTGGCCATGTCCAACCCCGCCCCGCCTTTTGGACGCTTCTGAATGGATCAAAGCGCCGCCTGCTCGACTCTTTTCTAGTGGTCCCGAAAGCGGTTGGAGTTTGCCAAGCAGATCGCATCATATCCCGTGCGACGCCCATGGTTCGTTTCGAAACGCACTTCGCAATTCGAAGGTAGACGATCCACATCAATGTAGTTGTTCTGCAAACACCGACTTCCGTAAACCATTCTCTGATCTCCATGAACATAGGCGGGTCGCTCGCATCGATCTGGCAAACGCGAAGCCAAGTCACGTCCCCCTTGTCCACCGCCCCAACCTCGTCCGTTGTTCCGGTCACGCGACCAATCGGGGGTCGGAATACCGTCTGTCCGTCGCGCTGGAACGGTTACGGTCGGTGTTTCGTGTCGGTTGTTCTGGTTCGCGAGCGCGGTTCCAACGATGGCGAGGAACGTAAGACCAAGTATTGCATCCCCTACAGCGGTATTATTCCTAGTTTCTGCCCATGTCGGAGTGGCAACAGTCGTTGCTAGAGCAAGCGATGCGACTGCGATTCCTTTGGTAAAGCGGCTGAACATAACGAGTCCTTTCGAGGGTAGACAGGTTGAAATCTGAACTACACCGACAATCCGGCAGACACCGTAAGCCAAACAATATCACCTTCAGGAAAACCGATAGCGCGTCATGAGTGACCAAGAGATATTGAATAACATCCGCCTATCTGTTCAGTTGGGTGCATCATGAAACACCCACTCGCTCTTTTATTCATCTTAATGGCAGCAACCGCCCAAGCAGACTGCTACGCTGATTATAAAGCAAAGCAGGATGACCCGCTTCGCCTGCAATACGGCGTTGCCCGCATTGACGGCGACTGCACAGTTGCTGATGCTGAATCCGAATTGGAACCTCGCCTCGCCAACGCTGGCTGGGTTCTTCTCAACGTTTTGAGCGTCTTCGATGAGGACGGCCTAGAGGAAAAGCAGGAAAGTGCCGGTGAATTCTATCTCCGCTTCTGAGTCTCGCGCTGCGGGAAACAAGATTGTTGTTGCTGGAATCGTTGCGATCGTGGGAATTCTTCTTGTCGCGGCGATCGTTCTTTTTGCCAACCTTCCAGATGCAAACGCCTTCAACACCCGCGTCGAACAGATATTTGTTCAGAACGATGATCTGACAACGCAAGCAGAAATCAAACTGCTCGAGATACTCGCACAATCTGGAACTGCGTTCTCAGATACCTTCGAATCCTACCGGTTTGTCATCTACGTTTTGCTGATTTTCTCCACCGCGATGTTGATTGCAGCAGTGTCCTTCTTGGTGATGCTGGTGCAGATGAACCGACGGATGGGTCAAATTGAACGTAAGGGGATCGAAGTTAACAGCTTGCTGATTTCCCGAGATCAAAACACCGTCTACCTGAACAATTTCGAATTCAAACTTACCGAAGCCGCCATTGAAACCCTCTCCGTCCTCGCCGAAGCCAGAATGGACGACGACGTCCTGTCAGGCGCAGAAATCGAAGCCGTCATTTCCGGCCGAGACGCCTCTGACTGCGAAGAAGCCGCAGGCGCAACACGGATCAAACGACTAAGAGACACTTTGGGGAACCAAATAGTGAGCGAACTGTTGGTTAAAAACATCGCCCGACGAGGCTACATGCTCGCCATCGACAAAGATGTCATCCGGATGGTTTGAACCACCGTTTGAAATGTGGTGACCCCGACAGGATTCGAACCTGTAACCTGCCCCTTAGGAGGGGGCTGCTCTATCCAGTTGAGCCACGGGGCCACGCGAAACCTTCAATGCCCGCGTTTCGATCTATGGTCAATCGTCGGGTATTGGACAGCGGGCCATTCTGTAGATAAATGTTAGTTAACATATTTGCGACAGGATCTTCTCAGTGAAAACTCCCTCAAAACGCCCGTTGACGCTCCGCGATGTTTCCGAAGCCTCCGGTGTAAGCGAAATGACTGTCAGCCGCGTTCTGCGAAATAAGGGGGATGTAAGCGAAGCCACACGCAAGCGCGTACAAGATGCGGCAAAGCGTCTGGGATATGTTCCGAACAAAATCGCAGGCGCTCTTGCTTCGAAACGGGTGAACCTTGTTGCGGTCATCATTCCAAGTTTGAAAAACATGGTCTTTCCAGAGGTCCTTTCTGGTTTGTCTGAAGTTTTGGCTGATACAGAACTTCAGCCTGTCGTTGGCGTTACGGAGTACCTTCCCGAGCAAGAGGAAAAGGTCCTTTTCGAAATGCTTTCATGGCGTCCGTCAGGTGTTGTCATCGCCGGACTTGAGCATACTGATGCAACCCGCGCGATGCTAAGGCAGGCAGGTTGCCCCGTAGTTGAAATTATGGATGTCGACGGTGATCCTGTAGACGCCTGTGTAGGCATTTCCCACAGACGTGCTGGCCGAAAAATGGCGGAGTCGATCCTTCAGAACGGATACCGTAGGATCGGATTCCTCGGAACGAAAATGCCGCGCGACCACCGCGCACGCAAACGGTTCGAAGGTCTGACTCAAACGCTCGCCAAAGCCGGTGTCGAAATTGCGGATCAAGAATTCTATTCTGGCGGCTCCGCTCTTGCCAAAGGGCGTGAAATGACCGAGGCGATGCTAAAGCGGACCCCCGACCTAGATTTCCTATACTACTCGAACGATATGATCGGCGCCGGTGGGCTCCTTCACCTGATGGAGAATGGCTACGATATCCCCGGCAAGATCGGTCTTGCAGGCTTCAACGGAGTGGAACTGCTAGACGGCTTGTCACTTCGGTTGGCGACGATGGATGCTTGCCGACGTGAAATCGGCCAGCGAGCAGCCCAAATACTCGTTGATCGCGTCGCCAATCCGAACACAGACGAGGGGCTTTTGGTCGAACTCACACCGAAATTGCAGCCCGGCGACACACTAAACCGTGTGTAGCACGGGGCTAGGCGAAAAAATACCTGCAGCGAGCGCAAACGCGGAACAGAAAGACCAGGATCAACATAACGAAAAGTGTTCCTAAGATATCTCCGGTCACCTGAGCAGCAATACTAAACAGCATTTCTTGAGGAGCGACCATGTAACGTAGAATGGTATGCACCACGATCGCATTCGCAAAA
This sequence comes from Marivivens sp., assembly GCA_050298835.1. GTDB lineage: Bacteria > Pseudomonadota > Alphaproteobacteria > Rhodobacterales > Rhodobacteraceae > Marivivens. The sequence goes on from JBNKUW010000066.1 coordinate 10,692, forward strand.
CTCGACAGCACAGCTACGATCAAAATGACCCGCCATTGTTGCCTTTGTTTGAAATCCTGCGGAGACCTCATACCCGCCCATGACACAGCCACAACGGCAGCCGGTGCACTTAACATGCTGAAAAGGTACGCGTAAATCTGCTCTCGGCTATCAAGAACAATGTAGATGTTGTAGAAAATCACAGGCAACAGATAGAGGAACGACCTCCACCCCAGAATCCAGGCTGCAAGCACACGGATTCCATGCGGTAAAAACAAAACAACCGTATTGATCGCGCTTATTCCAATCAATTCGGACTGTAAGGGCGCTACAACCCAATTCGTAAAACTCTCGGCTACAACGTAGGCTGTTGAGACAAATAACAAAATCGTCGAGTAGTTGACAAAATCTGCCTTAAAGCTGCTTAATTCGCTTGATGTATCTCTCATTGGCCCATCTTGGGGTAGTCATTATGACTTGTCTAGCTACATCAATGAATACACCATAACAAGCAACACATGCTATAGCTGTCTACTCAGCGCGATCACCTAGACAGTATGAACCGACCTTTTTGGCAGGTGCATTCCGCAAGTAGCCTTTCTCCACCAATGATTTTATTGCCCTATTATAGGTAGGTTGGCTGATTTGCCTAACCAAAGGATGCTGTCTCAAAGATTCGGTTCGCACCGAGTCACTCTCACTTTCGGCTGTAAGCCGCCTAACGGCGTACAGAATGTCCAGTTCCCGTTGGGATAGCGTCTGAAGCCCCAGGTCAGCCTCCATCCCGATCAATACCTCGCGCAATTGCGCAAGAGCGTCTAGTTTAGATTTCATTTTGATTGCCCAACCAACCTTGTTTTGTCCGCGCCCCATCCACCTCTACGGCTCTCAGACCGCTTTATAATAGCCAACCCGAAGCACCTTTCTAGTAACTTATTATTATATCGATGAAAAAAGTTACGATCTGTTGCATACGCGTCCGAACAGTCGAAGCAATCTGGTTAATTTTCCATCTTGCGTTGTAGTCATTATGACTGCTATTCTCAATTACGTCGGGTCACCCCCAATCAATCACCCGGCAATCTGAGGAGATTGCGATGACACCCAGGACGCTTCTTCGACACCTGCGATATACCTTTGCACCGCCCGATGAGACGGCCTGCAATCTTCCTCGACCGCTGCAAAAACAGCAGTTCGTCGGAGGGCAACCGCCCATTGCCCTCCGACCCAATCCTCCTCAAAAAAAGGAAGTTGTCCCCGATTTACCTACCAGCATTGCCTTGCTTTCTGGGGGGCGCAATCTGCCTGCATGCGACGTCGAACGCTGGTGCCTGCAAGATCAAAGGGACATTTTGATCTACGAAGGTCTCCAAATTCCGTTGGACTGGGTTGTTAGGAATGCGCGGCGCTTCAAACTTTGCATAATCGATGCTGACCTGATGGATGACACAGAGGACACGGTCGATTTCTGCTTCCGGCTTCGTTCAGCCTCTCCGGAAATGGTAATTTTGCTGATTTCAAGTGAGGTACGTGGACATGACCTCACAGCTGAACGGATGGCGATTTGCGACGCAACTCTTCATGCACCGATTTCCAAAACCAGTTTTCACAACGGGCTTACAGCTGCCATAGAAAATCATCGTGATTACTTGAAACGGCGTATGCGCCGCGACAGTCCGGCTCTCGCCTCGGTTCACCACCTGCCGCAAGAGCGAAGCTCTCAAGCTGAATTAGCTCGGCAACGGCGCGTAGACGAGCCGCTCGCCTAAGAATTTTCTGAACTCCGCCTGCAGCGGTCTGGGATACCAGATCGCTGCCTTTTTTTGCCAAAACGCCAAGGCACCCGATAATCGGGTGCCTTCGGCATTTCTGTTATTCAGAAGTGAAAGTGGTGAGCCGTGCAGGATTCGAACCTGCGACCCACTGATTAAAAGAACGCCCGGACCGATTTCGCTGCATTTCTCCGCATTTCGCCACATTGCGAAAAATGTAGTTAAATCAATTATTTATATTGACTACAGCCACGCCACTGACTCATGACTTACTCCAGAATTCGCCGTCTCGTGCTTCCGTATAGCTTCCGGAAGCAGACCGGAAGCAAGGAGTGTTCTTGAAATGTTCAAACTGACAAAACGTGCTGTGGACGGTCTGACCGTCACCGACAATGATTATTTGGTCTGGGATTGCGACATGCGCGGCTTCGGGGTCCGGGTCTATCCGTCCGGCAAAAAGACCTACCTCGTGCAATATCGAGCGGGACGGCGCACGCGGCGCATTACCATCGGGCAACACGGCGTCCTGACCGCAGAGGAAGCCCGAGGCGAAGCCAAGAAGTTCTTGGGCGATGTGGCGCGAGGAGAAGACCCTTCCGCCGAGAAACAGGCGAAGCGACGCGCCCCGACCATTGCGGGTCTCTGCGACCGTTTTCTCGAAGAGTATGTGGACCAGCATTGCAAGCCCACCACCGCGCGGGATTATCACAGCATCATCCGTCGTTTTATCCGCCCGTGCCTCGGGCCGCTACAAATTGCCGAAGTCACCCGTGCCGATGTGGTCAGCTTTCACCACGAGTTGCGAGGAACGCCTTATCAGGCGAACCGCGCAATCAGCATGTTGTCGAAGCTTTTCAATCTGGCCGAGGATTGGGGTCTACGCCCGTCCGGGAGCAATCCGGCCCGTCGAATCAAGAAATTCCGCGAGGAAGAGAAGAAGCGCTATTTATCGGACCGTGAACAAGAGCGGCTTGGGCATGTCTTGACAACGGTGCTGGAAGACGGGTCCGAAAGCGTCTTTGTTGTGTCGGCAATT
>JBNKUW010000067.1:0-12943 GCA_050298835.1 Marivivens sp.
GGCCTGATCGCCGAAGATCTGCCCGAGATGCTCCCGCAGGTATTCAGAGACATCGGCCTATAACCTTCTTTGCTTTTCCAAATACTCCCGCCGGAGGCAAAAACGCGAAACGCCACTCGATCGAGTGGCGTTTCAGGAAACTGTCGCGCATTTGCGCGTCTGCAAGTTGGATCAAAGAGCGCCCGAGGCGATCTCCATACCGCTGGCATAGATGACGTGCTGGCTGTCAAAAACCAGTTCGAACATCATCATCTGTTCGGCATCCCCTTCAGAGATGAACTCACCGTCGACCAGCCGTTTTGCCGGAACCAGCGCTTGCGGTTCACCATAAAGGGCTTCGGCGCGCCAGTCGCGGATCAGGATCTTCGTGTCACGCGCGACCAGAGCGTCTTCTCCGGGGCGGTTGTGACCCAAGGTTCCTGCTTTGATGCGGATTGGCGCGGTTTTCACCATGCTCAGCCGGATATCGCGCAGAACGGCCATACCGGTGTCGCGGGTGATAATACGGTCACCGGGGACCAGCGTTTCCACAGGAAGCTCACCGTCAAGTGTCATGACAGTTGCCCCGCTCAGAAGGCCGGAATGGGTGGTTACGCCAACGGAAACCGCTGGACGGATGTCGATGTCTAGGTGCATGGCGGTTCCCGCTCTTGCTATGTCTGCCTCAGTCTTTTTGAGGCACGATATGTCAATAATCGGTTACTGGCCCGCTTTTTCTATAGGACCTGTCTGAATGACCATCGACCCTAGCCTTTTGGACACAGTTCGCTGTGGAGTAATTTTCCGCTCGCATCCGGTCGAATCCTTTGCTAGATCGCTCCGACATAAGCGGGTGTGGCGAAATTGGTAGACGCACCAGATTTAGGTTCTGGCGCCGCAAGGCGTGGGGGTTCAAGTCCCTCCACCCGCACCACGAGATTCCCGACGCTCTTTTAGGGCCGGTTCGCCTTGCAAATAAGGCGCATCGAAACTAGAAGGGCGTCTGATTTTGGTAGGTCGTGCCCTCGCGGCCTCAAAGAGACGTAAAAGGACGCATACGATGCAGGTCACCGAGACCCTGAACGAAGGCCTTAAGCGCGGCTACACCATCACAGTGACCGCTGCAGAGCTGGATGACAAAGTCAACGAAAAGCTGAAAGAAGCCCAGCCCGACATCGAGATGAAGGGTTTCCGCAAGGGCAAAGTTCCGATGTCCATGCTGAAAAAGCAGTTCGGCCCGCGTGTTCTTGGCGAATCGATGCAAGAAGCCATCGACGGTGCGATGAACAACCACCTCGAAACTTCGGGTGATCGTCCTGCTGCCCAGCCGGAAATGAAGATGTCCAACGAAGACTGGAAAGAAGGCGACGATGTTGTGGTCGAAGTGACCTACGAACGTCTGCCCGACGTTCCCGAAGTCGATTTCGGCACCATCACGCTGGAGCGTCTGGTTGTCAAAGCTGACGAAGCATCGGTTACCGAAGCTCTGGAAAGCCTCGCAGCAACAGCGAAATCCTACGAAGACAAAGACGGCGCTGCTGAAAACGGCGATCAGGTTGTTATGGACTTTGTTGGTAAAGTTGACGGTGAAGCCTTCGAAGGTGGCACCGCAGCAGACTACCCGCTGGTTCTGGGCTCCAACTCCTTCATCCCCGGTTTCGAAGACGGTCTGGTTGGCGTGAAAGCCGGTGAAGAAAAAGACGTAAACGTCACCTTCCCCGAAGAGTACGGCGCAGAAAACCTCGCTGGTAAGGACGCTGTCTTTACCTGCACCATCAAAGCTGTCAAAGCCGCGAAAGATGCAGAGATCGACGACGAACTGGCTACCAAGTTCGGCGCAGAAAGCCTCGAAGCCCTGAAAGGTCAGGTTTCCGAGCGTCTTGAAGCTGAATATCAGGGTGCTGCCCGCGCAATTGTTAAGCGTGGTCTTCTTGATGAGCTGGACGGCAAGGTTGAATTCGACCTGCCCGAGTCGCTCGTCAACGCAGAAGCAAGCCAGATTGCTCACCAGTTGTGGCACGAAGAAAACCCCGAAGTTCACGACCACAACCACGGTGAAGTGGAAGTGTCCGACGAACACAAAACGCTGGCTCAGCGCCGCGTGAAACTGGGTCTCTTCCTTGCTGAAATCGGCCAGAAAGCTGAAATCAAGGTAACCGACGCCGAACTGACCCAAGCGGTCATGAACCAGGCACGTCAGTACCCGGGTCAGGAACAGCAGTTCTTTGAATTCGTTCAGCAGAACGCAGAGTTCCGCCAGCAGTTGCAGGCACCGATCTTTGAAGACAAAGTCGTTGACCACATCCTGACCGTTGCTTCGGTCACCGAAAAGGAAGTGTCCAAAGACGACCTGACCAAAGCTGTTGAAGCTCTGGAAGAAGAATAAGTCTGATTAAATTCAGCTCTATGAAAGGCGTTCCTTCGGGAGCGCCTTTTTTCATACCCATAGTTGTGCCCGAGTGGAATATGATCCTAAAACGGGTTTTTACTGCATTTTTTTCGGGAATCCCTGACCCTTTGATCAAGATTAAACCCTTCACTCTCACGGGTATGTTACTTTAGCCTTAGGGTATCGAAAGATGGGGAAGTGTTATGAAACGTCTACTATTAGCAATAGCCGCTCTTTTGGGAATGGCAGGGGGCGCAATCGCCTGTCCTGACTATTCACAGTGGGGGGCTTCATACCGGTTAACCGGCTCGGACATGTGGAATCCGCAGTATTTCAATGTGGTTGCGGGCGGTGACAACTATATCTGGAACTGTCCGAATGTTCGTCCGGGTACAGACCGCGGTGCGGGATACTTTACAACGCCGCCGGATTTTACCTTCGATATTAGCGGAATGTCCCGCTACAAGCTGGAAATCAGCGTGACATCGCAGTGTGACAGCGCCCTGTTGATCAATACGGCATCTGGTAGCTGGTACTATGATGACGATGACAACGGGAACTATGATCCCAAGATTTTCTTGACCCGTCCGCTCGACGGATACCTGGATGTCTGGGTGGGCACCTATGACGGCGATTATTGCGACGCGACGCTCAAGCTCGAGTCGTTCAGCCGCTAAAACGAAAACGGGCGACCCGCAACAGGATCGCCCATTCAGGATTTTGCGGGGCCGCGATTGCGGCCCCGTTTTGTGTTTAGAGGCTGATCCGGTAGATCGCGAACCCTGCGTCAGAGTTCCCCGCCGGTTCCATCGTAACGCCAGTGACCATGTCAGCGTATTGCACCGCAGCCGGACCGGTTTCGAACAGAACCGTCGTGCCTTCCATCGGTACAAAGGACCAGTTCGCGTCGGCCGAAGGGTCCACCGTGCCCTTGTCTACGATGTAGCGGACGATAACGTCGCGGTTGGTGTCCGGTGCTTCAAAGATCGTGGTCGACCCGTCAGCGCCGGGGAAGTGACCACCGCCACCTGCACGGTAGTTGTTGGTCGCAACCACGAATTCCTGTGCAGGATCGATCGGCGCGCCGTTGAACATCAGGTTAACAATGCGGTTCGTGTTCGGATTGATAACCTCACCGTCACGGTTGAACTTCATCGGTTGGCTCAGGTCGATCTGATAGGTCACGCCGTCAATCACGTCAAAATTGTAAGACGGGAAGTCGGGGTTCAGCAGGATTTGATCCTCTGCCCCTGCGGTGATCTGGTTGAACATACCGGCAGAGCGTTCCAGCCATTCCTTGACCTGTGCACCGTTGATTTTCACAGCGCGCACGGTGTTCGGGTAGAGGTAGAGGTCCGATACGTTCTTGATTGCGATGTCACCGGCAGGAACGTCAGTGAAATACTCCGGACCGCCACGGCCACCGGCCTTGAACGGGGCCGCAGCAGAAAGGATCGGCAGACCTTCGTATTCGGTGCCCTGCATCATCTGTTCAATGTACCAGACTTGCGCGTTCGACACGATTTGCACCGACGGGTCGTCGGCAACCAGCGCAAAGTAGCTGAACAGCGGTGCGTCGGTTTTACCGACAGCGCGGCGGACGTAGGCGAGCGTGGCGTCGTGGTCGGCCTGAGCGGCAGCTTCGACACCCATGTCGCTTTCGACCAGCGCGGTGATCGAACGGTCTTCGTTCCGTTGGGAAATCGGGCGGGCTTCGACCACGGCATCGGCCACTTTCCAGCTATCGCCGTCGCGTTCCAGCATCAGGTCAACCAGACCCATGTGGCTGCCCCAGAAACCGGCCATGACACCCGGTTTGCCCGAAATCAGGCCTTTCTCAGCGTCAACTCCGTCCCAGCCTTCGTAGTTCGGGCCGGGGAAGACAAGGTGGCTGTGGCCGGTCATAATCGCATCAATTCCGTCGACTGCGGCGAGCGGTACAGCAGCGTTTTCCTGTTTTTCTTCCCAGTCAGCCGACCCGATACCGGTGTGGGCGAGGGCGATGATGATCTCTGCGCCTTCGGCTTTCATCTGCGGGATGTAGGCCTTGGCGGTTTCAACGATGTCGCGGGCCTCGACTTTACCTTCAAGGTGCTGGCGATCCCACTGCATGATCTGCGGCGGCACGAAACCGATCAGACCGATCTTGATCGGGAAGGTCGCTCCGGCACCGTCAGTCAGCGTCTTTTCGACGATGATATACGGTGTGACGAGCGTTTCATCCTCGGTCGGGGTGGCGCCCATTTTGGTGACGACGTTCGCGCTCAGCACGGGGAAATTCGCACCGGCGACGGAATTCGCAAGGAAATCTAGGCCATAGTTGAATTCGTGGTTGCCAAGGGTCGATGCTTCATACCCCAGAGTGTTCATCGCCGCGATGACAGGGTGAATGGTGCCGTCGTCCATGCCCTTTTCATAGGCCATGTAGTCGCCCATCGGGTTCCCTTGCAGGAAGTCACCGTTATCAACAAGGAACGTGTTGGTTGCCTCGGCTCGGATGTCGCCGATCAAAGACGCCGTACGGGCAAGGCCGACCGTATCGGACGGACGGTCGCCATAGTAGTCGTACGGGAAAACGTGAACGTGCAGGTCAGTGGTTTCCAGAATACGAAGGTGCGCCTGACCGGCAGCAGCTTGAACAGAAAACGGATGCAACGCAACAAAACCAGCGGTTCCGGCGAGGAATCCGCGACGGGAAAGAGAGAGTGCCATTTGTGCCCCCATAGGTTTTTAAAAATATTCGATCGTGCAACTGCACGAGTCGCCTAACGCTATGCGTGTAGCGTGACACTTCGGTAATACCCGGTCAATTTTTCTGACTATTTGGTCCAAAATTACGCGAAGTCACGCCGTATCCGACGGACAAAAAGACGGCTGTGGGGCAGGGCTGCCTGAAAAAAATGCGGAGATGGTAAACGAATGAAAAAAAGGCCGCAGTCGAGATGACTGCGGCCTTTCGAAATAGGCTAATGCCGGATGACTTAGGCGTCGTCGCCTTCGTCGTCAGAAGCAGCAGCACCGACTTCGTCGAACAGGTCGGCGATTTCGCTTTCTGCAGCGGCTTCTTCTTCAGCAGCCAGTTCCTGGATCGATTTACCGGAAGCCTGAAGCTCTGCTTCTTCCTGCGAACGAGCGATGTTGAGAGAGATCTCAACAGTCACTTCGGGGTGCAGAACAACGCTTACGGTGTGCAGACCAAGGTATTTGATCGGACCGTTGAGAACGACCTGTTTCTTATCAACCGAGAAGCCACCGTCGGTAGCAACTTCAGCGATGTCACGGGTCGAAACGGAACCGTAAAGAGCGCCGGCATCGGATGCGGAACGAATCACGATGAAGGTTTCGCCGTTCAGACGATCGCCCAGTGCTTCGGCTTCTTTTTTGGTTTCGAGGTTGCGTGCTTCGAGCTGTGCTTTGTCTGCGTCGAACTTGGCTTTGTTAGCTTCGTTGGCGCGGAGAGCTTTGCCCTGCGGCAGCAGGAAGTTGCGAGCGTAGCCGTCTTTGACAGCGACGATGTCGCCCATCTGGCCGAGCTTGGCAACGCGTTCGAGAAGGATAACGTCCATCAGTCTGTCTCCTTACTTAACAGCGTAGGGCAGCAGAGCCAGGAAACGAGCGCGTTTGATGGCTTGAGCCAGTTTACGCTGGTTTTTGGCGCCGACTGCGGTGATGCGTGCCGGTACGATTTTGCCGCGCTCAGAGATGTAGCGCTGCAGCAGGCGGGTGTCTTTGTAGTCGATCTTCGGAGCGTTTTCGCCCTCAAACGGATCGGTCTTACGGCGACGGAAAAACGGTTTTGCGGCCATGACTTAGAGTCCTTTCCTGATCAACTTAGCGGCGTTCGCGGCGTTCGCCACGTTCGTCACGTTTCTGCATTTGAACCGACGGGCCTTCTTCGTGAGCGTCGACCTTGATGGTCAGAACGCGCATGACGTCGTCATGCAGGCGCATCAGGCGTTCCATTTCCTGAACGGCAGCCGACGGAGCGTCGGTGCGCAGGAAGGCGTAGTGGCCTTTGCGGTTCTTGTTGATCTTGTAAGCCATCGTCTTGACGCCCCAGTATTCGCTGTCGATGACTTTGCCACCGTTGTCAGCAAGGACGGTCGAGAAATGTTCGACGAGGCTTTCGGCCTGCGCGTTGGACAGGTCCTGACGCGAGATAAAGACATGCTCGTATAGCGGCATGTGCACTCCTGTTCTGTTCGGCGCATTTCATAGGGCAGGCTGACCTTCCGCACCTACCCACGAGAGACTGCGCAGTTCAAACGACTTGCGGAAGGAATGTGGCCTTATACAGAGCATGGCACCGTTGGCAAGTGCAGAGTTTTCGCGGCCTCAAAAGGGGGCTCCCGGCGCCCCGTGTCTTGCCTACCCGTGGACGAAAAACACATTGCCCGAACAACGTCAGGGAGCCGCCCGTTTTCTGCCACACTTCTCAGTTGAAGTCCTCTCAGGGTTCAAACGGAGTGACACGATGAACGCAATGGCCACAACAGATTATTCAATGTCCCAAGCCGTTGATGTTCCGGTCGCTCTGACAAACGAGGGGGTCGCCTTGAACGATACATATTGGGGTTATGTCATTCACAACGACGATAAAGCGTCCGCGCTGGTCATGACGATGCAGATCGGCGCGACAGTCGTCGGTGCTGCGTTTCTTCTGGCCGCCGTCGGCCTCTGGGTTTTGCCCTCTGCGATTGTGTCCAGCGGTGATATCGAACTGACCGCGATCGCATCCGCGTTCTTTGCGGTAATGGGCGGGCTGTTTTTGCGCTACGCCAGCCGCGGAACCGAGGTTGAAATCCAGGTTGATACCAATTCCAAAGAACTGCGCGAGGTTGTCCGCAACCGCGTTGGCCGACCGTCGCTGCTGGCGATCTGGCCGTTCGATGCCTTCGGCGGTCTATTCATTGACCGGTCGCGCGCCGAACAGTCGGCACTGATGCTGCGTCTGCGGAACACGTCGACCGTCGTGGAAATCGCTCGCGGATCGCTGAAAGAGGTTGAAGCCCTGCGCGATCGCCTCGGACGGGATATGCTGGGCAGCGCGTAACCGGTCTCGGTCCACTGGGGCGGCACAAACACCACAAAGCCGGAAAACAACACGGTTGACGATCTTCGTCAGCCGTTTTTCCCGTTTCGGGTTTCGCCAATCCGGATCGACCGAATGTTTCGGGCCCGCGAAATCCTCTTTGCCCTTTAATTTCATCTTTCTCCAAATACTCGAAATCCTGCGGGGTCCCCAGCAAAGCGGCCTTTCCTTTACGGCACTTCCTTGTGAAGCTGCGCCGGACAGGCTAAGCCAAACAAAACAGGACCAAAGAGGAGCCGAAAATGCGGGCTTTTGTATTTCCGGGGCAGGGCGCCCAGACAATCGGCATGGGCAAGGCGCTGGCAGAGGCCTATCCGGCCGCCAAAGCTGTCTTTGACGAAGTGGACGAGGCACTGGGCGAAAGCCTTTCCGGTCTGATCTGGGAAGGAGAGATCGAAACCCTCACCCTGACCCAGAACGCGCAGCCTGCGCTGATGGCGACCTCGCTCGCTGCGATGCGCGCGCTCGAAGCCGAAGGCGTCACCATTGAGGCCGCTGATTTCGTTGCTGGCCACTCTTTGGGTGAATACTCTGCGCTGGCCGCCGCTGGTGCGCTGTCTATCTCGGACACTGCCCGTCTACTGCGCACCCGCGGCGCTGCGATGCAAGAGGCCGTTCCGGTCGGTGTCGGCGCAATGGCGGCCCTGCTGGGACTCGATTTCGCAACTGCGACTGCTGTGGCCGAAGAAGCCGCCCAAGGGCAGGTCTGTCAGGCGGCAAATGACAACGATCCGTCGCAGGTCGTCGTATCGGGTCATAAAGAGGCTGTCGAACGGGCGCTCGACATTGCAAAGGAAAAGGGTGCGAAACGTGCGCTTCTCCTGCCTGTGTCCGCACCTTTCCACTGTGCGTTGATGCAACCCGCCGCCGACGTGATGGCCGAAGCGCTGGCCGCCGTAAAAATCAAAGCACCGAAAGTGCCGGTCGTGGCCAACGTCCGCGCCGAGGCCGTCTCTGATCCCGATACGATCCGCCAATTGCTGGTCGAACAAGTCACCGGTTCCGTTCGCTGGCGCGAAAGCGTTCTGTGGATGGGTGCGCAAGGCGTGACCGAGGCTTGGGAAATCGGTGCAGGCAAAGCGCTGTCCGGCATGATTAAGCGGATCGACCGCAATATCGCGTCGCGCGCTGTTGGCACCCCTGATGATGTTGTCGCTGCAAAAGATGCTCTGAACGGGTAATCCGTTCGCAAGGAATTTGAATAGTCTCTCCTGATCCGCCAACCGGATCAGGACGATGTGAAAGGACATGAAATGTTTGATCTGACTGGTAAGAACGCTCTGGTCACCGGTGCGTCTGGTGGAATCGGCGCCGCAATCGCCAAAGCGCTGCACGGGGCGGGGGCAACTGTTGCGCTCTCCGGAACCCGCGTTGAACCGCTCGAAGCATTGGCGGCAGAACTGGGCGACCGCGCTCATGTACTGCCCTGCAACCTGTCTGACGCCGCAGCCGTTGACGCGCTGCCGAAACAAGCCGCCGAAGCGATGGGATCGGTTGATATTCTGGTGAACAACGCCGGTATCACCCGCGACCAGATTTTCATGCGCATGTCGGACGATGAATGGTCCAGCGTTCTTGAGGTGAACCTCACCTCCACCATGCGTCTGTGCAAGGGCGTGATCCGTGGCATGATGAAATCCCGTTGGGGTCGCATCGTGAACATTTCGTCCATCGTTGGCACCACCGGTAACCCCGGTCAGGCGAACTATGCCGCCTCCAAGGCCGGTATGATCGGCATGTCGAAGTCCATCGCCTACGAAGTCGCCAGCCGCGGGATCACCGTAAACTGCGTTGCTCCGGGCTTTATCGCGACCGCGATGACCGACAAGCTGACGGACGACCAGAAGGACAAGATCAACGGCCAAATCCCCGCGTCCCGCATGGGCACGCCCGAGGAAATCGCCGCCGCTGTTCTGTATCTGGCCAGTGCCGAAGCAGGTTACACCACTGGCGCGACCGTTCACGTCAACGGCGGCATGGCGATGATCTAGGGTGTTTCAGGGCGGAATTCCCGCCTTGACCTCATCGGTCAGCACTGGTTTCGTTTGGTTGAAAGGCAGGGGGCGAGGTTTGGGCGCCCCACAAATGAGTAGTACATAAATAAAAAATAAAACAACGGAGACCGATATGGGACGGAAAGCGGGTTTCACCGACGACCAGGTCTTTGAGTGGCTCGCGGGGCATATGGCACATGCTCCGGGGGTAACGGTTCAACAAGTGTCAAAGGGGACCGGCGTTTCGGTCGGGTCCCTCTATCACCGGTACGGTTCTATGGAAGGGTTGCTGGCCGAAGCGTGGCTTTGGGCGCATTCCCTCTATCTCTCCGAACTAAAAGAAACGCTCGTTTTTGACGGTGTGCGTGGCGCGGTCCGCTCTGCTTTGCAGGCTTTGCATCTGGCTGCGGCAAACCGTGCGGCTGCCAATCTGCTGTTTATTGTGCCTGAACGGTTTCTTGTTCGGGACGGCATAAGCGCAGAGCTGCGAACGCGTGTCGCCAAAGAAAAAGAGGCGCTCGCCGCAGCGCTTCAGGACTACGCTGACAGAACGGACTGTGATGTCGAAACGGTAGAGCTGGCTGTGCTGCAAGTGCCACGTGCAATTTTGCAGAAATATCTGCCGGACGAAGAGGTGCCGCAGCAAGCAGACTTTTACATCCGGAAATCCTGCCGTATGATCATCTTCAATCCGTTGCAGCCTGAGGACACGTCGGACGAGTGAAATCGTTTGCCTCTGCGTCATTCTCTGCTATAGGCGCATGGAGATTCCTGAAGGGGCCCACATTTGGACCCGTTCAGTAGTGCCCGGACGGGCCGATTAACCGCCCCGCGGGGCACGCAAAGAACGGGCAATCAAGCCCAATGAACGTGAGGACCTGATATGAGCGACGTTGCAGATCGCGTGCGCAAAATCGTTGTTGAGCACCTGGGTGTTGAAGAAGACAAAGTAGCCGAGAACGCTTCGTTCATCGACGACCTTGGCGCTGACAGCCTCGACACCGTTGAACTGGTAATGGCATTCGAAGAAGAATTCGGCATCGAAATCCCCGATGACGCAGCCGAAACCATCCAGACTTTCGGCGATGCAGTGAAATTCATCACCGAAGCCCAGTAATCTGGACTTTTGGTCGGAATTGGCGGCACCCTTCGGGGTGCCGTTTTTCTTTGGGGGTTGCTTAAAAGATCGGCGGAACAAAGCCCGTCTACCTATTTGCTTACCCCATGATATTGATGTTTTTGTGCGAAAGCCCCAAGTCTTGGGGCATACCTTGTGTCTGTTACTCTTGCCCAAGTGGGGGGGAACAGGCTATTTGGGGTCAATTGAGAAACCTAAGAGCTGAGGGCAGAATATGCGCCGTGTCGTCGTAACCGGATTGGGCCTAGTCACACCGCTGGCAGATGGGGTCGAAGAAAGCTGGAAGCGTGTGCTGGACGGTCAGTCGGGCGCCGGACCCATTACCCAGTTTGATCCCGAAGGATTGGGAACAACTTACGCTTGCGAAGTAAAGCGCGGCGATGGCACCGATGGCACCTTTGATGCCAACAAATATCTCGCTCCGAAAGAGCAGCGTAAGATCGACGATTTTATCCTCTTCGGGATTGCCGCTGCCACACAAGCGGTCGAAGATTCGGGTTGGACCCCCGAAACCGACGAAGACAAATTCCGCACCGGTGTTCTGATCGGCTCCGGTATTGGCGGTCTGAAATCCATCGCCGACACCGCCGTGATGATCGAAGAAAAAGGCCCGCGCCGCGTGTCGCCGTTCTTTATCCCCGGTGCGCTGATCAACCTGATCTCTGGTCAGGTATCGATCAAATACGGGTTCAAAGGTCCGAACCACGCGGTTGTCACAGCCTGTTCGACCGGTGCCCACGCCATTGGTGACGCTTCGCGTCTGATCAAATACGGTGATGCGGACGTGATGATTGCAGGCGGGGCAGAGGCCGCGATCTGCAAAATCGGTATCGCAGGTTTCAACGCCTGTAAGGCACTGTCCACCAAACGGGCCGACGATCCCCAAGCGGCAAGCCGCCCCTATGACGCCGACCGTGACGGTTTCGTCATGGGCGAAGGTGCGGGCGTTGTTGTCCTCGAAGAATACGAACACGCCAAAGCACGCGGAGCCAAGATCTATGCCGAGGTGATCGGCTACGGTCTGTCCGGTGACGCCTACCACATCACCGCCCCGTCCGAAGACATGGAAGGTGGCGAACGGTCGATGAAGGCCGCGATCCGCGACGCCGGCATCGAAGCTGCCGACATCGATTATGTAAACGCGCATGGTACATCGACCATGGCGGACACGATGGAATTGGCCGCTGTGGAACGTCTGATGGGCGACGCCGCAGGCAAAGTGACCATGTCCTCGACCAAGTCGATGACCGGTCACTTGCTCGGCGCTGCTGGCGCGATCGAAGCGATCTTCTCGGTCCTTGCGATCCGCGATCAGGTCGCCCCGCCGACGATCAACCTTGATAATCCGGCTGTGGAAACGCAGGTGGACCTCGCTCCGAACGCAAAGCGCGAACGCGAGATCAACGTGGCCCTGTCGAACTCCTTCGGCTTTGGCGGCACCAACGCAAGCGTTCTGTTCAGAAAGATCGACTGATGTGGCGAGCGGTCGCGTCAAACGCTTTGACGCTGTTTATTGTGCTGCTGTTTCTGCTGGGTGGCGTGATTTTCTGGGGGCAAGACCAGTATCACGCCGAAGGCCCTCTGGATCAGGGGATGTGTTTCAAGGTGCCCAGCGGCTCTACCTTCCGTGGGGTTGCCAGGAATCTGGATGAAGCGGGCGCGATTTCCAACCGGACGATTTTCACGCTCGGCGTGAAATACTCCGACCGCGAGTCGCTGCTCAAGGCGGGGAGCTTTCTCCTCCGTCCGGGCACGTCCATGGAAGAGATCGTCGCTCAGTTGACCGCCAGCGGGCAGAGCACCTGCGGCACCGAAGTCGTCTACCGCGTTGGTGTGAATTCGGCGACCGTGGATGTACGGACGACCGATCCCGACACCGGCAGTTTTGACAACGTTGCGGAATTCGACCTCGGTTCTGAGGCACCTGCGGCCTACACCGATGCGGTGGCAGAGGCCGACACCCAGTTCCGCGTCGTGATCGCCGAAGGTGTGACCAGCTGGCAGATCATGACAAGCCTGAACGCCATTGATGCGCTGGAAGGTGACGTTGATACCGTCCCCGCCGAAGGGTCGCTTGCCCCTACGGACTATGCCTTTGCGGCAGGGGATACGGTCGAAAGCCTGCTGGCTGAAATGACCGAAAAACAAAGCGCCATTCTGGCCGAGGCATGGGCCGGACGTGATGCCGACCTGCCGTTCGACACACCGGAAGAAGCGCTGACGCTGGCCCGGAGGCTTGAGAATGAGTATAGTTGTGCGTCTGCCTTGGTGGGATTGGCTCCGCACCTGCCGAAAGAACTTCTGAGAGAAGCGCTGACGCTGGCTCAGGGGTTTGAAGATGCATCTAATTG
>JBNKUW010000068.1:0-12911 GCA_050298835.1 Marivivens sp.
CTATTTGATCGGCACGAGGTCGTTTTCGCCAACGGTGCAGAAACGGAAACGCTCTACCTTGGCAGCCAGACGATACGGACGTTGACGTCGGACGCACGTAACGAAGTCTTTACGATCTTCCCACAGCTTCAACTTCAAACCCGTTTCGGGAAAATGATTGCAGCACGGGAACTTGTCGCAGGGCATCGCGCCCGCAAACTTGTGTCGAGGCATATGAAAAACAACAAACCGCTGGTGACCACAGATATCGGGCTGAGCGTTGAGAAGTGCTCCTAACGGTCGCACCCAAGCCCCACTCGTCAGATTGTTGGATAAACTGCCAATACATCCGTACATCACGAATGCATTGTGGCGGAGGAGGTGGGATTCGAACCCACGGTAGACTTTCACCTACGTCGGTTTTCAAGACCGGTGCATTCAACCACTCTGCCACTCCTCCGACGGAGGCTGTCTTTAGCGGCGTGTTACCGATTCTGAAAGGCCAATTCGTCATCTACATAAAACCGCCGACAGAAAACTTCGGAGGCTTCAAAAACCAACCAACGACAGCTATGGTGTTCTCGAAAAGAGCAGTTTGCGCCTACCGCGGTTTTTAATCGTTCGGGGAATGGCGACACAACAGTCAAAGGGGCACATAGATGTCGGGCAAAATTTCCGGATTTCGCTGGGGAATGACGGGGGCGATAGCCCTGTTTGCGCTAGCCGGGTGTGATGACACCGGTCAATTCCAGTTTCCTCAATTCGGCGGGGCAGCCGTTCAGACAGATGAGGCAGGACCCAGTGTCCAACTTGTCGAACGTGATGTCGAAGCGCCGGATGTGTTTCAGGTCACTGAAAACGGCCTTTGGGATGGACGGCCGTCTTTGGGTGGTGTCTGGGTTGCTCATCCGAGTGTTCAGGACCCTGAGCGCGTCATTATTCGCAATACCGAAAACGGTAAATTCGTTATCGGTGCACTCTTCCGTCGGGAGCGGGAGCAACCGGGGCCAGCACTCCAAGTTTCTTCGGACACAGCGCTTGCACTTGATATGCTGGCCGGATCTCCGACCTCGCTCCAAGTCACGGCTCTTCGTCGTGAAGAAGAACCGGTCGAAGCCCCTGCCCCGATTGCGAGCTTTGACGAAGCTGCCGACGTGCAGACCTCAAGCCTTGATCCTATTGCTGGAGCCGAGGCCGCGATCGCCGCTGC
The DNA here is from genome assembly GCA_050298835.1 of Marivivens sp. Taxonomy (GTDB): domain Bacteria; phylum Pseudomonadota; class Alphaproteobacteria; order Rhodobacterales; family Rhodobacteraceae; genus Marivivens. The sequence continues at coordinate 1,190 of JBNKUW010000068.1, forward strand.
CGAAGCAGAAGCGGCTGATGCCTCAAGCCCAGTAGTCACGCCCGCTCCGACCCCGTCTGCAAGTACGCTGACCAAACCGTACCTCCAGATCGGCATTTTCTCGGTTCAGGCAAATGCTGACCGCAACGCAGCACTGTTGACCTCCAACGGGATCACACCGACGGTTCTGGCGCAGGAAAGTCAGGGACGCCCGTTCTGGCGCGTGATTGTTGGCCCCTCGATGACATCCACCGAACGCTCGGCGCTCCTCAACCGAGTTAAAGCGCTCGGCTTTGAAGACGCCTACGCAGTAACCAACTAGCAGAGTAGAGAATGCGCAACCTCACCATCGTCCGGCTTGTGACCTCCCTGTTTTTGGGAGTGATCGCCCTATCTGCATCAGCCCAAGCATTCGATACCCAAGCCAGATCGGCCTACGTCTTTGATTTGTCCACGCAGACCGTTTTGTTGGAAAAGAACGCGGACGAGCCTCTGCCGCCTGCCTCGATGTCAAAGCTCATGACGCTTTATATGACGTTCGAAGCGATCGCGGATGGACGTCTTTCCGCTGATGACGAACTGGTCGTTTCTCAACATGCGATGGACTATCAGGGGTCATCCATGTTCCTTCGTTCCGGTGAAAGGGTTCGCGTTGAGGACCTGATCCGAGGGGTGATTATTCTGTCCGGAAATGACGCAGCTGCCGTTCTTGCCGAAGCACTGTCACCCGATGGAACAGAAACCGGCTTTGCGCGTCTCATGACCGAACGCGCGCGACAGTTGGGAATGGAGCATTCGACCTTTGCAAATTCAAACGGATGGCCGGACCCGAACCAACGGATGTCGGCGCGGGATTTGGGTATCCTCGCGACGCGTTTGATTGTTGATTATCCGACCTTCTATCCGATCTTTGCAGAGGAAGAGTTCGCATTTGACGGACGTGTTCCGGCCAACACTCAAAACCGCAACCCGATCCTCGGCCTTGGGCTGGGTGCGGATGGCCTGAAGACCGGCCACACTTCCGAAGCCGGATACGGGCTTGTCGGTTCTGCGAAACAAGGCGATCGTCGGATCGTTTTTGTCCTGACCGGAATGGACAGCATGGCCACCCGCGCAACCGAAGGGGAACGCATTCTTAACTGGGCCTTTCGCCAGTTTGCAGTGAAAGAAGTGATCTCCGCAGGCACCCGCATCGCAGAAGCAAATGTCTGGATGGGGCAAACCCCGCGTGTGGGTCTTACTGTTGCAGAAGACGTCTCTATGCTGATCCCGATTTTGAATCAGGGTGAAGTTCCCGGCCAGGTCGTCTTCAATAGCCCGATCGAAGCCCCTGTCACAGCGGGGCAAGAGCTCGGTGAGCTGGTCATTCAACTCGACAATTTGCCAGAGCGGCGAATTCCTCTCGTTGCAGATGCAGACGTGGCTTCTGGCGGTTTCAGCATAAGGCTGAAAACCGCTGTTCAGGTTCTCTTGGGCAAGATTATCCAAGATGACGCTGCAACACCTGACAACGTCTGAGTCCGCTATGTCAGGTCAACTGGTCACATTCGAAGGGATCGACGGATCCGGCAAATCAACGCAGGCCAGACTTCTGGCTGAGCGACTTCAGGCGAAAGGCGTGGATGTTCTGCTCACTCGCGAACCCGGAGGGAGTGCAGGCGCCGAAGAAATCAGGCAGCTTGTCTTGACTGGAGATACCGGGCGCTGGTCACCTGAAACCGAAATTTTGCTTTTTACTGCTGCGCGTCGTGATCACCTTGAAAAAACCATCCGCCCCGCTCTCGAAGCAGGAAAAATCGTGATCTGCGACCGCTTCGCCGACAGCACCCGTGTCTATCAGGGCGCGACCCGCGGAGATCTCCGTGCGAAAGTTGATCAACTTCATGATCTGATGATCGGTCAGGAACCGGACCTCACATTCATTATCGACATGGACCCCGAAATTTCGCTGGCCCGTGGACTGGCCCGACCGGACGCCGAAGCGCGCTTTGAAGATTTCGGCGTATCGTTTCAGGAAACCGTTCGTCACGGATTTCTGTCGATCGCGCATGCAAACACCGATCGGTGCATCATCGTCGAAGGCAACCGCACCCCCGAGGAAGTCGCAGCCGAGGTTCTTGCCATCTTCGAGGACCGCGCATGAGCGATGACGGTCTTCCTGAACCCGATCGGATTGAAGGTGCCCCGCATCCGCGCGAAACGACCCGATTGATTGGACAGGAGCGCGCAGAGGCCGCTTTTCTTGAGGCTTACAATTCGGGCCGTCTTCATTCGGGTTGGATGATCACCGGCCCCCAAGGCGTAGGGAAGGCAACACTCGCCTATAAAATCGCAGCCTTTCTCCTTGCTGAACAACCGGCTGAGGCTGGTTTGTTCGGTGACACCCCACCTGCTCCGACCTCTCTGAGTATTTCGGATGATCACCCTGATATGCACCTGATCCGCGCAGACAGCCATCCACGGCTCACCATCGTTCGACGTCCCGTTGATGAAAAAACCGGACGGCTTAAAACCGAAATTACTGCTGAACCCGTGCGGGATCTGAAAAAGTTCTTTCACATGTCGTCTGCTGATGGAGGACGCCGCGTGGTCATCGTCGATGTCGCCGACGAAATGAACCCGACGGCAGCCAACTCCATTCTCAAAGAATTGGAAGAGCCCCCTGCCCGCACGACGATCCTCTTGCTATCGCATCAACCTTCACGCCTGCTTCCCACGATCCGGTCACGTTGCCGCGAATTGCGATGCACAGGACTGTCGCCGGAACAAATGATCGAAGCTCTGGAGCAGGCAGACGTTCACGTGGACGAAGCAGAGGCGCTTGCCACACTCTCCGGCGGCTCCGTTGGGGAAGCGATCCGTTTGGCAAACCACGACGGACTGCGGCTCTACCACGAACTCATTCAATTGTTCGACAAACTGCCTCGGGTGGACCGTCCGCTTGCTTTGCGGCTTGCGGAAAGCTGCACCGGCAAAGGGGCCGAAGTCCGGTTTGCAATGACGCTCGACCTGATTGATCTGTTTCTGGCCCGTGTTGCCCGTGCCGGTCTGATGGGTGAACCCCATTCTCAAGGTGCAGCAGGCGAAGCACGTCTCTTGGCCCGTTTAGCTCCCGATGATCTTGCATCCCGTCGCTGGGCCGAACTTCAACAGGAATTGAGCCTCAAGGTAAGACGCGGACGGGCGGTGAACCTTGACCCTGCCTCGCTCATCCTTGATATGGTTTTCAGGATCGAAGAAACGGCGCAGAATGTCGCCGCAGCCTGAGGCAGACATGACCGTAAACATCGTAGACAGCCATTGTCATCTGGATTTCCCCGACTTTGATGAAGAGCGGGACGACGTGGTAAAGCGTGCCTTGGACGCTGGCGTCGAACGGATGGTTACAATCTGCACCAAGCTGAAAAACGAACCGCAAGTCCGCGCTATTGCAGAGAAATATGCGCCCGTATTCTACGCAGCTGGCACCCACCCAATGAGTGCCGAGAGCGAACCGATGACGACGGTTGACGAACTGGTCGCACTGGCGAAGCACCCGAAGTTTGTGGCGATAGGCGAAACCGGCCTTGATTACCACTACACCCCTGACAGCGCCGAGGTGCAGAAGCAATCGCTCCGCATCCATATTGATGCCGCCCGTGAAACCGGTCTGCCGCTCATCATTCATAGTCGAAACGCGGACGAAGATATGGCCCGCATTCTCCGCGAAGGAATGGAGAATGGTGCTTATTCCTGTGTGATGCATTGCTACTCCTCGGGGCCGGAACTCGCCCGTCAAGCGCTCGACATGGGGTTCTATCTTTCAATGTCCGGCATCGCGACATTCCCGAAGTCTCAGGACGTACGCGATATCTTTGCCGCTGCCCCGCTTGACCGAATTTTGGTGGAAACGGACAGCCCGTACCTTGCTCCGAAACCGTATCGAGGAAAACGGAACGAGCCGGGATACTCTGTGCACACGGCCCAAGTCGGTGCGGATGTATTCGGCATCCCCTACGATGATTTTGCCCGCGCCACGACCGCGAACTTTGACCGCCTGTTCACCAAGGCGGTGCTTTGATGGCGCGTCTGGATTTCACGATCCTTGGGTGTGGATCCTCGGGCGGTGTCCCGCGGATTGGTGGCCATTGGGGGGATTGTGATCCGGCCAATCCCAAAAACCGGCGTCGCCGCTGTTCTGCACTTGTAACCCGTTGGGACGGCGATCAGGCAACACGCGTTCTGATCGACACTTCACCTGATATGAAAGACCAGCTGGTAGATGCGGGTGCCGGCGTGTTGGACGCAGTTGTTTTCACGCACGCCCATGCGGACCATACCCACGGGATCGACGATCTGCGCCAGATCGTGTTCAACACTCGTGAACGGCTTCAGGTCTGGGCGGACGGTGACACTTCTGACTCGCTCCTTTCGCGGTTCGGATATGCCTTTGTGCAGCCGAAAGGATCGCCCTATCCGCCGATCCTCGAACTCAACACAATTGATGGCGACGTGACGATCAGCGGCGCGGGCGGAGACCTGACGCTCACTCCATTCCGCGTAAACCACGGATCGATTGACGCGCTTGGCTTCCGCATCGGTGGCGTTGCCTATCTGCCTGACGTGGCTACGATCTATGACGACGCTTGGCCGGTTCTCGAAGGGCTCGATTGTTGGATTGTCGATGCGCTGCGCCGAACACCCCACCCGACCCATTCCCATCTGGAACAAACGCTCCAGTGGATTGAAAAGGTCGCGCCTAAGAGGGCAGTTCTGACGAACATGCATATCGACCTTGATTATGAAACGGTTGCGAATGAGACACCGGAGCATATCATTCCTGCTCACGACGGGCTGACACTCTCGTTCGAAATCTGAACAGGCACGCCAAGTGCCAAAGGAGCACTCATGGCTGCGCTATTGCAGGTGGTTCTGCCTGTCTTCATTGTTATTGCGTTTGGCTATTTCGCCACTTGGCGGGGTTGGTTCAAAGATCACGCAGTCGATGCGCTAATGAGCTTTGCCCAAGGGATCGCCATCCCGATGCTCTTGTTCATTTCAATCGCACGTCTCGACCTGTCAAAGAGCTTTGATCTGACCCTCTGGGCGAGCTTTTACGGCGGTGCGTTGAGCGGGTTTGCCATTGGCATTACCGGTGCCCGAGTGCTTTTTCGGCGGTCATGGGAAGACAGTGTTGCCATCGGCTTCATCGGGTTGTTTTCGAACTCACTCCTCCTTGGGGTACCGATCACAGAACGGGCCTATGGAACTGACGCTCTTGCGGCAAACTTTGCCATCATCGCGATCCACTCTCCCTTTTGCTACGCTGTCGGCATCACTGCGATGGAGATTGCGAAAAACAACGGCGGTTCGCTCGCCCGCCTGCCGGCCAAAGTCGCACGGGCTATGTTCCGAAACACGTTGATCATCGGCATCTTGTGCGGATTTGCCGTGAATCTTTCGGGGATCACCCTTCCCGAAGTCCTGAGCGAAGCGATAGACCTTGTGACCCGCGCTGCATTGCCTACCGCACTCTTCGGGTTGGGTGGCGTCCTTTATCGCTACCGACCCGAGGGGGACATGCCCACTGTGCTCTTTATCGTCAGCGTTTCGCTGATTTTACATCCGATAGTGACATGGGGCTTGGGCAGGTTTTTTGACCTGACGACCGAACACTTCCGCTCTGCGGTGCTCACCGCGGGAATGGCCCCCGGTATCAACGCGTTCCTTTTTGCCAACATGTACAATCATGCCAAACGGGTTGCCGCAACGTCGGTACTATTGGGAACCGTTGGAACTATCTTCACGGCGTCAGTCTGGTTGGTGCTACTACCGTAAAAAAGAAAAGGCGGCACAAAGGCCGCCTTTTCTGGTTTTCTTTTGTTTCGAACTCAGCCCGGAGACATTCCGCGCAGTCGCTCCGAACGGCGGCGGAGAAGCTCGACCGATGTCAGCAACAGGATCGAGATCACAACGAGGATCGTTGCAACAGCGAGGATCGTCGGGCTGATCTGTTCACGAAGACCAATGAACATCTGCCACGGCAGCGTTTTCTGTTGGGCAGAGCCCACAAACAGAACCACAACAACCTCATCGAACGAAGTGATAAAGGCAAACAACGCACCCGAGATCACCCCCGGAAGAATGAGAGGCATTTGCACGCGGAAGAACGTCGTCACCGGATTGGCCCCCATCATGGCAGATGCGCGGGTCAACGAACGGTCGAAGCCGACGAGCGTTGCCGTAACAGTGATGATGACAAACGGAATACCCAGAGCAGCGTGAGCAAGGATAACACCTGTGCGCGTACCAGTCAGAGTAAAGGGCAGTTCAATTTTGCCAAACGGGGTCGGGATGTAGGGGTTCGAGTAGAAGAAATACATACCCGTCGCCGAAATAATCAGCGGAACAATCATCGGAGAGATGAGAATTGCCATGATTGCCTGACGGCCCGGTACATGACTCTGTGACAGGCCGATTGCAGCAACGGTTCCCAGAGAAACCGAAAGCAGCGTCGCAATCGGCGCAATTTGGATCGAGTTCTTGAGCGCCAACTGCCAGTCAGAGTTGTTCAGGAAATCCTGATAGTGCTTCAACGAATACCCTTCCGGGTCCAGCCGAAGCATTTCAGGAGTAAAGGTAAAGAAGTCCTGAGCGTTGAATGACAGCGGGATAATCACCGCGATCGGAGCGATCAGGAAAAAGAAGATCAGACCGCAGATCGTGAGATAGCTGTAGTGCCAAATCCGTTGGCCGGTACTTGCATAGATAGGAAGTGCCATGTGCATTAGCCTCCGAGTTTGACGTTGTCGATGCCGACGAGACGATCATAGAGCCAGTAAAGCGCCAGAACGAGGATCAGCAGGATAGAACCCAAGGCTGCCGCCAGACCCCAGTTCAAAGAGCTGGAGATGTGATAGGCAATCCGGTTGGAAATAAAGACGCCCTTGGTCCCACCAACGAGTTCAGGAGTGATGTAGTAACCAATCGACAGGATGAAGACGAGGATCGATCCAGCACCGATACCTGGTACAGAGTTCGGGAAATAGACACGCCAGAACGCGGTCCAGTCATTCGCACCCATAGATTTGGCAGCGCGAACGTAGGTCGGGCTGATGGTCTTCATCACCGAATACAACGGCAGGATCATGAACGGCAGCAGGATGTGTGTCATCGCGATCACCGTACCTGTAGCGTTGTTGATAAGCTCGAGCCGGTTGTCATCTGCGATGATGTGCGCCCAAACAAGGATATCGTTAATCACACCTTGCGATTGCAATAGCACCTTCCAAGCGGATGTTCGGACAAGAAGCGAAGTCCAGAAGGGCAACAGAACGAGGATCATAAGGACGTTTGCGCTGCGCAGCGGCAGGTTCGCCAGAAGGAACGCCACCGGATAACCGATCAGGATACACATACCGGTAATCGCGATCGACAGGATGATGGTACGGACAAACAGTGTTATGTAGATGCGTTCATCTTCGGGACGGGTCTGCACACCATCGGGTGTCAGTTGCAGGTCAACCGAGTTCAGGAAGTACCCGCTGGTGTAGTTGCCACCATAGGTCTTGATCGTTGCCCAGACCTCGGGATCGTCCCAATCATCTTTCGCATCAATAAACTGATCATGGATAGACACCGGTTCCCAGCCAGACACATCAACTTGCGGCAATACCGGAGGCTGAGCGCCCGCCATCAAATCACGGTAAAGCGCGGTGTAGACGAAATCGGCGGGATCTTCCGCCAGTGGATCATCTTCTTCAACTTCAACCGTCAACTTGGCCCAAGCGTCATAGGCGTCGCTTGTGAGCGGCAGCGCAGCACGAACGGAATCGTTTGACATCCATTCGCCCCAAGTTGCGGGATCCGCGTAAGCAGCGTCTGCAGCGACGAAACCGTCAGTATACTGATCTGTGTCGAATTTGCTTACCTTGCGGCCAGTCGCACGGAACAGGGACGAAATTCCTGTCATTTCGTAGTTGAGACGAGACCCCAAACGCGTGTGGGATTTGTATTCTGTAGCGATAGAAAGGTCGGTGTAGAATGCTGCAAACACATCTTCCGAAGGCGCTTGACCACTGTCTGCGTCCCAATCTTCCAGCGCAACAATTGTGCGCGGAATCGTATCGGGAACGATCTGGTTTTCGGCCGAGCGAAGCAACATGTCGAAAATGGGCGCAATAAACGTTGCAAGTATGAAAATCAGCAACGGAGCAATCAGCATCAACGCGCGCATTTTTTGCCGGCGGAGAGCGCGATTTAGACTGGATTTAAGGCTTCTTCCGTCCGCTGTTGTCAGCGAACCACTATCCTGTGTCACGTCGGTCATGTGTAGGGATCCAATACCGGAGTGAACTGTGGCTCTATAGAAGAGCCACAGTCAGAGTACGGTTCGGCCCCCTTAAAGAGGGGCCGAACCCGACGAATTTATTGGGCGAGCCAAGCCTGGAATTTTGCATCCAGATCGTCACGGTAATCAGCCCACCATTCGTAGTTGTACAGGAAGGTGTTCTGCGAGTTGGCCGGATCGGTCGGCATGTGCGGAGCCATGTCGATACCCAGAGTGGCGTGCTGGCCTACCAGCGGAGCGGACGATGCACGTGCCGGACCATACGAGATGTAAGCAGCCTGATCAGCAAGACGCTGAGTGTCGGTTGCAAAGTAGATGAAGTCCAGTGCGCGAGCCAGACGGTCTTCGGGCAAGCCTGCCGGAATGATCCAACCGTCAAGGTCGAACATCTGTGCGTCCCAGAGCATGCCGATCGGCTGGTTCTGCTCTACGATAGCCGAGAAGAGACGACCGTTGTAGGTCGAACCCATGATAACTTCGCCGTCAGCGAGAAGCTGCGGAGTTTCTGCACCAGCGCTCCACCAGATCACGTCGTCTTTGATGGTGTCCAGTTTAGCGAATGCGCGAGCCTGACCTTCTTCGGTTTCCAGAACGTCATAGATGTCTGCCTTCGGAACACCGTCACAGAGCAGAGCCCACTCGACGTTGCCGATCGGACGCTTCTCGAGCGAACGCTTACCCGGATAGGTTTCGGTGTCGAAGATTGCGCAGATGTCGGTCGGCGGAGTGTCACCAACCAGGTCGGTGCGATAGCCAACAGTGGTCGAGTAAACGATCTGCGGGATGAAGCAGTCGGAAACCATCAGGTCGCCAAAGTCGTCAGCAGCAGAGGTGCCATCGGGTGCCGGTGCCAGCTGTTCGTCGGCGTCGATTTCCATTGCGAGACCTTCATCACAAAGGCGCATCGCGTCAGATGCAACAACGTCTACAACGTCCCAAGTGATGTTGCCCGATTCTGCCATAGCGCGCAGTTTTGCAACCGCTTCGGCCGAGCTTTCGTCCCAAACGATGTTCACGCCATCGTTCATCGCCATATAGGGCTCTGCATAGGCGCTGTTTTGGCTCGCCTGGTATGCACCGCCCCAGCTTACCAATGTCATGGTATCTTCGGCTGTTGCAGCGCCAGCAGCAATAGTCAGGGCCGACGTTGCCAGAAGAATTTTGTTCAGTTTCATACGTAACTCCCGTGTTTCCCGGTTGATTTGGTAGTGCAATGGCGCCTCCGGGTGGCACCATTGCAATTATTAGCCGTGCGACTCAGGCGTCGAGTGCGCGGCAATCTTGTGGCATCCAACCGATTTCGATGTGTTCGCCAGGGGTCAGGCGTACCTGATCCGGTGCGTTTCTTGTTTTGATTACGAAATCGTCGTGCCCCGCAACGCGAAGGCGTGTGCGGAAAATATCGCCCATATAGATGAACTCTAGAACTTCTGCCTTGAGCGTGTGTGCATCAGGGGACAGACGCTCTTTGTTGATCTCTACACGCTCGGGACGAATAGATACACGTGTGCGATCACCGACTTTGCTCACGTTGACCGGCTGGGCGTCGATCAGCTCACCATCGTCAAGTTCGATGAGGCAAGTGTCGTTGGACAGCTCTTTAACTGTACCAACCAAGGTGTTGTTTTCACCGATGAACTGAGCAACAAAGCTGTTCTCCGGTGCTTCGTACAGCTCATCCGGCGGCGCGAGCTGCTGGATACGCCCGTCATCGAATACCGCAACGCGATCAGACATGGTCAGTGCTTCTGTCTGGTCGTGGGTCACGTAGACGGTGGTGATCCCCAGTTCGTGAGCAAGGCGAGTAATTTCAAACTGCATGTGTTCACGCAGCTGTTTATCCAGAGCACCGAGAGGTTCGTCCATCAGAACCAGTTCGGGTTCAAAAACCAGCGCACGCGCCAAAGCGATCCGCTGCTGTTGCCCGCCAGAAAGCTGTGCCGGACGACGGCCACCAAAGCTTCCCATCTGCACCATATCCAGCGCGCGCTTTACTTTTTCTTCACGCTCGGATTTTCCGAGTTTGCGAACCTCAAGCGGGAACGCGAGGTTCTCGGCAACGGTCATATGCGGGAAAAGAGCATAGTTCTGGAAAACCATCCCGATCCCACGCTTGTGCGGCGGTATATTGTTGATCGACACGCCACCGATGCGAATGTCTCCGTGAGTGGCGGTTTCGAAACCGGCCAGCATCATCAAGCAAGTCGTCTTGCCGGACCCCGACGGTCCTAGCATCGTCAAAAACTCGCCTTTAGGCATTTCGAGGTTAAGATCTTTGACGACGAGTGTCTCGCCATCATAGCTTTTCTGTACGCGATCGAATTCGACGAACGCGTTGTCCGTTGCGCTTGCGGCCAAAACGGCACTCCCTGATGTCTGCGACGGTTTATCCCGTCTGTTTGTTCATCAACTAAAGCCGCCAGACTTTCACATTGCAACCTGTTTAGATGAAATTACGTGTAATTCGGATAATTTCCGAACTTTTAACTATCGGGTGTGAATTTTTTGGGCAATTTGCCCGCCAATTTAAATATTGCAGAACATTAGACGCCCGATAGCGTCTTACATCCGTCAGCTGTCCTTTACGTGACGTCCAGTCGGATGTCGCGAATGGATGACGGAAGTTCGCGAATCTGCGCCACAGAACGTGCTGTTTGGCCATAGGCCTCTTCGGGTCTGAGTCGACCAAGCGCGGGCACCAACCGAAGGACTTCGAGACACGATTCTCTTTTAAGTCCCATCAGAGCACCAGTCCCCGGATAAAAGCTCTCAGCGGCGATACCGTTGGCAAAGACCAATTGATGCTTGCGGAACATGATATGGACGTATGTTGCAGCCTTCACTCCTCGTGCAATGCGCACACGGCCACCCTTCATCTTTTCCAGCGTGCGGGCCGACACAAGTACCTCGGTTCCACCTTTTTCGGCTGTCGAAACAGAAAACATGTGATCCGGTGACACGACCGCACCGCGTTCACCGCCCCAACCGCCGGGCTGGATACGGATCGGTCTCAGATCGGGACGTTCCAGAAGATCTTCCTGAGAGAGATGTGTCTGAGCGGACCAAACGACTTCTTGTGTTCCGTTATCTCGCGTAACAATCTGATCGCCCGCTTTAAGCATTTCGACAGGAACTTCACCGGTCGGTGTTAAGATCATCGTTCCAGCAAGAAAACAGGGAACCCCAGCTGAAAAGAGACTTCTGTCTCGACGAACCTCTTCCGCACTCTGCCCTGAAACAAGAAGCTGCTCTCCCGTCGCAAAAAGAAGACATGCATTCCCCGCCACATCTTCGGCAATCTGTACGCTTTGATCTGAAGCTGCTTCTTGCGTTGGCGGGACATGAGGTTTCTTCGTGAATCTGGAGGTTATCCGATCCAGTCTGGCATCCAGAAAACCGACGTCTCGATTTTGG
>JBNKUW010000069.1:0-12872 GCA_050298835.1 Marivivens sp.
CGGGGCATAGCGGGTCCTGTTTTCACCCAGCTTACGCAACCAGTGCGATGCCGTCAGCCCTAAACCTTGGCTGATGTGCGGTCGTAGCGGAAAACCGAAATCGTCGAGTATTTTTCAGAACGAACAACGATGCTCTTGCGGAGTTCGTCGAGCAGGGCATCGCTATAGCGTTTGAAACGGGCCATGTCCGCGCGGGTTTCACAGGCGACATTCAGCACCACATGTCCGTCCGCATCCATGAGCACGTCAGCGGTGCGAATAGGCAACTGGTCGCCATCCGCCTCGAGTTTCTCGCGGTAGAATGTCGCTGCCATTTTCGCGCTCGATTGGCTACCGAGCCGGAGCGTGATGATTTTGTAGAACATCGACCGAAATGCCCTCTGCCTTGGGTTGTTAGCCAGTAGAACGGCAATCCGGCGGTGGTGTCGAGGTAATCTACCCGATCTAGCAGTGATTCTACCCGAAAGAAGAAAGGCCGCCCGAAGGCGGCCTTTGTCACGATTGTTTTCAAACTGCTTAGTCGCGGTTGCCGAACAACTGCAGCAGGAACATGAACATGTTGATGAAATCGAGGTAGAGGTTCAGCGCGCCCATCACAGCGGCTTTGCCCAACCATTCCTGATCCATTGCATGCGCATGTGCGATGTAATCGGTTTTGATTTTCTGAGTGTCATAGGCGGTGAGGCCTGCAAAAATCAGAACGCCGAGGATCGAAACGGCGTAGGCAATCGCAGGTGACTGCAGGAACATGTTGATGATCATGGCGACCAGCAGACCGATCACACCCATAATCAGGAACGACCCCATAGCGGAGAGGTCTTTCTTCGTGGTGTAGCCGACCAGCGACAACCCAGCGAAAGAGATCGAGGTGATCAGGAATACCTGAGCGATCGAATATCCGGTGAACGCAACAAAGATCCAGCTCATCGATACGCCCATAACGGCGGCGAAAGCGTAGAAGAACAGTTGTGCACCTGCTGCGGACAGGCGGTTGATTGCGGCACCGAACATGAACACCATAATCAGCGGTGCGAACATGACGACCCAGCCAAGAATCGTCATCTGGCCTGTTTGCATATTGCGCAGGACAGAGAACAAGGCAGCGTTCGAACCGAACGCCCATGCAACCATGAATGTCAGCAAGGTGCCGATCGACATGGTCGCATAGACTTTGTTCATATGAGCGCGAAGCCCGGTATCAATAGCAGCGGTGCGGGCGCCTGCACCGGCGTGCATCGTGCGAAATTCAGCCATCAAACCCTCCAAGGTAAGCTGTGTCCAATCCCCAAGCGGGGCTTTGGTATAGATATTGTCAGCATTCCCCACGGTTTCAAGGGCTTTCGGGTCATTACCTATTCACAGAAACGGGCGTTCCCAATGGGGAGCAGCATCCCAATCGCTGCGGTGTACCTCTTTCATTGCTTCTTCGCGTGTCAGTCCAATGTCACGCAAACTCTTGTCATCCAGTTCAGAAAGCTGCTGACGGCTGCGACGCATAGCTCGAGCGGCCATAAACCGAACAAAGAAGTTGGCTTTGGCAGGGCGGCAGCACTCGGCGGGGCGGGACAATACGAATGACATTACAATCTCCTTTCGTGATGGTTTGGTGCTGTGTCGTCATTTTTCTTGATATTGCCGCGTGAAGCTTCATAATGGAAATGAATGATAGAAAGATAAACCATCAAGGAATGTGATGATGGCCCGAAATTTGGACCTTACTGCGCTCAGAGCATTTGCCACGGTTGCCGAAACGGGCGGCGTCACCAGAGCGGCTACATTGCTGAACCTTACCCAGTCGGCGGTTTCGATGCAGTTGAAAAGGCTGGAAGAAGGACTGGGGATGTCACTTCTTGATCGGTCGGAACGAACGATACGTCCGACATCGGACGGTGAACAATTGCTGACCTACGCTCGCAAGATGCTTGAGTTGAACGACGAAGCGTTGGGGCGTCTAACGTCCAAAGAGTTCGAAGGGGAGTTGGTGCTGGGTGTGCCGCATGACATTGTCTACCCTGTTATTCCGCAAGTCATGCGCCAGTTTTCAATCGACTATCCGCGCATTCGAATCAAACTTGTGTCGTCCTTCACACGAAGCCTTCTTGAGCAGTTCAACAGAGGGGAACTGGATGTTCTGCTTACGACCGAAGCGTCACCGAACCCGGAAGGCCAAGTACTGGAACTGCTACCTTTGATCTGGGTCGGGGCACCAATGGGGAGTGCTTGGAAACAACGTCCCCTGCCGCTAGGCCATGAAACGCATTGTTTCTTCAGGTCCTTTACCCAGGAGAAACTGGATCAAGCGGGTATCCCTTGGAAAATGGCGGTAGATACAGATTCCACGCGCCCATCCGAGGCAGCTATCAGTGCCGATCTCGCGGTTATGACGCTGCTCGAAGGGTCTATGCCCGACTATTTCGAAAAAATCGAACACGGCGGTGCACTTCCCGATCTGCCGAGCATGTATGTGAACATGTATTTGTCAGAGGCGCGGGCAACGCTTGCCAGCCGTGCGCTGGCAACAATGATCCGTGATACCTATTCGGCCTGCTGCGGAAGTACGACGACCTTGCCCGTCGATCGGCGTGAGGCTAGTAACTCCAAAGCGTCCGTTGCCTGAGTGATCGGAAGTGCATGGGACACGTGCGGTTTCAATCGTCCGTCGCGGTACCAGTCGAGAAGCTCTGACAAGCTATCGCGCAACGCGTCGGGCGCAAATTTCATGTAGCCGCCCCAATAAAACCCGATGACATCTACGTTTTTAACCAACAGGTGATTGGCGGGCACTTTGGGTGCATCGCCGCTCGCAAAACCGATGACAAGCAGCCGTGCTTCACGATTTGCTGCCTTGAGGGCGGAACGAAATGCGTCCCCGCCAACGGCGTCATAGAGGACATCAACACCACCAAGGGCTTTGAGCTCGCTCACCAGATCAGCGGTTTCGGAATCGATCAGATGATCTGCACCCGCAGCCTTGGCAACGGCGAGCTTCTCTTCACCTCTTGCGACGGCAACAACGGTCGCGCCAAGCTGTTTGCCGATCTCAACCGCGGTGAGCCCAACACCACCAGCAGCACCAAGAACAACCAGCGTCTCACCCGCGCGCAAACGCGCACGACGGGTCAGCGAAAGATGTGATGTCCCGTAGGCCACCATAAAGCCTGCCGCCTCAGGTGACGGCATGTTGTCCGGTACAACAACACATTGTTCGGCTGGAAAAACGCCTTCTTCGGCCATGCCACCCTGTCCGCCATATACCGCAACGCGCTGTCCGATTTCCGGTTCTGAGACACCTTCGCCTTGGGCCGTGACGACACCGCAGACTTCCAACCCGAGTGTAAACGGTGGCTCGGGGGTGTCTTGATAGGTGCCACGTGTCATCAGCAGGTCTGCGAAATTTAACCCGCAAGCATCGATTCGCAGTCTGACTTCGCCTTTTGCGGGTGTTGGGGACGGAATTTCGAGCAATTCTGGAGGAGAGTCGAATCCGGTAACTCGCAGGGCTTTCATGGCAAATTCCTTCTAGTGCGGGCATTTCATACGCTAAAGGATGTGGGGCGCCAATCCAACTTGCCAGTTGGTGGTAACAACAGAACAGGTCAGTCACCTAACAGAAATACAACCTGTCCTTAAGATCAGGTGGAAGGCGCAACCGTTACGTGTTTACTTGCATAGCAAGAATAGTGAGAAGCGCGTAAGATAGATGTGTCTCTTTGACTGGGCGGGGCGAAAGGTCAAAGAGCACGACATGCTTCTTTTTGAGAACCCGAAAGGACGAAAAACATGAGCCATCCGGTAGACGTACACGTTGGGAAGCGAATCCGTCATCGCCGTTGGATGATTGGGACCACCCAGCAGCAATTGGCCGAAAAGGTTGGGATTAAGTTCCAGCAAATCCAGAAATACGAAACCGGTATGAACAGGGTTTCCGCATCACGTCTGTGGGATATTGCCCATGCGCTTGGTGTGGATGTGTCGTTTTTCTTCGAAGGCTTGGAAAACGCCGCTCCGGCTGTTGAGGGCGATATGCCCAATGACATTCTGTCTGACAAAGAAGCACTGGAGCTTCTGCGGTCTTACTACGCGATCCCCGAAGCACAGCGCCGTCGTCTGTTCGATCTGGCACGTGTGCTGAGCGACGCAGCCTGAGGGCTTGACCCGTCTGCCTGTCCCGCGTTACCGCCTGAGGGAACGATGAGGCAGGCCATGACCGACAAAATCGATACTGAAACGCTGGGCGATCTGATCAGGGTCGCCCATTTGTGCGCCGACGCGGCGCGTCCTGAAACGCTAGTCCATTTCCGCAGTACAGGACTGGACGCGGATAACAAACGTCCTGCCGATTTTGACCCCGTTACCGAAGGCGACCGTGCCGCCGAACGCGCCATGCGCGCCGTTCTTGCACGGGAACGTCCGCAGGACAGTATCATAGGTGAAGAATACGGACGCACCGAAGGGACAAGCGGGCTATCGTGGGTCCTTGATCCGATTGACGGAACGCGGGGGTATCTCTCTGGTACGCCGACATGGGGTATTTTGATCGCTGTCGGCAACGACTCTGGCCCCTCTGTCGGGATTATCGATCAACCCTACATCGGAGAACGTTTTGTCGGTGCTCCCGGATTGGCACAGGTCCAAGGGCCGCAAGGAATCGCACAACTCAGATGCCGGCCCGCCCGTCCGTTGTCGGAAGCGATCGTTTTCACGACCTTCCCCGAAGTGAGCGATGCGACCGAGCGAAAAGCCTTTGAAGCAGTTTCCTCCAAGGCGCGGCTCACGCGCTATGGTATGGATTGCTATGCCTATGCATTGATTGCGGCTGGTCAGATTGATCTGGTGATCGAAGCAGGGTTGTACGCCTATGACGTTCAGGCTCCGATTGCCGTCATCGAGGCCGCAGGAGGCATTGTGACCGACTGGACCGGTGGCCCCGCCCACAACGGTGGTAGGGTGCTTGCCGCAGCAAATAAAGCGATTCACGCAGAGGCTTTGGCGATACTTCAGGCTTCGCTGTAGAAATCGCGCGTAAGGTAGGTCATTGGAAAGCCGGACGGGAATTCTTCGTTTACGACCGGCTGGACCTCTCCTTGAAGAATGAAATCGCGATTGCGGAAAAAAGGTACGGCTGTCCGTGTTGTGAAACAGTCAAATCCTTCGAACCCCCTAAGCTTTGCAGAGGCGATGCATTGCAGCAGAATCTCGCTACCAATGCCACGGCGAAGGTGATCCGGATCCGTCGCAAATCTCCGTAGATATGCGCGCTTTTCCGGCAGTTCCGGCCGTCGATCCTGTTTCTCTGACCAGCCGCCTGCACCAATAATTTTGCCAGCTTCTTCGGCCACGTAGTAGGTGTCCAGAGCCAGAATATCCGGTGAAATCTTGAGTACGACCGGGTAGATCTCTTCGAGAGCCCGAGGCGCGTAGTCGTCTTTCAGCTGCGTTTTATAGGAACGGGCGAAAAGCTTTTCGACCGCTTGAATGTCACTGCTGAGAAATTCGCGAACCACAAACATGGGTCCAGCATATACAAAAGGCCGCGCAGGTTGCACGGCCTTTGTGAAATTCGCTCGAGAAGGAAAATTACTTGATTTTGCCTTCTTTGTACTCGACGTGCTTGCGCACAACCGGGTCGTACTTACGAACAACCATTTTCTCGGTCATCGTACGTGCGTTTTTCTTGGTTACGTAGAAGTGCCCGGTACCCGCGGTGGAGTTCAGGCGGATTTTGATAGTGGTCGGCTTCGCCATGTCTCATCTCTCCTGATCGCGGGCCGTCTGAGTTCCGGCACATCGCGTGAATTCGTATGAAGCCCGCCTTTTACCTGTAGGGCGGGCCGAGTCAACAGCAATTCCGCAGGAAACTGCCGATATATGCGCGGACGGCCTATAAGCCGGATTTTGTCCAAGGGTTGCCCCTCTGGATGACCATTCATCTAGAGCCGATGTTGCCATCGACCCTCTAGCTGCCAACCCGGACCTCTCGGGGTCAGGCGTCCCTGCCCATGCGGGCGCGAGGTCCCTATTTGGCATTGCACCCGGTGGGGCTTGCCTTGCCGGTTCTGTTGCCAGTCCCGCGGTGGGCTCTTACTCCACCGTTTCACCTTTTCCCTGACGGATCAGGGTAGTCTGTTCTCTGTGGCGCTTTCCCTGGGGTTTCCCCCGCCGGGCGTTACCCGGCACCGTGCCTTTTGGTGTCCGGACTTTCCTCGGGTTGCCCCGCGGTCATCCAGCCATCCGCGCAAGGCGTGGCCTATGACGAATGGACGGTCTGGTCAATGGCCGGGTAGGGGGCGCTGCCCCCTCTGGCCGTTGGCCATTCACCCCCGGAGTATTTGTGAAAGATGATTAGGTATCCGGCTGGATCGTGTTGTGTTGGCGGCTTTTGCGGAACTGCGCGGGGGTGACCCCGTGATGCGCGAGGAACAGTTTGTGAAAGTGGGAAAGGTTCGGGATACCGCAATCAATCGCGATTTCAGCGAGGCTGTCGGTACTGCCGGCAAGCTGACGCGCGGCATGGGTCATGCGAATTTCGTTGATAAATTCGGACGGGCTTTGACACAGATACTGTCTGCATGTCCGGCTGACGTGCGCGTGCGCGCGCCCTGCAACACGGACCAGACCGGCTGCGCCGTCGCGGAATACCTCGGGCGATTGAGCCGCTAGGCAAGCCTCTGTGAGCCATTGGGGGGCATTCTCCGGCAGAGGTGTGCTGCTGTCGGTGAGTTCACTAAGTAGCGGGGCGAGGAACCCCATAGCCGAAAGCGAGGTTTGGGGACGTTTTTCAAGAGCGACAGCGGCGTGGTTGATCGCGGCAAGCTGGCGCATATCGCAGGTGATGCAGACCGGTAGCTCAGCCTCTGACCAGAACAGTTTTCCAGACAGATCCGGGAAGTGTTCAGGGAGCGCACCAATGAGAGCGGGGGAGAAAACCACCGATACAATCATCGCGTCCTTTCCACGTCCCTGTAGGGCGTGTGGCTGGTCTGGCCTGACAAACAAGAGCGACCCTTCGGTCAGATCAGTTGCCCCTTGGGTGGTATAGTGGCGCACCTTACCGTTCTGCACCCAGAGAAGTTCATAATAGTCATGCTGGTGCAGTGCTTTGGGTCGGCGGGTGTTCAGCACGGCACGCGTGAGCTGAAACACTGTATCAGATGGAAGAAACTCTTTGTGGAATACATGTACGACTGTCATGACCGCAAACTAACACAGGCTGTGTAACAGGTCTTTGGCCAATATGCCGCAAGTGCAAAGAGGTCGTGACCTTGCGCGTTTTCCACGCTAAACACCGCCCGAATGCTGTAAAAGGAAGCGCTGCCATGGCTTTTGATCGATCCATCAAGATCGCCCCGTCCATCCTCTCTGCCGATTTTGCCAACTTCGGGCAGGAAATTCGCGCGATCGAAGATCAAGGTGCTGATTGGGTCCACGTGGACGTCATGGACGGCCACTTTGTTCCGAACCTGACCTTTGGACCACCGGCAGTCAAAGCCTTCCGTCCGCATGTAAAAACCTTCATGGATGTTCACCTGATGATCGCGCCAGTCGATCCCTATATCGAAGCCTATGCCGAAGCCGGTGCCGATATGATCACCGCCCACGTAGAGGCCGGTCCGCACATCCACCGCACCATTCAGGCGATCAAAGCTCAGGGTGTCAAAGCAGGCGTAAGCCTGAACCCCGGCACACCGGTTGAAGCCATTGAACACGTACTTGATCTGGTCGACATGGTGCTGGTGATGACTGTGAACCCGGGTTTTGGAGGGCAGAAATTCATCCACTCCGGCGTCGATAAAACCCGCCGCCTGCGGGACATGATCGGCGACCGCGAGGTTCATATCCAGATCGACGGCGGTGTGACGGTTGAGACCGCTCCGCTGGTTGCTGCGGCAGGGGCTGACGTACTGGTTGCAGGTTCTGCCGTGTTCAAAGGTGGTTCGGTCGATAACGCACAGGTCTATGGCGATAATATCAAAGCGATCCGCGAGGCGGCCGAGGCCGCTCGCTGATCTGCACAAACACTGCACATATTCCACAGGCCGCGTCCCGACGCGGCCTGTTTTCTTTGACCCAACAACAATGATTGGGGGCAAAGATGAGGAAGCTAATAATTCGTGGTGTGCCGGAGTGTCTGAAACGCGATGCTTGGTGGCTGGATGATGACTTTCCGGAAGTTCCGCTTCGCGTTAGGTTCGTTGCAAAGACCAACGATGGTGGGACACGGAAATGACCGGCACGATTTTGATTGCTGATGACGACCCCGATATCCGTGACGTACTGAGAATCGCGTTGGAGCAGGCAGGCCACCAAACGATCGAAGCCGCTGACGGGGACGAGTGTCTGGTGCTTCACCACCGGCAAAAACCCGATCTGATCGTTCTGGACATCGGTATGCCTGAACGGGACGGATTGGACGTCTGCCGTGAATTGCGCAAAACCTCGGACGTGCCGGTGCTGTTCCTGACAGCCCGCGCGGATGAAGTCGACCGGATTGTCGGGCTGGAACTAGGTGCGGATGACTACGTTTCAAAGCCATTTTCACCGCGCGAACTTGTGGCGCGGGTCAAAGCCATTTTGAAACGTACCACTCAGACGCCGGAGCCTGCGGAGCACCTGCGTCGCGGCGTTTTGCTGTTGGACAGCGAACGGCATTTGTGCCGCGTGCGGGATACAGAAATTGTTCTGACGGCGCGGGAAAAAGACATTCTTGTGCGGCTAATGAGCCGCCCCGATCATGTGGTCCCGCGTCCCACGCTGGTGGATCAGGTCTATGGGACAAATATCCATGTCAGCGACCGGACGCTGGACAGTCATTTGCGCAATCTCCGGCGCAAACTGTCAGAGGCGGGCTGTGATGACGCCATTGAAACACTCCATGGTGTCGGCATCAGGATGGGACCATGCGTAGGGTAATCGCACGGAAATGGCGGCCATCGTTGGGGCTGATCTTGGGGATGACCCTTGCGGTCGTTCTTTGCCTCCCAGTCGCCGGAATTATCGCTGTGCGCTATCTCTGGCCGCACATGGGATACCAGAACGCGGTTATCGCTGTATCCATGGTGGTCGTTCTTTTGGCTGCATTCACGGGCTTCGTTTTGTGGCGGATACTTCTGGGCCCGATCACCGCTCTTGCAGAGCGGAGTGAGGCCATCAAAGCTGGAGAGGATGGTGCGCTGGAACCACTTGCACACTATGGCACCGCTGAAATGCAACGGCTCGGTCAAGATATGCTTGATATGGGGCGAGTGTTGCAGGGGCGCGAAGCCGTTCTACGATCCTATGCGGATCATGTGACGCATGAACTGCGCTCTCCTTTGACGGTTTTGCGCGGGGCGGCAGAACTGCTGGATAGCGATAGCCTGCCCGCGTCCGAACGGAGCAGGCTGGTTGAAAAGATCGATCAGGCAACAGACCGGATGACGTCACTCCTTGATGCACAAAGGGCCTTGGCCAAGGCGCAAGAGCCGTTTGCTCAAGGGACTTGCCGGTTAAGCACGCTGTTGCCTGAGTGGGAACATGATTTTCCAGCGCTCGAAATCGAGGTCGAGGAATACGCTGATATTCCACTTGCCCCTGACGCGGTCAGACTTTTGATGGAACAGCTTTTGGGCAACGCAATTGCCCATGGGGCAAGCAAAGTACACTCCACCGTCCGTGACGGCATCTGGACCATTTCGGACAACGGGCCGGGGATATCCGAAGGCAATCGCACCAAGGTTTTCGAACCGTTTTTTACCACGCGCCGGAGCAGTGGCGGCACAGGCATGGGGCTATCGATTGTGCGGCGCATGCTGCAAGCTCACAATGCTGAAATAGCACTCAAATCCGGCAAAGGCGCCGAGTTTGAAATCCGGTTCTGACTGGTCATCCACCTAACCGCCATATTGAAACATGATCCGCGATACCTATCTCTGACCCGAGGTCAGCGAAGAAATCCGCCATGGACCGAGGTATTTTATTTTGAGAATTCTTTCGACATATTCCGAGACGAAGTTGTCACAATCCGTTGCTAGGGTCCGCCAAAGGTTAATGGTGGACGTGAGGCACGCGGCAATGGCGCTTCAGAAACAGAAAACAACGGCAGAGTCTGCATTTCCGCAGGAAATCCTGCAAAACGCCTTTCAGGCAACCACGTACCAGAATGACGTAAAGCCTACGCACGACCCTGCGGCGCGGCATTTTCCTGTCATGTTCTTGTCCGATATGCATTTGGGCGCACACAGTTGTCAGGCCGAAGCTCTCTTATCGTTTCTCAAGGCGCATTCGGCGGATACGATTTACCTCGTCGGTGATATCTTTGATAACTGGCGGCCGATGGGGTCGAATTGGAAACCGGCCCATCATGCCGTCGTAAACCTTTTGTTGGATCGTCTGAAAAACGGCGTGAGGTTGGTCTACACACCCGGCAATCACGATGCTTTCTTCCGCAAGTACTTCGGAGAGTATTTTGGCAATTTGATCGTTGCTGACAGTGTCGTTCACAAAGCCGCTGACGGGACACGCTATCTGGTCATCCATGGTGACAGCGTTGATATGTTCGAAATGCGCGCACCGGTACTATCCAAAGTGGGTGCCCACTGTGAAAGCGTTCTGCGGGGATTCCAGAATTTGGTGAACCGCGGGCTGGGGCTTTTTGAAAAAGAAGACTGGTACGGCATTGATCATCTGATGTCGTTGATCAACGAAACACTCCGCTCGACCGACAGTTTTCAGGAACGCCTTACTGATTTGGCCAAAAGCCACGGCACAGATGGCATCATTTGCGGGCACTATCACAAACCGGCCCTGATCGCCGGTGATGGTGTCACTTACGTCAATTGCGGGGATTGGGTCGAACACTGCACCGCTGTGGTGGAAACCGAAGGCGGGCGGCTCTTGATGCTTGATTGGGCAGACAGTGTGGAACCCCTTACCAGCAAGGACCGGTTTGCCGATCCTCAAAATGAACCGACGGCTGTGCAGGTTTGAGGACAAGATGACAACGTTACAAATTCTGGCCACCGGACTTGTAGGCGCAACTGCAGCGATGCATGCTCTGACAGTCGGTGCATCGATCTGGGCAACGCAGCGCCCGCTTCGCAAATCCACTGCGAAACCCGGCGCAGGTGTTACCGTCTTGCGGCCTGTGCGCGGCTTGGAAAACGGGCTTGAGGAAACCCTACGATCAACATTCCGGTCGAGCTATGAGGGACCGCTCGAACTGATCTTTTGTTGTGCGGATGGTGATGATCCGGTCGTCCCTCTGGTGAACCGGTTGATTGCGGAATTTCCGGAAATTGATGCCCGTTTGATGATCGGTGACGATCGGGTGAGCGGTAATCCAAAGCTCAACAATCTTGTCAAAGGCTGGAGCGCATCAAGCCACACTTACGTGCTAATGGCGGATAGCAACGTGCTTTTGCCGCACGACTATATCCAACGTCTTTTCGCACGCTGGACCGAAGGCACAGGTCTTGTAACGTCTCCTCCTGCTGCGATCCGGCCGGAAAACATCTGTGGCCGACTAGAGGCTGCATTTATCAACACCTATCAGGATCGTTGGCAATTGACTTCGGATGCGTTCGGGAACGGGTTTGCCCAAGGAAAAATCCTGTTCTGGGAACGTGCCTTTCTGGAAAAAGCAGGCGGCCTTGCCGCTCTGGGCCACGACATGGCCGAAGATATCGCATCAACCAAGGTCGTCCGTGATGCCGGCTTGAACGTCAGGCTTTTGGGGGAGTTGCTGCCCCAACCCATCGGCAAGCGCAGTTTTAAAGAGGTTTGGGATCGTCAACTGCGTTGGGCCAAGGTGCGGCGCATGGGGTTTCCCGCGCTTTACGCTGCTGAAATCCTGTCAGCAAGCATGGTTCCGTTGCTGGTGACAGCGGTTCTTGTTGCATCCGGTTCTATCGGGTGGGGCTGGCTTCCGGCGTTGATTATTTACTGGTTCGGACTTGAATTCCTTTTGGCAAAGGTCGCTGGCTGGCCAGCGTCGGTCAAAGACGTCCTGACATGGGGGCTCCGCGATGCGCTATTACCTGTCCTTTGGGTGAAAGGATGGATTGGCAAAGGGTTTGAATGGCGCGGCAACGCGATGGACGCCTCTGACGTGGTTTCCGAGGCCCGGAACTGACGAATGGATCTAGCGACTATCCAGCAGTTGGTTCAAACGCATGGTTTGTGGCTTCTTGCACCGGTGTCCGTCCTCGAAGGTCCGGTCGTTACCGTGATAGCCGCCTATATGGCGTCGCTCGGTCTGCTGAACCTCTTTGCTGTCTACGTGGTCTGCGTGTTTGGTGATCTGGTCGGCGATGGCATCCTCTATGGCCTCGGTCGTTTTGGTCCGCGTATCCTGCCGGGACGGTGGCAGGTTCGTATGGGGTTGAAAAAAAGCCGACGCGTCGGGCTTGCAGGACATTTCCGTGATAGTGGGGGGCGAACCCTGATTATCGGAAAACTGACCCATTCGGCCGGTGCTGCCGTACTTGTCGCGGCTGGTGCCGGAAAAATGCCCTTTGGTTCCTTTTTGTTGTTCAACCTGCTGGGAACTCTGCCGAAAACTCTGTTGTTTGTGATCCTCGGATACATGTTCGGATACGCCTATCACACGATCGACAACTACATTTTCCGCGTTTCAATGGTTTTTCTTCTGGTGATCGTGATTGCCGGAGGCTTCTGGTTCTACCACCGGCGCATCAAACAAAAGGAGGCGTCAGACGATGACACCTAAGGTTAGCTGCATCGTTCCCGCCTACAACGAAGCCTCCCGTATCGCGGACGTGCTGACCACGGTCGTCGATCATCCGCATATTCATGAAGTAATCGTCGTGGATGACGGGTCAGCGGATAACACCGCTGATGTTGTCGAACAGATCGACGGTGTTCGTCTGGTCCGC
>JBNKUW010000070.1:0-12643 GCA_050298835.1 Marivivens sp.
GATTATGATATGATTGTCCTAGGTTCCCATGGTCGCTCCTCTTTACGGGGTTTTCTCCTGGGTGCGGTTCATGCCAAAATTCTTCACCATGCTCAGCAACCTGTGCTGATCCTGCGCGATTTCCGCAGGGGTGTCGTGAAGGATCGGTAGCGCGACAATGTCGGTTTCTGTTCCCAGAATTTCCGGTGCCACCTCAGAGAATTTTTTGGCGATGGATTTAAAGATTTCCCAGTCGCTCTTGCTTTCATACGCCGGATCGACCGCCGCCTGAAGCGGGTGGATGAACGGGTGCATGTCCGAGGTGTTCATGTCGTCTTTTTCGTACCAAGACGCCGTCGGCAGAACGATGTCGGAATAGACGCAAGTGGTGGACATGCGGAAATCGATCGTCACCAGCAGGTCGAGTTTACCCTTCGGGCTTTCGTCGTGCCATTTCGCTTCTTTGGGAAGCTGGTGGCCTTCTTCTCCCAGATCCTTGCCCATGACACCGTTGTCGGTGCCCAGCAGGTGTTTGAGGAAATACTCGTGCCCTTTGCCCGACGACCCGAGCAGGTTTGACCGCCAGACAAACAGGTTACGCGGCCAGTTTTCCGGTGCGTCGGGGTCTTCGCAAGACATCTCCAACGCGCCGGACTTGAGCTGTTCGGCAACATAGGTCGGAATGTCTTTGCCAGCGGCTTTGGCCGCTTTGGAGACCTCAAGCGGGTTGGTTTTCAGCTGCGGAGCCGAAGGCAACCACCCCATCCGCTCTGCACGAATGTTGTAGTCGATCATCGACGCATCCCAGTCACCATCCGGCGCGGTCGGTGACAGGATTTCATCAGCATTCAGCGTTTCATAGCGCCACTGGTCGGTGTGGGCATACCAAGCCGAGGTGGAGTTCATGTGACGCGGCGGACGCGACCAGTCGAGCGCGAATGCCAACGGCTGCCAACCGGTTTGCGGGCGGAGTTTTTCCTGACCCACATAGTGTGCCCAGCCACCGCCGGATTGACCGACGCATCCGCACATCACCAGCATGTTGATGACGCCACGGTAGTTCATGTCCATGTGGTACCAGTGGTTCATCGCAGCGCCGATGATGATCATCGACTTGCCTTGGGTATCCTCGGCGTTTTGCGCGAATTCACGGGCGACATGGATGATCTTGTCCGCCGGAACGCCGGTGATCTTTTCAGCCCAAGCAGGCGTACCCGGCATGTCGTCAGCGTAGTCAGAAGTGACCCAGTCGCCACCCAGACCGCGATCCAGACCGTAGTTGGCGCAGAACAGGTCGAACACGGTTGCGACCTTGATTTCACCTTCAGCGGTTTTAACCGACTTGACCGGAATGTTGCGCGTCAGAACGTCGGGGTGATCAGCATCCGTTGCAAACGGAGCTGTTGCATCACCGCCGAAATAGGGGAAATCGACGCCGACAATTTCGTCGTGGTTTTCTTCGAGGATCAGCGACAGGCGCAGATCGGTATCTTTGCCGTTAGCCTTTTCTTCGAGGTTCCATTCCCCGTCTTCACCCCAGCGATAGCCGATGGATCCGTTTGGCGCGACCAGCGCATCGGATTTGCGGTCAATCGCGACAGTTTTCCATTCGGGGTTATTCTTTTCGCCCAGTTTCCCGTCGAGGTCATCGGCTCGCAGGAACCGGCCCGGCACCCAATGGCCGTTCTTTTTCTCTAGCTTCACCAGCATCGGGAAGTCGGAGTATTTGCGGGTGTATTCTTCGAAATACTCGGCCTGACGGTCGAGGTGGAATTCACGCAGGATCACATGGCCGAATGCCATAGCGAGCGCGGCGTCGGTCCCCTGTTTGGCGTTCAGCCAAACATCACCGAATTTCGCGGCCTCTGAATAGTCGGGGCAGATAACGGCGGATTTCGTACCCTTATAGCGGACCTCGGTATAGAAGTGCGCATCCGGCGTCCGTGTTTGCGGGACGTTCGATCCCCATAGCAGCAGGTAGCCCGAGTTATACCAATCGGCAGATTCCGGAACGTCAGTCTGTTCGCCCCATGTCATCGGAGATGCCGGAGGAAGGTCGCAATACCAGTCGTAGAACGACATGCAGACACCGCCCAAAAGGCTCAAGTAGCGGGAACCAGCAGCGTAGGACACCATAGACATCGCTGGAATGGGCGAGAAGCCGAACACACGGTCAGGGCCATAGGTTTTGGCGGTATAGGCGTTGGCGGCGGCAACGATCTCAGTGGATTCTTCCCACGTTGCCCGTACGAAACCGCCCTTGCCGCGGTTTTCGACATAACTCTGACGCAGGATCGGGTCGTTCTGGATCTCGGTCCATGCCTCGATCGGCGACTTTGTCTCGCGCATTTTGCGCCAGACCTTCATCAGACGGCCACGGACCAGCGGGTTTTTCACGCGGTTGGCCGAATAGAGATACCAGCTATAGGACGCCCCACGGGCGCAACCGCGCGGTTCGTGGTTCGGAAGGTCCGGACGGGTGCGCGGATAATCGGTCTGCTGGGTTTCCCAGGTTACGATCCCCGACTTCACGTAGATTTTCCAAGAGCACGACCCCGTGCAGTTTACGCCATGCGTAGAGCGCACAATTTTATCGTGGCGCCAGCGGTTCCTGTAGGTGTCTTCCCAGTCACGGTTTTCGCGCGTGACCTGTCCGTGGCCGTTCGAAAACTGTTCCAGTTCCTTGGACTGAAGAAAGTTCAATCGGTCGAGCAGATGGCTCATGTTTTTATCTCCTTGAGGCGGGGGCCGCGCCAACCCGTTGGCTGGCGCGGGAGGAGGTCATTGGCTTAGCAAGACACCGGAGCGTTCTTACGGCTGTAGAAGATCCAAGTGATCACAACGCAGATCACGTAGAAGCCGAGGAACCCCCAGAGAGCGCCGTTCGGTGCACCGGTCATGCTGATCGAGGTACCGTAGGCTTTGGGGATGAAGAACGCGCCGTAGGCTGCGATAGCCGAGGTGAACGCGATGATCGCGGCGCTTTCACGTTCGATCTGCTTGCGCTGCTCGTCACCTTTCAGGTGCGGTTCGTGGATCGGAACTTCGTGTGCCATGATCGTCGGGATCATCTGGAACGTGGATGCGTTACCAACGCCAGTCAGGAAGAACAGCGCCATGAAGCAGGCGAAGAAGCCCCAGAAGTTGCCAGCAGCGTTTGCTTCAGACGGGAGGAACTGAAGAACACCCCAAACCGCGATGATCATTCCAAGGAAAGTCCAGAAGGTTACACGACCACCGCCGAAACGGTCCGAAATCCAACCGGTTGCAGCGCGGCTAAGTGCACCGACAAGCGGCCCGAGGAAGGCATAGGACAGAACATTCACGTCAGGGAACTGCGTTTTCATCAAGAGCGGGAACCCAGCAGAGTAACCGATAAAGCTACCGAACGTGCCGGTGTAAAGGATGCACATGATCCAGTTGTGGGTGCGCTTGAAAATGATCGACTGTTCGCTGAACGATGCTTTGGCATCCGCGATGTCGTTCATTCCGAACCAAGCCGCCAGAGCGGAGATCGCGATGAACGGAACCCAGATGAAACCGGCGTTCTGAATCCACAGTTGGCTACCATTTTCCAGCGTGACCGGCTCACCACCGATTGCACCAAAGACGCCAGCGGTAATGACCATCGGCACAACAAACTGCATGACCGACACACCAAGGTTACCCAGACCAGCGTTCAGTGCCAGTGCGTTCCCTTTGGTTTTCTTCGGGTAGAAATAGGCGATGTTGGCCATCGAGGAGGCAAAGTTACCACCGCCGAAACCACACATCAGGGCCAGCGCGAGAAACATAACATAAGGTGTTTCCGGGTTCTGAACCGAATACCCGATGCCAATAGCAGGCAGAAGCAACGATGCAGAGCTGAGCGTTGTCCAGAGACGACCGCCAAAGATCGGGATCATAAAGCTGTAGAAAATCCGCAGCGTAGCGCCCGACAGGCCTGGAAGTGCGGCGAGCCAGAACAGTTGGCCTGTGGTGTAGTCAAAGCCGATCGCAGGCAGTTTTGCCACAACCACCGACCAAACCATCCAGACGGAAAAGGCCAGAAGCAGGTTGGGGATCGAAATCCAGAGGTTACGAGTTGCCACCGATTGACCGCGTTCTTTCCAGAACTGTGGGTCTTCGGGGCGCCAGTCGATCATCGTGTGACCGGACTGAATAGGGTGAGTTTCAGCATTCGCCATGGGAGCCTCCCTGTTGGCGTGTTTCATTTTGGGCCACCACTGAAGGGTGGCCCGAGGTCTTGAGTAGGTATTATTCGGCGGCCGTGCCGGATCTCTGTCCTTCGATCGCAGCCAGGCCACGTTCGAATTCGGCGTTGGCGCGTTCGGCTTTGCGGCGCAGCGTATCGATGTTTGCCGCGGCAAAGGCAGCGCGTTCTTCGTCTTCTTGCTGCGTAGAGAAGCGGACAAAGAAGGCCAGAACCGATGCGCAGGTCACGATCATGCCGAGGATCAGGAACGCACCGCTCCAGTCAGTCATTCCTTTGAAGAGGAAGCCTGCCATCACGGCACCAGCGTTACCCCCTGCCCCGACAACACCAGCAACTGCACCAAGCGCCTTTTTGTTGATGAAGGGAACGACCGAGTAGGTAGCGCCTTCTGCCATCTGCACACAGAGACTGAAGACGATCAGCGCAGGCAGTGCGAGGAAGAGCACGTGCATCTGACTGAAAATCATCAGCGCGATACCTTCGAACAACAGGCAGATAAAGAGCCAGAAAGCCCGACCTTTGAGGCCCCAGAGCGATCCGAAGTTGTCCCCGAACAGCCCGCCCAATGTGCGGGCAAAGATGTTCATCAAGCCAAAGGAGGCGGCTACGAAACCGGCGGCGACCAGCGACAGATCAAAGTAGTCCGCAAAGTAGAGCGCGGCGACGTTGTTCACTGTCAGTTCGATACCGAAACAAGCTCCGTAGATAACGAACAGAACCCAGACGCGCGGATCAGCCATCGCTGCCCAGTATGCGCCCGTGACTTTCTTTTTCTCGGGCATCATCCCTTTTTCGCGGAGGTCATCGTAGTTCCCGTCCGGCGCGTCCTGCGTGAGGAAGTAATATCCAATCCCCGTCAGCATGATGATCACACCGACAACAACCATGGCCAGACGCCAACCGATCTGTTCGGAAAACCCGAAACCAATCACGAGGACCGAGAACAACAGTGGCATCACGAACTGCGTCACACCACCACCAAGGTTACCCCAACCGGCGCTGGTTGCGTTTGCCTGCCCGACCACGTTCGGCGCGAACATGACGGACGTGTGGTATTGCGTGATAACAAACGATGCCCCGATCCCGCCGATCAACACGCGGAAAATCAGGAAGGTCGTAAAGTCATGCGACAAGCCAATGCCCATCACGGGAAGCGCACCCAACACGAGTAGCCACGTGTAGGATTTCCTCGGTCCGATCCGGTCAACAAGCCACCCGATAAAGAGGCGTGCAAAAATTGTCATCGAAACAGACCCGATAATCGCCCAACCGATCTGTTCCTTAGTGAGTGCAAGCTCATCACGCACAACACTCATAAGAGGCGCGATGCCGAACCAAGCAAAGAAGCACGCGAAAAATGCAAACCAAGTCATATGGAATGTACGGATTTGCACCATCTTCACATTGAAGAAGTTGCCCCAAAGGCTCGTTGCCTTGTTTTGAAGTTCCATTGGTCCCTCCGTAAAGCAGCAGAATTTTCTGTCTGCGCTGGAATTCGAGACTTGGGATGCGCCCGTAAGCTCTGGAAACTCTTGATCTGGATCAAAACTGACATGGCCGTGCAGCGAAATAAATAGCGTCTCAAAAATTTTAAAGAGAGCCCGCGGCAACCTGCAAAAACGACCTAAACGAATGCGAATAACAAGAGCCGCAAACCACAGATGGACTCTTGATAAATATCAAGTCATACAATCGGCCATTATGCCCAGACCCGAGATAAAAGAGATTCGAGACCTCCCGCTTTTTGCGGATATGCGTGACGAAAGTTTCGAAGCGCTCACTCGTGGTGCGTATGTTCAGAACTTTCCACCAATGATCGAACTGATCCGCGAAGGTGATCCTGCGGACTTTTTGCATGTCATTATCGAAGGTACGGTCGAACTCTTTGCTGAGTGGAACAACCGCGAAACCACGATGGCGACGGTCCGTCCGATTTCGACGTTTATTCTTGCTGCAACGATTAAGGATGGCCCCTATCTGATGTCCGCGAGGACACTGGAAAAGGCGCGGATCATCCTGCTTCCCTCAACGGATGTGCGGGCTGCTTTCGAAACCGATGCCAAATTCGCACAGGCCATCGTGATGGAGCTCGCCCAGTGCTACCGTGGTGTTGTGAAATCGTCCAAGGACCTGAAACTCCGAACTTCGATCGAACGATTGGCGAATTACCTTCTCCGCCAGCAGCGTTATCAGGGCTACGCAGAAACGTTCCAACTCTCCATCGATAAAAAGCGGATGGCGGCTCTGTTGGGCATGACTCCCGAAAACCTCAGCCGCGCTTTCAAGACGCTCGGCAAGTATGGTGTGGAAGTCGATGGAGCCAATGTCACCGTGACCAATCAGACAGATCTGGATCAGTTTGCCAAACCCAGCACGCTGATCGACGATTACTCGAGCTAGGCAGGCTCACGACAACATCTGTTGCCGTGGGAAGCCACGATTTGAGTGCTGACCGACAAAAGCTCCGGTTTCTGTATTGCGGATTTGTTTTGAGACACCTGCAATCACCTCAATAGGCACGCAGTCATCTGTTTCGGCTTGGATACTCAGCGATAGACGTTCGAGCCACTCAGAGCTCTGAGCAAAAAGGCGGACTGTTCTATTTCCTTTTCGCGCCTCGGAAATCAGGAGTTCGTCGCTCCATCCGCTATGAGTAAGAAGGCTTTTCCCGCTGGTTAAACACACCCTTTCGGCATCCCGTCTGGCAAGCTCCAGAACGTCGGTGTTGACTGTCTGGTCATAGTAGATGATGTCGGCTTCTTGCAGCCGCTCAACAGCGCGGAGCGTCAATAGATCGCGATCTCCCGGACCTGCGTCAATCAGGCTGATCAGACCTCCGGTCGCTCTGTGCCCGCCCTCGATCGCGTCCTTGATTATAGTGGCCGCTTCCCGCTCTGCCCCGCGTTTGAACGCAGTCCACGGTGCGTCGTTGAAGACCCAACGCCAGAAATCCCGACGGTCGGTTTTTGCGACTTTCGAAGAGACCATATTTCGCAACCGGCCAGCCAACGCTGCAAAGCTGCCCAACCTCGGATCGAGCATCTTTTCGATGTCGGTTTTAATCGCGCGGCCTAGCACCGGCGCGGTTCCTTCTGTTCCTATCGCAACGACAACGGGATCGCGGTCAACGATGGACGGCGTGGTTGCGTCACACAGATCAGGTTGGTCAACAACATTCACCAACGCGCTGGCTGCTTTGGCAAGGGAATGTGCGCAAACATCGACAGCAGGGCATCCCGAACCGATGAACACAAGTGCCGTATCACGGAACAGATCGGGCGTGATCGGGCCCGTATAGTGGGCCGCGCGTCCGGTTCGAACCAAAGCCCTGAGTTCATCGTCGAGTTCAGGTGCGGCAATCACAATTTCTGCGTCTGTCTTGAGCATAAGGCGCATCTTCTGTGCAGCCTGCTCTCCTCCCCCGACGATCACCACCCGTCGTCCGGCCATTTTGATAAACATTGGGAAGGATTTCATGATCTGAGCCCCTAGATTGAACGGTTTCGCGCTGCCCAAAGGTCAGTCGCAGTTTCAGGCGCGCCAAGTGATTGCAAGGCGAGGTCGGCAGTGCCGAGCACAATCGACGTCGCGAATTCGTCCGTCAGGTCCCCCGTCCAAAGTCCGGACAAATCAGCGGGATCGGTGGTTTCCACACCCTCGGCAAGGCGGACGTGTGTATCGGACAGCGCAGGCGCTGTGTCCTCCCATGCGTCGCCGTTGCGCAGACCAAACAGCGCGACCTCTTTGGCCGGATGGCGTTCGAATTCACCGCCACCCCCCTTGAGGACGGTCATCGACCGTTGCCCGAGTAGCCGCCCCGCGTCCATCTGCAATTCACGATACGGTGGATGAAATACGCCTTGTACCGATGCCTCCGCCGATGACGGGTTCAGCACCCGAAGCACCGTGTTGATACATGACCGAACGCCCAGAGCATCGCGGAGGCGAAGAAGGTCGAACAATACAGGCGACAGCGTTTCTAGCGGCAAATAGCCGATACCGGTGTCCAGTTTCCCAAAGTCCGCAGAGTCGAGCACCGGAATGCCCAAAGACGGTAGCGCGTTGCGTACGGATGCCACAGGGTTCTGATGGCTGTTCCACCCGTGCAGCAGAACGGGATAGCCGGCAGAAGCCACCAGTTTCGCGGCCAACAGGAACCACGGCAAGCCACGGGTGCGGCCAGCGGCATAGCTTGGCCAATCGAGCGCGACGTGCCCTACAGCAGGTGCAACAACCCGTGCTGCGCGGACAAAACCTGCAATCTCTTCCGCCGTTTCACCCTTCATTCGCATCAACAAGAGCATCGCCCCGATGGCTTCGGGCGCGGCTTCACCCCGAAGGGTGATTTCCATTGCCTCCTGTGCCTCTTCCAAGGTCAGGGATCGGCTCAGGTTAGCGCCGCGACCAAGGATGCGGACATAGGGGGCAAGTGCGGTTTTCATTCGGCAGCCTCTTTGACGGTTGATCTCGCAACCAGCGCGGCAAGCTCGGGTTTGCACGAACCACAGTTCGTTCCTGCCGAAAGCGCTGCGCCAATTGCCTCTACCGTCATCAGGCCATTTTGTTCGATCGCATTCAAGATGGTGTTCACACCCACAGAAAAACACGAACAGACGACTGGCCCCGCATCAGGCCTGTCTGCACCAGGCCGGCCAGCGAGCACGTCTTGCGCGACCTCTCCTAACAGCGATGCCAGATGGTCGCGCGATACCGCCACGGGTTCGGAACTGGCAAACAATGCACCACGGAGTTTCCCGTCACGCATCACTGCGACCCGTACCACGCCACGTGTCGGATCGGTGACGCTCATCACTTCACCTTCGCCAAACAGGTCGAATGCAAAACTCTCCCAGTCCTCGGGCAACTCACCGGCAAGCTCCATACGCCAACCATTCCCGACGCGGGCTTTGGCCCAATAGGCGGTCGCGGGTGACACATCATCGGCAGACACCGCATAGGCGTAGAAACCTGCATTGTACGGGGCAGCCTGAACGGTCGCGGCCTTGCTTTCTGGCTGACCGGATACCGGATCGACCACTGCTGCAACCAAGGCATCCACACGTCCTGTCGGAGCGAATTCGCCCGTCCAGTGGATCGGTGCAAATAGCTCTCGGCGGCGAACCCGTGTGGTGATCAACGCGCGAACGATGCAACACCCGTGAGGAGAGGTCAGTTCCACCAGATGCGCGGGTTTGATCCCAAGGCGGGCGGCCGTATCGGGATGGATCTCAACAAAGGGTTCAGCAAGGTGTTGAGACAATCGCGGGCTACGACCGGATCGGGTCATCGTATGCCAATGATCGCGGACGCGTCCGGTGTTCAAGCGGAACGGATAGTCCAGCGATTGGTTTGTCTCCGGCGCACGATAGGACAGCGGCAGCATCTTTGCCTTTCTGTCCGCGTGATAGAACCCGCCGTCGGCAAAGAACCGGTCCGCCCCCCATCGACGCGGAGTAAAGCTATCGAAATCCACCTGCCAGTCTGAGACGTCAAAGTCGCGTCCGAATTGCGCAGCGACACCAGAGAGCGCCACGTATTCATCGAAAATCTCCTGAGGTGCGGAGTAGTCGAATGCCTTTGCCCACCCCATTCGGCGTCCAACGTCTGCAATGATATCCCAATCGTGTCGGGCTTGACCGGTCGGCGGCAGAAACGCGCGCTGACGACTGATAGTTCGGTCCGAATTCGTGACCGTCCCGTCCTTTTCGCCCCAACCGGTAGCGGGCAGCAGGACATCAGCAGTTTTTGCGGTATCAGTCGTACCGAACATGTCAGAGACCACGACAAATTCACAGTCTTGGAGCGCTTCACGAACACGGTCAGCTTCGGGCAACGATGCAACAGGGTTTGTGCACATGATCCAGATCGCCTTGATCCGTTTGTCGGCTACCGCCTTGAACATTTCGACCGCTTTCAGCCCCGCCTGTTCTGGCATTGCAGGAGCGTCCCAGAATTCACCGACCGCGGCACGGTGATCCGCATTTTCGATGTCCAGATGACAAGCGAGCATGTTGGCCAGCCCGCCGACTTCGCGACCACCCATGGCGTTGGGCTGGCCAGTTACCGAAAACGGGCCCATGCCTGCACGACCGATCCGACCCGTTGCAAGATGGCAGTTGATGATCGCGTTCACCTTGTCCGCGCCAGCAGAGGACTGGTTCACGCCCTGACTGAACACCGTGACGACCTTTTCGGTCGCCACCCAAAGGTCAAGGAACGCCTGTAGGTCGGCTTCGGGAACGTCGATAGGATAAATGCTGTCGGCCTGTGCTGCTTTTACTGCGTCGCCAAACCCGTTGACGTGTTCGGACACATAAGCAGGATCAACCTTGCCCCGACGAACAATCTCGACCAGCAGCCGGTTAAAGAGCGCGACGTCCGATCCAGGCGCAATCGCCAGATGCAGATCAGCGAGGTCCGAGGTCGCCGTCTGACGCGGATCGATGTTGACGATCTTCATTCGCGGGTTTGCTGCCTTGGCGGCTGAAATGCGCTGGAACAGCACCGGATGGCACCACGCGAGGTTTGACCCCACCAACACGACAAGGTCTGCCTGTTCGAGGTCCTCGTAGTTGCCGGGAACAGTATCCGTGCCGAACGCGCGTTTGTGCCCCGCAACGGTCGAGGCCATGCACAAGCGCGAATTCGTGTCGATGTTGGCCGACCCGATGAAACCTTTCATCAACTTGTTGGCGACGTAGTAGTCTTCGGTCAGAAATTGACCAGAGACATAGAACGCCACGCTGTCAGGACCATGTTTAGCAATCGTGGACTGGAATTTCTCTGCCACAAGGTCGAGAGCGGTATCCCAATCGCTCTCCTGCCCGTAGATCATCGGCGCGAGCAAGCGCCCCTCGGTCGAAACCGTTTCCCCGAGCGCCGATCCTTTGGAACACAGGCGACCGAAATTCGCCGGATGGTCGGGATCGCCTTTGACGGCGACACCCCCTTTTCCGTCCGGCGTTGCGATCACACCGCATCCGACCCCGCAATAGGCACAGGTCGTACGAACCTCGGAGGCGCTCAGGTCTTTCATGCGGCGCTCCGTTTACGAAGGCGGGTCGCATCCAGATGAATACGGCCATCGACAACCCGTGCCGCATAGGTGGCAACGGACCCTTCGTCCGCACCCTGCGCCTGTCCTGACGACAGATCGAACACCCAGTTATGCAGCGGACAGGTCACGCTCGCCCCGTGAACGATGCCTTCGCTCAGAGGGCCGCCCTTGTGGGGGCAACGGTCATCCAGAGCATAGACTTCGTCTGCGCCGGTGCGGAACACCGCGACGCAGCCCAGAGCGGTTTTGACGACGCGGGCACCTTTTTGCGGGATGTCCTCAAGCGATCCGATATCAATCCAGTCGGTCATTCTGCAGCCTCCAGCATCAGGTTTGCAATGGGTTGGTAACGTGCCTGTTCCTTCTCAACGTGATCGGCCCACGGATCGCGACGATATACGGACTGGCTAATCTCGAACCGTTCGACGAGAGCGGCACGATTGGCAGCGTCCTCGACGATCTGTTCCTTGACCCAGTCGAGCCCGACCTTGGCCACCCATTTGTAGGGACGGTCGAGGTATTTGGCGTTTTCACGATAAAGCTGGACAAAGGCGATGGTCAGTTCGATCGCTTCT
The DNA here is from genome assembly GCA_050298835.1 of Marivivens sp. GTDB lineage: Bacteria > Pseudomonadota > Alphaproteobacteria > Rhodobacterales > Rhodobacteraceae > Marivivens. The sequence continues at coordinate 11,828 of JBNKUW010000070.1, forward strand.
TCTTCGGTCGGAGCTTTGGCGAGCGCTTCGGTCTCTTTGAGCTCCATACCCGCTGCCCCCGCGACGCTCACTTCGTAGCCACTGTCGACACAGATAACGCCCACGTCCTTGCAGGTCGCTTCGGCGCAGTTGCGCGGGCAACCCGAGATACCGAGTTTGACCTTATGCGGTGTCCACGATCCCCAAAGGGCCTTTTCCAGCTTGATGCCCAATCCTGTGCTGTCTTGGGTCCCAAACCGGCAGTGGTCCTTGCCCACGCAGGTTTTCACCGTGCGTAACCCTTTGGAGTAGGCGTGGCCGGACACAAGCCCAGCGCGGTTCAGATCGGCCCAGATCGCGGGGAGGTCCTCACTCTTGACCCCCAAGAGGTCAATCCGCTGACCACCGGTCACTTTCACGGTCGGAACCTTGTATTTGTCCGCCGCATCGGCAATCGCGCGCAATTCGTTTGCGGTGGTAATCCCGCCCCACATCCGCGGCACGACGCTGAACGTGCCGTCCTTTTGAATGTTGGCGTGTTTGCGTTCGTTGATGAACCGCGACTGCGGATCGTCCTGATACTCCAGCGGCCAATCAGCCAGCAGGTAGAAATTCAGCGCCGGCCGGCAGGAATGGCAGCCATCGACCGTTTTCCAGCCGAGCTCCTGCATGACCGCAGGCATGGATTTCAGCTCCTGCGACTTGATCAGGCGGCGCACATCTTCGTGCGTGTGATCGGTGCATTTGCACATCGGTTGCGCTGTAGGCATGACAAAATCATCGCCCAACGTTGCAGCCAGAACCTGTTCGACCAATCCGGTGCAAGTGCCGCATGAC